>CAISVF010000076.1 GCA_903888765.1 uncultured Verrucomicrobia subdivision 3 bacterium | reverse complement strand
TTCGCGAAGTTTCCTTCAATGCCGTGGCTGAACGCTACACGTTACAACGGCCGTTCCTCGGCCTTGTTGCACAATCTGCTCCGGTGTTTTTATTGAACGGCAATCACGAGCAAGCCTCATTGTTCAATTTCAATCAGACCGATGATCGCCACGCCGTCGCGGTTCACGCTCAAAATGCACGCAATCAGTTTTTCCCGACACCCGCCCCGGACAGATTTTATTCCGGCGACGCCGAGCAGCTGAACGAAATTGGTCTTCGGAAAGACTATTGCGCGTGGACTTGGGGCGACGCGCTGTTTGTGATTCTCGACAACTACTGGCATTCGCCCGCGCAGGTGGACAGCGGCTTTCGCGAGCAGGAAGCCGGCGGCGGCAAAGGGGGGCGCGGCCAGCGCGACTGGTGGGCGCTGACCCTCGGCGACGCGCAGTATCAGTGGTTTAAGCGCACACTCGAAACCAGCAAGGTGAAATACAAATTTGTCTTCGCGCATCACGTCATGGGTTCGGGCCGCGGCGGCGTGGACGAATGTGATTTGTATGAATGGGGCGGCCACGACCGGAATGGCGCTTACGAATTCAAGCAGCGCCGCCCGAATTGGGAACTGCCGGTGCATCAGCTCATGGTCAAGCACGGCGTCACGATTTTCTTTCAAGGCCACGATCATCTTTATTGTCGGCAGGAACGCGACGGCATCGTTTATCAGGAAGTGCCGATGCCCGCCGACCACGGTTACGCGACTTACAATGAGCAGCGTTACGAGTCCGGGGTAAAGTTGCCCAACTCCGGTCACCTGCGTGTGGCTGTCTCGCCGGAAAACGTGAAGGTGGAATACGTCCGCAGCGATTTACCGGAGGATGAGACCGCGCAGAACCAGACCGGCGACATCGCGCACAGCTACAAGGTCAAAGCCAAATCCCTCCATGCTTAGAATTTTTATCTTTTTCCTGTCGGCGGCTTTTGGGTTTGGTTTGCTGACAACTTACAGTCAAAATGAACGGCCCAAAGGCGACCACGGCCATCGGGCACCTTCGGGCACGAATTTTTTCAACGTCACCGTTCCGGCGCATGATTTCGATTTGATTCTCGCGCGTCCGGAGAGTCATTCCATCACGATCAGTGCGCTGGCATATCGTGACTTGGAGGCTTGCATTGTTTACGGGACCCAGTCCGGCACATGCACGAACCAGACTCCTTTGCAAATACTCAAAGCCGGCACGCCGGTCGAATTCGTTCTCGCGGCGCTTCAGACCGGCACAAAGTATTTTTATCGGTTTTGCTGGCGGTCTGCCGGGGTGACCCCATTCACCAATTCTGCGGAATCGTCGTTCCACACCGCTCGCGCGCCGGGCAGCAGCTTTACCTTCACCATGACGGCGGACGCGCATCTGGACGAACACACCAGCGCGGAAGTTTATCAACAAACGCTCGCGAACATCCGTGCCGATGCGCCGGATTTCCACATTGATCTCGGCAACCTGTTCATGACCGATAAACACGCCACGCGCGAGGAGGCCGCGCGGCAATATCTCGCGCAACGATTTTATCTCAATCAGATTGGATCGGCATTGTTTCTGACCCTCGGCGTCCACGACGGAGAAGCCAGCCGTAATGATGATGGTTCGTCGGACAGCCTCGCCGCGTGGTCGAACGCCATTCGGAAAAAATATTTTCCCAATCCCAAGCCGGACAATTTTTTCACCGGTGATTCGACACCGAGAGCGCCAAGTGGATTTTTGGAAAATTACTATTCCTGGACTTGGGGTGACGCACTGTTCGTGGTGCTTGATCCGTATCGTTACTCACTGCGCTCAGGTGGACGCAACAGCGATGGCTGGGCATGGTCGCTTGGTCGTGAACAATACAACTGGCTGGCGCAAATCCTTTTGGCGAGCAAGGCAAAATACAAATTTATCTTCATCCACAATTTGCTGGCGGGCGACCAGACCTCGCGCGGCGGCGTGGAAATCGCCGGGTTCAATGAATGGGGCGGAAAGAATTTGGATGGCACGGAAGGTTTCGCGCAACATCGCCGCGACTGGCTGATGCCGGTGCATCAACTGCTTTTGAGAAACCATGTTACGGCGGTGTTCAAGGCGCACGACAATTTTTACGCACGGCAAGAACTCGATGGCATCCCTTACATCATGATTCCGCAACCGAGTTTTGCCGGCAATGACCGTATCCGCGACCTGCAAAACTATGGTTACAAGCAGGGAGTTTTTCTAGGCAACTCCGGCCATGTGCGCGTGACGCTTTCGCCAACCAACGTCATCGTTGATTATGTTTCCAGCGTTCTTCCCAACAGCGAACGGGAAAATCGAAAGCATGGGAGCGTCGTTCATTCATGGACGTTGCCGGCTTCCCATTGAATCGGCTTAACCTGTTTTGACAAACCGCATGAAGCTGGAGTCTGGAATGTAAACGGAACAGATGTGACTACTCTTTTTCCTACCAATAAAAGCGGAACAGTTACTGCATCTCTTGGCAATGTTTCTTTGTCTCAAGGACTGGACACTATTACCTTTAGTCTTACCGGTGCCATTGACGGTGCTTCTACCAACTTAGACTTTTCTGGGTTTCGATTAGATTACACCGGTATCACGGCGGTGCCCGAACCGGCCAATTATGCCTTGTCCGGGTTTGGATTGATTTTCGTCGGTGCCGGGGCTGTAAAGCTTTATCGCCGCCGGAGCCAGACTTCAGCCTGATTCTTCCGGAGCTTTGCCCCTCAAGCCCGCCCGGTTTGGGACGAAAATTCCGCCGCGCAAAGGAGTCTTAAAGGGATCTTGGGCGGTTTTGTTTTGGATTTTTTTTCTGACATCCCAACAGTAAACCAACGCGATTCGCCCTCGACCATTTTTTCGCGCCCGAAGTGGCTTCACCCCTCTGGGGTTCGGCTGCGCTCAACCGGATTGAACGCGCAAGCCAGCGATGGGTGCTGCGCTCGCGCGGACGATCAAGGGCATGCTGATCTGCAAGAATCTCCTCCTTGTGTGCGGTGAAGAATCGTGCGGTATCGAACCGTAACTGCGTTGCCGAGAGGCGGGGTGAAGAGCCACGGAACGAGAATGACCAGTCCGTAATAACGACCGTCCGCCGTGGCGGTCAACGGGAAGTCGATTTGGTTGGTGTGGGTGGACGAGTCAGCTAGGGAATGACGAAGTCTGTCATGGTGGGCAAACCCCACTGGCAGCCGGGCGATCCCCGGTCAACACGCCGATGGTTGGAGCCGGAATGGATGGAAGTCAACTGGTCGTAATCAGGGAGCCTTGTCTGGGGACAAGCGGCGTTCATAGCCGAGTGGCCCGGAGAACCGCCCGGCGCCAGTGCCCCTCGACTGCGGGGCTCCGCAAGCCGGCGAACCATCTTGTTCATCTTGTTAATCCTGTCTCAGCACTAACTTTGGAAGCGCGTTTTACTATCGCAAAAATTGCCTGAAAAATCTGGCCTGCTGCCCGGCCTTGTGTTATATATTCATGGTCTTAATTTGAGGCTGAATCTGTCGGCCAAATAGGCCTTCAGATTCAGTTCAAACTTGTTCTTTGATAGCGTGCAGCCAACCTGGGCAGCTCCGAACGCCAAAAAGCCGGGAATTTTATTTTCGGTCATTTTTGGTAACGTTTGGTCATCTCTGGTCATGTCCAAAGGTGCAAGTGCGAGACAAACGCCCGTGGATGGTAAAATTTTTGTTATTCTGTGCTCCTATAGCGGTTTTCTATAACTGTTGGATCAAAGTTAACAAAAAATATAGTTTGTGATTACGTGAGCAAAAACGGCGCGCACAAACCCGCCACTTATCGGGACAGAAAAGAACTTTTGTCACGTATTAACCTTTTTCGCTGGCTCTCCGGCGGAACGGACTGAGGCGGTCGGCGGTAAGCGGGCAAAGTTTGCCGGTAGCGGTAAAATTCGGTAAAAATCGGTAAACTTTTTTCGTACCTTATCCCCTGTAGCGGTCGGTAAAACAACTTAAAAAAGGCATATTTAAATGGCGCGCAAAAAATCCACGCGACAAAATGTGACATTATATGACAAATTGTGACAAAAACCGCCATAAGCGGTAAGCGAGCGGGGTGGCAAATTTTTTGAAATTTGGAAAAATGGCAAAAAACAGTGCAATTTTGTCACATATATTCCCTCTGGATCAGCAGTCAATGGTTGCTGTGGATATCTAAAAAACTTTACCACCTGCAAAAACAAAAGAGGTAAAGAAATGGTAAAGTTTTGCGATTTTTCTAAGGAATTTGCAGGTGATTTTTAGGGGGTGTTAAAGAAAAGGTAAAGAAACCGGTAAGAGTGGTTTGCGAATACTGCGCCAATA
>CAISVF010000075.1 GCA_903888765.1 uncultured Verrucomicrobia subdivision 3 bacterium | reverse complement strand
CTGTTTAAATTCAGCAAAAAATCATGATTCTCGGTTGATGGACAACAAAGCCAGCCAGTTGGTTACAACCTTTACCGCTGCATAGCGCCAGATAGAAATGGTTTGGTAACGCGACGCAAAGCGGCGGAGAGCCGTCGCGCTCCAAGACGCTGGCGCGTTGACGGATGGCACCATAGTGCGAGAAGCATCCGGGGATGCGCCTGAATTTCCTGGCGCTTAAGCAAGGTGATGGAACGCATGAGCGACCTGAAACTATTCTGGCTATTCGACGACGCGCATTTCGATGGGCGCATGGGGAGGAATCCAGGCAAAGCCGAATTCAGCAATTGCCGGCGTCCGATCATTTTTGAATCTGCGGCGAATTACGGATGCTCAGGCCACGCACATCATCGCCAAACAAAACCGGGGATATTCCGTCACTGACCTGCGCCTTGAGATTGTCGATTTCCAAACCATCAATGTCGGCAAACGCGGCAGCGTATCGCAAATCGTTTTTCGCAAAACTGACATGAATATTCGCCAGTTCAAAGTCGCGGACGTGGCGCGCAAAAATTCCGTATGCGGGAGTCGTGCCGAGTTTTGCCGGTTCGGGATAGCCGGTGCCCAGTTCCTTGAGTTGAATTGCCGCATCATTGGTGGTACCACCGCCTTTGCTGATGAGCCGGATATTTTCCAACCGGACACCTTCCAAGGGTTGTTCCGGCAAGCCGTTGAGTTGAATGCCGCTCATTTTGTCCACGCCATCAGCAATGACATTGGAAATCAAAATGTTTCGGGCCCGGCTGTTCAGGGTCAGGTTGGGGGTGCGATTGCGTTTGCCCGTGGTGAGATAAATGGCGTAATCACGCACATCCATCATCGTGAGGTTGTTGATGGTGATGTTTTCGAGAATCCCGCCATCTACTTCCTCCAAAGCAAGCCCATGGCAACTGCGAAACGTGCAGTTCGCCACCGTGCAGTTGCGGAAACCGCCACTGGATTCGGTGCCGAATTTGATGCGCCCCATGCCACTTTTGGCGGGCTTCATGGTGCCATCCACCAGCGAGCCTTCCACAAAACCCGACACCTGACAATTGACGATGGTCAGGTTTTCCGTCAGGCGCAATTCGCCGAGGGCATAGGTGCTCTTGGGGCAAATGCCGTCATCGGTCGGCGAATTGACGCGACAATTACTCACCATGGTGTTACGGCAACAGTCAATATCCATCCCATCCCGGTTGGTATCCAGCGTAACGTTGTCAATGGTCAGGTTATCGCAACCGGTAACGAGAATCGCAAAATGCCCACCGTGAATAATCGTGATGTCGCGAATAAGAACATTTCTACAGAGTTTCAGAGCAATGGATTTATTGCCGATGCGAACCGGTGGATAAATTTTGGTATTGGGCGTTTGAAAATGGGCGTAGCCGCACATTTCATCAAGTATCTTGGGATTGCGATCCAGGCCACCGCCGTTGATGGTGCCGTGGCCACAGATGAAAACGTTGGTCAAATTTTCACCCCAGATCAGGCTGTTATGGAAATAGCAATGACCACCGTCCTGATACGCAATGCCGGGAAACGGCTCGGTTTCATCATAAGCGTTAAGATTTTGGGGCGCACCTAGAATGGTCGCACCGGCATCCAGAAACAAACGGATATTACTCCGCAGATGAATCGAACCACATAGATAAGTTCCTGCCGGCACAAAAACTGTACCGCCTCCGGCTTGCGCAGCGGCGGTAATCGCCCGATCTATGGCAACATTATCAAGATGGGTAGCATCACCCCGCGCACCAAAATTCCGAATGTTAAAAAATTCCCTATCCGCTGTTTTGGCCCCGGAAATGGATCCGCCAAGTCCAAAAGAAAGGACCAGCAAAACTACCCAAGTAAAAAATTTATTCATAATATAGGTTTTAAGACAGATTTGTGCAAATTTACCACATCAACAATGCAGCCGCAGCTAAATTTCCCGTTAGAGCATTTACATGAATCATATAGCGATGCCGGCGTTTACAAAGAACCCCCGGCAATCTTCGGTGGTGATCGCAGCAAAGGCTGGGCCCGCTGCGTTGCAGAG
>CAISVF010000074.1 GCA_903888765.1 uncultured Verrucomicrobia subdivision 3 bacterium | reverse complement strand
CGCACTTACAAATTCGACCAATTCACGGCGGGATTTGTGGAGATTCTGGCGGCGCAGCAAACGTTCAATAACACCTCCTGGTACGAAGGGACGGCGGACGCGGTGCGCAAAAATCTCGTTCACTTCATGAACCACGATTTTGATTACCTGCTGATTCTCAGCGGCGATCAGTTGTATCGCATGGATTTTCAGGATGTCATTGAGCAGCACCGGGAAACGGGGGCCGACATCACCATTGCCACCTTGCCGGTGGGTCGCAGTGAGGCGGGTGCGCTGGGCATCATGCAGATTGACGAAAGTCGCCGCATCACCCGTTTTGTGGAAAAGCCCAAGGACCCGGCTTTGCTGGATCCGCTTAATCTCACCCCGGAGATGAATGCGCAATTCGGCATTCCCCGTGATCGCGAATCATTTCTCGCCTCCATGGGTATTTATGTGTTCAACCGCCACGCCATTGCCGGCCTGCTGGACAACCCGCTGTCCGACTTCGGCAAGCACATCATTCCGCACGCCATCAATACGCACCGCGTTTTTTCCTATGTCTATCAGGGCTATTGGGAGGATATTGGAACCATTCGCAATTTTTTCGAGGCGAATCTGGACCTCGTTTCCGAATTGCCGCGCTTTAATTTCTTCGACATGAGTGCGCCGATCTTTTCCCGGCCGCGCTATTTGCCCGGCTCCAAGATCAATGGCGCTCAGATTGACCACGCGGTCATTTCCGATGGTTGCATCATTAACCGCGCCCGCATCAACCATAGCATTGTCGGTTTGCGCACCATCATCGGCGATGGCACGGAATTGAACCGCGTCGTTATTCTGGGCAGCGACTATTACGAATCGCAGGAGTCGGTGGATCGCCACGAGCGTGATAACCTGCCGCGGGTCGGTATCGGCGCGCACTGCAAAATTGAAAATGCGATCATAGATAAAAACGCGCGCATCGGCAATAATGTCACCATTTCTCCGGTCGGCAAGCCGGAGAACGTGGATCACGCTCATTACTTCGTTCGCGATGGCATCGTCATCATACCGAAGGATGCCATAATTCCGCACAGCACGGTGATATAAACCGACAACTTTTTCGGGCCGTCCTGCACGTCAACTGCGGGGCGGCTTTTTATTTTTCCGGTTTCTCGACGCTTTTCAGTCCGGCTCCGGCAATAATTTAAGTTTTCCCCGCGCCCGTGGCATGACACAATTCCCGGCGGTTTCGCTTTATTGCATGAATAACAACAAATATCAGCCCGCCCTGTTTTGGTTCGCCGTGCTCAACGCCTTCGCCACCTTTCTGTTGATCGGCCTCGGCGGCCTGGTCACCAGCCATGAAGCCGGCATGTCCGTTCCTGACTGGCCGACCACCTACGGCTACAACATGTTTCTGTTTCCCGTGGATAAATGGATCGGCGGCATATTCTACGAGCATTCGCATCGCCTCCTGGCTTCTGCCGTGGGCTTGCTGACCACCATTCTGGCCGTCTGGCTTTGGCTCCGGGAACCGCGCAAATGGCTCCATTGGCTGGGCATCGCCGCGTTTTTGCTGGTCATTGCGCAGGGTATTCTGGGCGGACTCCGCGTTCGCTGGCAGCTGGATTGGCTCGGGGTTCCGCATGGCGCGGTCGCACAAACGTTTCTCGTGCTAACCTGTGCCCTCGCCCTCTTTACCAGCCGCTGGTGGCATCGTTCCGAAATGGAGCAACAAGTTTCCATTCCGCGCGGTTTGCGCAGCCATGTGCTATACGTTACGGTGTTGATTTTTGTGCAATTGCTGATCGCGGCGACGATGCGCCATCAGCACGCCGGGCTGGCGATCACCGATTTTCCGCTGGCTTACGGAAAAATCTGGCCAGCCACAACCCCGGAAGCCCTTTTAGCTTACAACGCCCACCGGCCGCCCGGCACCATCGGTAATCCCATTACTGCCTTTCAGGTCAATCTGCAAATGGTTCACCGGTTGGTAGCCTATGCCATTTTCCTGGGCGTGGCGGCGGCGGCGATGCTGGCGAAGAAAAAGCTAGGCCTGCGTGACAGCCTTACCCGCCTGACGTTTTTCTGGCTGGTTCTCCTGCTGGTGCAAATCGGTCTCGGGGCGGCCACCATCTGGACCAACAAAGCCGCGGATGTAGCCACCGGCCACGTCATGGTCGGCGCGCTAGCCCTGCTCACCGGCGCGCTGTGGTGGCTGATGGCCGGACAGCGAACGCGGCAGGCGCTGAAATAGTTTTTTGGCGGCAGCTAAGCTTACACCAGGCGAGACGAGGATCGTTTGTTGGAAGTTTTCCTGAATCAGGTGAGGACGGACGTTAAAACAAACATCCTCCGTCCACCCTCACCATTTCCCAAGGCCACGCTGTAGATCCGCCAGATCTTGAACTGCGCCAACCCTGGCACTTTGCGAAGGCTGGCGGAACGCGCAGGGTGCCGCAAAACAACCTCACCTTGGCAACATCGGAATTTGCGATGAATTTTTGAAAAACGCGAATGATTTGGTGGGCACGGGCCGCATAATGTACTTGAAAAGGGAGTTTTGGATTTTAACCTGCACCAAGAAACTGTCAAAAAATGAAAAAATTGTTCGCTGGTTTTTTAACCTTGTTGGCCGTGGCCGCACTTACGGCTTCCGCCGCAGTTTTCACCGTGACTACCATCAATGACAACGGAGCCGGTTCGTTGCGTCAGGCTATTTTGAACGCCAATGCCAGCCCCGGTGCCAACACGATCACGTTCAACCTGCCCGGCCCCGGGGTGCAAACCATTGCCCCGACGAATGTTTTACCCGACATCGTAAACGCGGTCGCGATTAACGGCTACTCGCAACCCGGGAGCAGCGCAAACACGCTCCCGAACGGCGACAATGCGGTCATCCTCATCCGGCTGGATGAAGGCAAAATCAGCAGCGCTTCGCCCGCCGCACTCAACTTCACCGGCACCAGTGCGAGCGGCAGTTCCGTACGCGGGCTGTGCATTGTACGATGCTATCGCGGAATTCAGGTCAACGAAGCCGGCAATATCACCATCGCCGGCAACTGGATAGGGATGGACGTGGATGGGGTGGCACGCGGCACAACCTTTGAGGGTATCTATATCACATCTTTTTTTAATCCGAGTTATAATAACCTCATCGGCGGCACGGCGCCGGCCGATCGCAATGTGATTGCCGGCAACCGCTATGGAATCTGGTTTAACGGTTCCACCACAGGGAATTCCTGGGTGCAGGGCAATTTCATCGGCACCGACCCCACCGGAACGCTGCCGCGGGGAAATCTTTTTGGCGGAGTTTATATTTTTACCGGCACCAACATCACAATCGGAGGCGGGACCACGGCGGCGCGCAACATCATTGGCGGGGCGACGGCAGCGGGCGGCACCGGGGTGACCGTGCAGAGCGGGCCAAACAATTGGATCCAGGGCAACTTCATCGGCACCGACGTAAGCGGGCAATATGATCTGGGAAACATTTCCGATGGCATTTATGTGACAAGCAGCACCGGCACACGCATCCTCGGCAACGAAATTGTCAACAACCGGGCCAACGGCATCAACCTATCCACCTCCAGCGGCACGGTGATGGAAAATAATCTGGTTGGCACGGACAGCACCGGGACGCGTCCGCTGGGTAACACCCTCGCCGGCATAAGCATCTCGGGCAGCACCAATCGGGTGGGCGGGTTAAACGCCGGGCAGGCCAACACCATTGAATTTAATGGCGGTGCGGGGGTGAGTGTGACGGCCACCACGGCGGTGCAAAATGAAGTCAGCGGCAACTCGATTTATGACAATGGCGGACTGGCCATTGACCTTGGCCCCACCGGCATCACCACGAACGATGTGCTGGATGTGGATACCGGTGCCAACGGGTTGCAAAACTTCCCCATGCTGACCAATGCCGCGGTTGCCTACAGCACTTTAACGGTGCAGGGCACGCTAAACAGCAAAGCTGGCGCCACCTATCGGGTGGAGCTTTTTGCCACCCCCACCTGGGATGCCACCAATATTTCGGAAGGCAAACAATTTCTCGGCACCACCGGCGTGAGCACAGATGGAAACGGCAACGCCAGTTTTTCGACCACGGTGGCCACCGTGCCGGACACCAACTATGTCATCACCGCCACGGCGACGGACGCGAATGGTAACACCTCGGAATTTTCCGCCGGCGTGGCCATCAGCAGTGGCGGCGCGGCTACCCCGGCCCTAGCCATTACTCCGGCGAACAGCGGAACCAGCACGGCTGCGGTGACCTGGCCCAGCGCTGCCGCCGCTTTCACGCTGGAGAAGACCTCTTCCCTGCAACCTCCGGTGCAATGGCAGGCGGTCACTTCCGGCATCGCTGACAGCGGCACCGTAAAAACCTTTACGGTCACCAATGCCGGTGGCGCCCGCCAGTTTTTCCGCCTGAAAAAACCCTGATTCAACGCGGCGCGCCGACGGTTCGCACAGACCATCCGCTTAGGGCGGCGTTGGACTGCGGTTCCATTTTTCAAGTGCCAAAACGGAAAAACAGGTCGGTATTTTTGTAACAAAGCCAGTTCTGCCGCGTCTGTGGAACCATGAGACGGCGAGATGCTTTTACTTTGATTGAATTGCTGGTGGTCATCGCCATCATTGCGATCCTGGCAGCCATGCTCCTGCCGGCGCTGGCTTCGGCCAAACAGCGGGCGTGGACGATCACCTGCAATTCCAACCTGCACCAGATCAGCCTGGGAATGACCATGTATGCCGACGATGCCAACGGCCATTATCCCAAATCCGGCGGAAGCATACCGTGGAACACGGTCAACCCCAATGCACCGACTAACGCCTGGATGCAACAGATTTATTCGTACACCCAGAACACGAACATCTACCGCTGCCCTTCCAACAAAATCCTGCCCTCATCCATCCAGTCACGATTCAACTATTTTAACGGCGCACGGGCGGCATTCATTGCTGCCGGAGAAAATGATGCAGCCGTGGACGCGAAGCGCATCCAGTTCCCCTCGGCGCTGGTGCTTTCGGGTGACACCCTGGATTTTGCGCCGGAAGATGCCGACAAAGATGATTACTCCCAAAACTGTGTCGGCGGGCCGGCCAATGGACTGCCGTGGGAAGACTGGCAGGCGCACAGCCAGGGTCAGAACATCCTTTTCGCTGACGGCCATGCCCGGTGGTACAAAGGTTACAATACCAATGACATGACCTTCCGCTACGATTCGATCCATGGTTGGCAGTAAACCGTTTTTGTCCAGACGCTGCATCGTTCCGCCGGTACCATTCCCGATTTATCGGCTCTCCGCAAGGTCGGCACTCAGCCAAAACGTGCAGCGCGAGAATTGAGGCCACCAAAGTCCGTCGGCACGAAATGAGCCCGGGAACCGGGGCACATTTCCGTTTTGCGTTCCGCACGTTTTGGCGGTTTAATGTGCGTCACATGAAAATCGTTTTAGCTTATTCCGGCGGGCTCGACACCTCGGTGCTGATGTCCTGGATCAAGGAAAAATACAACGCCGAGATGATCGGCTTCTGCGCCGACATCGGCCAGGAAGAGGAACTGAACGGCCTCGAAAAAAAAGCCATCAAGACCGGCGCATCCAAAATTTACATTGATAACCTGCAGGAAGAATTTGCGCGCGACTTCATTTATCCCATGCTCCGCGCCGGGGCGATCTACGAGGGTCAATACTTCCTCGGCACCTCCATTGCCCGCCCGCTCATCGCCAAGCGCATGGTGGAGATTGCGAAGAAGGAAAAGGCGGACGCCATCGCGCACGGGGCGACCGGCAAGGGCAACGACCAGGTCCGCTTCGAACTCACCGCCGCCGCGCTCGCGCCGGAGTTGCAAGTCATTGCCCCGTGGCGCGACGAGCGCTATCGGAGCGAATTTCCCGGCCGGCAGGAAATGATCGATTATTGCGCCAAACACAAGATCCCGGTGCAAGCCAGCGCCAAGAAGCCGTATTCGATGGATCGCAACCTCCTGCACATCTCCTACGAAGCCGGCATTCTGGAAGACCCGTGGTACGACAGCTACGACCTCAAGAACCGCGGCTATTTCTGCACGCTTTCCGTACTGCCCGAAGACGCTCCCAACAAACCCGAGTTCGTGGAACTTGATTTCGTGAAGGGTGATTGCGTTGCCGTCAATGGCAAGAAGCTCAATCCGCTTGGCGTGATGAAGGCGCTCAATAAAATCGGCGGCAAACACGGCGTCGGCCGGGTGGACATGGTAGAGAACCGTTTTGTAGGCATGAAGAGCCGCGGCGTGTATGAAACCCCGGGCGGCGCGATTTTGCATTTCGCGCATCGCCAGATGGAATCGCTCACCATGGACCGCGAAGTCATGCACCAGCGCGATGCCCTCATCCCGAAGTATGCCGAACTGGTTTACAACGGTTTCTGGTATGCGCCGGAACGCTACGCACTGCAAGCCTACGTGGAGGAATCACAAAAGAACGTCACTGGCACAGTGCGCGTGAAACTCTATAAGGGCAACATCATGGTGACCGGACGCAAGAGTGCGGTGAGCCTGTACAACCCGCACATCGCCACGATGGAAGCCGACCCGACCAAAGCCTACAATCAGGACGACGCCACCGGCTTCATCCGGCTGAACGGGTTGCGACTGAAGGTCGCGGCGAAGGTGCACGCGAAGAAGAAATAGTCGTCAGCGACGACCGGCCAATGTTTCCAAGCCCACGGTGCAAGCCGTGGGCTTTTTTATGGAACGATTTGACGAATTCCTTAGAAACGGTCCTGGGCGACTCCCTCTTAAACGCCTACCGACAAGAAGCATCGTTGCTGCGTCCAATTTTGTTTTTGCATCATCTTGCCCGTGTGCAATCCGATGGCGAATTGCTGAAAATGCTCCCAAGTGAGCAAGGTTTGAATTGCACAGTTGCCACCAGGGTTTGAATAAACCACGAACGCCACGATGAAAGGCAAGCCGACCAAGGCTTGCAACCAGGACGACGCCACCGGCTTAATCATCAAGGAGATTTTCAACATATATTTCGAAGTTAAAACCGCGAAACACGCGAAATACGCAAAAGTGCCGAAGCTTTGCGAACGAGAACCGTTCACCCGCTGAGGGAAGTTTTTTGTTGCGCCGGGCATCCTTCCCAGCTTTCCCCTTCGCGTGGTTGGCCTGGTTCGCGGTTTAGCTCAACTGCAATTTCCAGGTTCAACTTCACGAAAATTGATCGAGTTCAAAGCTAGCGTCATCGTCAAGCACGCATTTTGATGTAACGTCGCTCCTGTAGCTCGACAAATGAATTTCGCCAAGCTCAACTCGCCAAGTTCGACCACCGAAAACTGCATGAAGCGTGAAAGCGAAGGTGAGCGTTGGAAACCTGGTGCGCGGTCGTTTTCAAACTAATGGTGACACCAACCATTGGCGGGCGGAAGAAGCTGCCGGGTTAGCCTAAATGCGAGGCGATCGTGTGGGCTCGGCGCTGCGCGCTGGGTGGATGGCCTACGGCGATAAGTCGCGGTCCCAGCAGTGAGCTTTTTATTTTGGCTTGCGGGATGGTGGTGTCGAGGGTATCTCATCCGCGCTATGCACGATCCTTTTGATCTCGTCATCTGGGCCATTGCCATTGTCTTCTGTTGGCACATCCTTTCCAGCATCACCGGATTTGAGGACTGGGTCAAAAGCCTGACCGGGCGCAAAGACAGCAACAAGGCGCTCGAAGAGCAAATCAAAGCGCTGGACGCGAGGGTCAAGGAACTGGAACAAAAGAAACCATAATCCACTCAGGTTGAAAGCCAGCGTGCGGATGATGTCAAATGCTTAATCGAGGTTATTTGTTTTCAGCCGCTTTTTGCTGAGCGGCAAAATTCTGGCGAGCCTGCTTAGGGTCATAACCCTGCGCGGTAAGGTAGCCGTCCTCGATCTGGATTTTGTACTTCTTGAAAAAAGCGGATTTTTCCGCCATGGATCCGGCATCCATGGCCTGTTCGCGCGCGGCTTTGAGTTTCTCCAAAACCACGGCTTTTTGGGCTTCGGTAAGCGTGGGAAAAATCTGGAGATAAACGGCATAGGTAACCGCCACTTTATTCACGGTCAAGGTGTCTTTCACCGTTTCCACCTGCGCGGGTGAGAGCACGGCGGCCAGGCTGACCAGGAATTTCTGGTGCCGGGGCTGAAAGCCGGCATATACACCGTCAATCTGCGCCAGTGCCGTATCGGCTCCCGCAACATCTTTGGCGCTGCGCGCCCGGTTAAAGGCATTCCAAAACCCCTTGAGCTCAGCATCATGCTGCGCGTGCCAGGCATTCAGCTCCGGCAAGTGAGCGGCCAACACAGCCCGCACCTGGCTCACCTGCGCAGAATCCGCCAGGTGCAGGGCCGCGAGGATGGGTTGAAGATGTTTTTCCAAGGTGGCGGTTTCGCGGTCGGCACTACCTGACAGGGGAAGGGCAATAGTATTCTGTCCCGGTGCAGCGAGAGTTGCCGCCAGCATCAAGATTGCAAGCCAAAGGAATTTCATACCCGCAGGAAAGTTCATTGGCCGGGCAAAGTCAACGGCTCAGACCGGCGGAATCTGCCAAAAACCATCAAAAAACTACAGGCCAACCGTCAGGGCGATACAGCGGCGCAAGATCGCGCCATGAATGCTCACCAGGGGCGGGCTCGGTCGGGCCGGGGCTTGGCGGGAGCCGGCGGTTTGCGACCGGGTTGGCCATCGGACCCCAGCCAGTTTTTCTTTGCCTCCGCCTGGATGGCGGTCATGGCCTCATCAATCACCCCGAGTAGATCCTGGCGTCCGCGATCCTCGGTGGCGGAGCAGGTAAAAACCGCAGGCGGCTGCTCAAACCAGCCGGCTATGCGCGCCATGAACGCGGCCATGTTCGCCTGCACCACGGCGGGCGGCTCCTTATCCGTCTTGGTAAAAACGAGGACGAAGGGAACGGCGTTGCGGGTGAGCCATTCGACAAATTCCACATCCAAATCCTGGGGCGGCAGCCCGGAATCCACCAGCGCGAAGACGAGACAAAGATTCGTGCGGCGCCGGAGATAATGCGCCACCGCCTGATTGAAGCGGGCGCTATCCTTTTTGGCACCCTCTGCAAAACCGTAGCCCGGCAAATCCACCAGCCGCCAGGTCTGGTTGATGGTGAAAATATTAATCATTTTCGTGAATCCCGGCGTGGGCGAAACGCGGGCCAGTCCTTCCTTGCCCGCCAGCAGGTTCAGCAAAGAAGACTTGCCAACATTCGAGCGGCCGATGAAGGCGAATTCCGGCAGCGACTCGTCGGGACACAAATCCAGAGTCGGCGCGCTGCCGGCAAAAATGGCGGATGAAATATGCACAATCGGAAAAAGTCCCGGCGACTATCGCAGGAAATCCGGCGGAATAACATCACCATTTTCCAACGCCGGTTTTTGCATCACAACCGTGCGCCGGCTAACGCTTGCTCAGGCCACGGCAGCGCTGTGCCGACGGGCTACCTCATTGCCAATGAAAGACCTCGCCTTTGGCCGGCGAGATCATCCGCGTTTCACCCCCATAGCGGACTTGGGCAGGGTTGCCGAGGAGCGAGTGCAACGCCCCGCTCGTCAGCTTTCCGTTTTTCCATTGCAGGCTGACCTCGAAGCCGCCGCGGGCGCGCAGGCCGGTGACTTCACCATCCGGCCAGTCTTTGGGCAGCGCGGGCAGGAGGACGATTTCGCCGGTGTGACTTTGCAACAGCATTTCCGCAATGCCGGAGGCGGCGCCGAAATTACCATCAATCTGGAACGGGGGATGGGCATCGAATAAATTGGGATACATGCCACCGCCGCCCATGGTGCCACGATCCGCAATCGGCTTGAGGAGCAGCTTCAACATCTGATTTGCGTGGTCGCCATCGAGAAAACGCGCCCAGAGATTCACCTTCCAGCCCATGCTCCAGCCGGTGGCCTCGTCGCCACGATAGAGCAGCGATTGCCGCGCGGCGGCAAAAAGAGCCGGCTGTTGCGGGGTGATTTCTGAACCAGGATAAACCGCCCACAAATGGGAGACGTGACGATGATGATTTTGAGGATCATCCTTGTCCTCCACCCATTCCTGAAGCTGCCCGTATTGCCCTACTTGCTGCGGAACAATTTCCTGCCGCAGGGTGTCCAACTGCGCGGCAAAGTCGGCATCACGATGGAGCGCGCGCGCGGCCGCTGCGGTGTTGGCAAACAGAGCGCGGATAATGGCGTGATCCATGTTCGGGCCCATGACCAGACCACCCTGCTCGGGCGAATTGGAGGGACCGCTGATCAATTTGCCGGTGAGGGGATCGCGTGACAGGTAATCCACAAAAAACAAGGCGGCATCGTGCATGAGCGGATACGCGCGTTCGGCGAGAAACGACTGATCGCCGGTGAATAAGTAGTGCTCCCACAGATGCTGGCAGAGCCAGGAACCGCCGCTCACCCAAATGCCGTGGTTGCTGGCATTGATCGGCGCCGTGCCGCGCCACAGATCGGTATTATGGTGCAGCACCCAGCCCCGGGCCCCGTAATGCGCCTGCGCAGTCTTGTGACCGGTAACGGCGCAATCAGCGATCAAGTCAAAAAGCGGGGTGGCGCATTCGGACAAGTTGGCCACCTCCGCGGGCCAGTAATTCATTTCCGTGTTGATGTTGACGGTCCATTTACTGTCCCACGCCGGCTTGAGCGACTCATTCCAAATGCCCTGCAAATTGGCCGGCTGACCGCCCGCGCGGCTGCTGGCGATCAGCAGGTAACGGCCGTATTGGAAAGTCAGCGCGGCGAGATCGGGATCATTCCCGCCGGCAAAACTTTTCAGGCGCTGGTTGGTAGGCAATGCCGCCGCCCCGGTCCGGCCCAGATTCAGGGAAACGCGCCGGAACAAGGCCTGATGATCCGCCACATGGGCCTGACGCAACGCGGCAAAATCCTTGCCGGCCGCTGCCGCGAGCGTCGCTTCGCAGCGGGCGGCGGGATCGGCGCTGATATCGGTATAGTTTTTAAAACTGCTGGCGGCGGCGAGCACCAGGGTGGCCGCATCCGCATTGGCCACCGTAATAGTATCATTGCCATAGGTGACCTTGCCTCCGGCGGCGCTGACTTTCAGACGCGATTCAAATTTCACACCACCTTCCTCAACCTGACCGAACAGCGCCAGTTGATCGCCGTCGGCCAGCCGGGTTTTGGCCGATTTGTGAGCGCTATCCAACGTCACGGTAAAACTTACGGCTCCGGGATGGTCCGCAGCCACATGCCAAACCAACACCTGGTCGGGGAAGGACGCAAAACATTCGCGCGTGAAACCGGTCTCCCCGACGCGATAGCTTACGCCGGCAACGGCGGTATCGAGATCCAGATTCCGGCGATAGGCGGTGGCATTGGTGAGCGTGGCAAAGGAAATCCGCAAGTCACCAAAAGGCTGATAGGTTTTTTGGTGCAGCGGCACGCTCATGAATTCCCGCTCACCGATTTGTTCGGCTTCCTTTTGTTTGGCACTGGCGGCGAGGTGTTTCGCGGTCGCCCCGGCTTTATCGCCCTGCTTCTGCAAGGCAGCGGACTCGCGGTCCAAGGCGCGGCCTTCATTGAGGAGGGCGCGCATCGCCGGCAGGAAGTTGACCGCGCCCGGGTGCTGGTATTCATGGGGTTGACCGGTCCAGACAGTGCTCTCATTGAACTGGATGTGCTCATCAGCCACGCCCCCAAAAATCATCGCGCCGACCCGACCGTTGCCCACGGGCAGGGCCTCCGTCCATTTCAGGGCGGGCTGATCATACCACAGTTCCAGCGGGACAGCGGCTGGGAGATTCCAGCCCAGACACATACTGACCAAAGTGGAGCCCAGCAGGGTGGCAAATTTTGTGTTCATGGCAAAAGTAGAGCAGGTTACTCCCATGGATGTCCATACTTCTTCTCAGACATGACTGTGAATGCGCTAACTCCGCACCTGGCCATGACCGATACCCAACCATTTGTAACTGGTCAATTCCTCCAGGCCCATCGGGCCGCGGGCCCCGATCTTGTCGGTGCTGATGCCGATTTCGGCACCCATGCCGAATTCGCCGCCGTCGGTGAAGCGCGTACTGGCGTTCCAATAAACTGCCGCCGAATCCACCTCCGAGAGAAACTGTTTGGCGTGGGCCTCGTTGCGCGTCACGATGCTATCGGAATGCGCTGAGCCGTAGTAATTAATATGGCCAATGGCCGCCTGCACTCCATCCACGACCCGGACATTCAGGATGTAGTCATTGTATTCAGTGAACCAGTCCTGCTCGACGGCGGCTTTGATGGCGGATGACGGATGCGGCACGGCGGATTGAACCAATCCCAGTCCAACCGGGTCGCAGCGCAGCTCCACTTTTTTTTCTGCGAGCCGCTGCGCCATCGGCGGCAGGAATTTTTCTGCAATGGCCTTATCCACCAACAATGTTTCCGCCGCATTACAGACGCCGGGGCGCTGTACTTTGGCGTTTAATACGATCGCTTCGGCCATTGCCAAATCAGCGTCGGCATCCACAAAAACGTGGCAAACGCCTTTAAAATGTTTAATGACCGGGACCTTGGAGCAATCCGCGACGGCCCGAATGAGGCTTTCGCCGCCGCGCGGCATGCAAAGGTCCACGTACTGAGTGAGCGCGAGCAAAGCCGGAATGGCCTCGCGGTCAGGCGTGGGCACCACCTGAATGGCGTGCTCGGGAAACTGCCGGTGAGAGGTTTTACCCGCGTCAATCATCGTCCGCGCAATGATCTGGTTGGAATGCAACGCCTCCTTGCCGCCGCGCAAAATCGTGGCGTTGCCGGATTTGAAACACAAACTCGCCGCATCCGCCGTTACATTAGGCCGCGATTCATAAATAATGACGACCACGCCTATCGGCGTAGAAATTTTTTGCAACCGCAGCCCATTCGGCCGGATGCGATCGTCCAGAATACGACCGACCGGATCGGGCAGCGCGGCGACTTCGCGCAATCCTTTGGCCATGCCGGCGATCCGTTTGTCATCCAGCTTAAGGCGGTCCAGCATGGCGGCGGAGAGGCCGAGCTGCGCACCATATTCCAGGTCGAGCACATTGGCGTCCTTGATGGCGGCGGTATTTTGTTCCAGCGCGGCAGCCATGGCGAGCAGGCAGGCATTTTTCTCCGCTGGGGTAAGCTTGGCAAGTTCGCGTGATGCAGCCTTGGCCTGCTTGGCCAGACGCGTCATTTGTTCCGTCAGATTCATAAATGCCAAGTTAATCGAAATGTCCCGGAAGTCAAAACCGCCAAAAAGAGGAGTTGGTCAAAGAATGGTTAGCTGAGGGCTCCGCGAGAACGTTTGCTCAAGCTGACTTTATCACCGCTCGGTTTGCTTTGCCGCAGTGCTCAACGCTTTCGCCAGCTCCGCTGCCGTCCAATCGTTGCCATCGAATTGCCGGAAAATTTTACCGCTCCCATCGAGCACGATCGTGCGGAGGTTGTGCGACAAAACACCGGCATCGCGCCAGTAACGAAAGTCCAGTCGGGGTGCCAGGGCGGTCAGCGTGTTAGTCGAGGCCACCGCAAACCCCCAGCGTTCCGCATTGGTGCCGCGATAAAGGCCGGCGTAGCTCGCCAAAATCACCGGCTCATCAAATGCCGAGTCAAAAGAAACGGAAAGCAATTGCCAGTTGGTAGCGGCATTCGTATCGGCGAGAAGGAGCTTTCTCACCTCAGCAAAGTTTTTGTTCATGCGCGGACAAAATTCAGGCAACGGACAACTCGTGAAGAAAAAAGTGAAGGCCAGCGCCTGACCACGAAAATCCGAGAGATGAATGATGCGCCCGTTTTCGCTGGTAAATTCCGCATCCGGCAACAGATCGCCGACCTGCAATTCCGGCTCCACGACATGCCAGCCAGGGGGGCCGGAAACGCCGGTCGTTTTGCCGGTGCGCTGGAGGCTTTCAATCCAATCGTCATCGTCCGTAACTACGAGGTTGAAATTGATCTCGTCACCGGGAACGAGCCCGGCAAGCGCATTGGTATCGCGGACGGAAAAATCCATGGTCATGGCCGCCATATAACCGGGAATTTTTTCATGCTGAATGGTGGCGTGGCGATGATCCGGCGGAATTTGCCGAATGACGCCGTGCACTGAAAAGATTCTGGCCGGAGATTTTTGGGAGGGCGGTGCGGCAGACTGCGGCTTGCAGCCGGAGGCCAATACCGCGATCAACCCGCACAGCAAAAAACTTATTTTCATGGTTTTCAATCTGCTATTTTTCCAGTTCCAATGCGGCAATTTCCGCCACCACGGCTGCCGGGGTTTCGGCGCGCAGGCCATCAAAAAACGCCCGGATGTTACCGTGCCGATCCACCAGGGCAATACGCTCGGTGCCGGCAAAATTTCCGGGCATGGAATTGAACGGATTGTTCGTTTCCACAACCAGAAAACTGGTGCCAATCAGATTATATAAAACCGATTTTGCGCCCGTAAGCAACCGCCAGCGATTTGTTTCGGCACCGAAACGGGCGGCCCACCTGGCCAGCACCGGCGGCGTATCGGAGCGAGGATCCACGGTAAGGGAAAGCAATCGCACATCCGGCACTTCCGCAGTGAGTCGCTGGATTTCCGCCATCCGCCGGCTAACCTCGGGACAGGTCAACGAACAGCTCGTGAACAAAAAACTAACGACGAGAATTTTTCCGTCCAACCCGGCGCGCGTGACGTCGCGCCCGGCACTATCGGTCAGGGAGAAGTTCACCAGCTTGCGGGATTTTTCCGGCATCCGGATTTGCGACCGATCATGGTGTGACAGGGCGGTGGCAGCGAACCAACTGCCCAAGCCGGCGCCAGCCGCCAGCACCATGACGATAAGCAAAAACAGCCGCTCATCACGGTGCTGGACGGGCGTGGCAGGTATGTCGGGAACCGGCGGCATGCCTAAAACATATAGCTCAAGGTCAATTTGAACAATACCGGCGCCACCAACTGATGGCCGCTCACATTTTGATAAACCGGCAGTTCCGCGTCGGCGTATATTTTCACGGGGTGCAGATGAAACTCAAGTCCGGGCGAAACCAAGATGCGCTGATAGCCGGAATTGTCCGACGCGGCAGCCAATCCGGTATCACGCCCACGCCAAGAACCGATGACCTGCGCGACGGGTGAAACCTTGGTGCGGCCGAGCGAGAGGCCGTCGAAATAAAATCCCACGGCTGCATCTGCTTCGAGCCCCGGACGATAATCGCCTTGTTTCAAAGCCGGCATATCCAGTTCTGCCTGCACAAACCAATTCCAGGGCGAATTTCCCAGGCGGGCACGGTGATAACCGCCCAGCAGAAAATCCGTGCTGCCGGAGCCGATCTGCGTGTCCCGGTCAATGCTGCCAAGGGCTTCGGTGTGATGGTAGCTGCCGGTGGGCAGCTTGACCCCGAACGTCAGGCCACTCGATAAATCCTCCGAGAAACCGGTGTAAAGGCCCTTGAGGCGGACATCGCCCAGACTGGTCCAATTCAGAGAGGAAGTGTTGCCAACAGAATCAAAGGTGCGGTTGGCGAACGGAAGTTCCCATTGCACACCCCAATCAGGATTGAACAGATATTGTAATCCCAAGGTGACGAAGTGGGTTTCGATTTTTTTATCGTCATTGCTGCCAGCGGGCGCAGATGACGTGCCGCTCCAGTTATGATCCTGGTTTTGGTAAGCGTAGTTCAGAAACGCGGTACCGCCGGCATCTGATGGAAACATGGAGCTGGTGCCCACATCAAACACACCGCAGCCGCAAGCGCAGGCAAACGCCGCGACCGGAGCCCCAAAACTCAGCAACACACCCACACTGGCTTTCTTTAAAGAGTCGTTCAGATTTTGATTTTTCATATAGCCAAGCTAACGATTGCGAGAGCGCCACCCAGCGTTCTCAAGGAAAAGGAATTAATATTTAATGTGAGCCGACGCCTCACGACGTTGGCCCGAAAAAACTGCGTTGAATCAAGCGAAGCAGCCGCGCGGCGGCGGCACCGGCGGTTGGAGGGAAAGGGGCGAAGCAAAAATTTCAGCCCGCGAAAACGCAGAAACGGGCGGTGGCGCAAGAAAAACAAATACTGCCGGAATCGGCGGAAATTCCAATTTAATAACCGGCGTCAGGATTTCCGCTTTGTTCCCGGACTTTTTGGCAGCGGCAATGGCCTTGCACAAGGGACAGGGGTGGTCCCCGTCGAACGTTTTGGCCACGGCTTGCGTCAGGGAATCGCTGCGCAGGTTGCTAGCAAGCATCGTCGTCCACGCGACCGTTTGCAGGGCAGCCCATTGGACACCGGTTGTCAAAACCAGCGCGGCGACCAGGCACCATTTAGCGAGACGCGCGAACACAGGTGTCAAAATCCATGGTTGTCCCGCGCAAGTCAAGGTTGGTTCATTGCCTGGCAATCCACACCAATGTGCCCGTGGGGAGCAAATCAAAAAGAGAGATCAAATCCGCGTCCGCCAGATGAATGCAACCGTGCGAGGCCGGTGCGCCAATGGATGCCTGGTCGCCCGTACCGTGAATGTAAACCAGTCGCTCATGGGTGTCCACGTTGCCGCCCTGATTGAAGCCCGGCTCCATGCCGGCCAGCCACAGAATGCGCGTGGTAATTCTGGCGCGGGCAAATTGCGGCTGCGAGATGTGGCCGACCACCCGACGGCCTTTGAATACGGTTCCCGCCGGTTCGCCATCGCCGATTTTTTCCGCGATGCAATGCAAGCCGAGCGGCGTGCAATTAGAGCCTTCGATTTGCCCGATGCCGAACCGCGAGGTCGAACAGGGAAATCGGGTGACGAACCGGTTGTTTTCGAACAACGATACGGTTTGCCGGGAAATGTTGACCACCAAAACAAAGGTCGTCGGCTTGATTTGCCAATGATCGCAAGCCGCGCGGCAGGCGGCGGGAATCTCGTTTGGGGAATTCATGGGGTGGAAGCCCGCACAGCCGGCGCAAAAAAGAAACGTCAGGCTCATCCGCCGCAAAAGCCGGGCATTCACGGCATCAGGCCCGGTTTAGTTTTTTTACCAGCACTTTCGAATTGCGGCCGCTCTGATCGTATTTCTCACGCCGCGCCGGCGGCAAATCATCCGGCGTGCCTTCGCTGAATCCGCCTTTGGACTGAAAATAAGTGAAGGCCTGAGTCGAGAGCGTGAGCAATTCGCCCAGTCCCATTTCCCGCGCCTTATTTTCGACGAACTGAATCAATTTTTTCCCGATGCCATGGTTTTCATGCGCCGGGTTGACATAGAGGCAGGCCAGCTCCCCTTTTTTTTGCTCGGGATAAACGTGCAGCGCCACGCAGGCCACGGGGTTTTTATCAATTTCGAAAATAAAATAATCACTGAGATGCTTCTCGATCACCGAGCGGGTCCGCTTGACGAGTTCAGCCGATTCCACCGCCGCCTTGGTGAGCAGTTGGATCGCCCGGATATCCTTTTTCAATGCGCGACGAATCTGCTGATATTCATTCGCATAAATGAGGGTGCCGACGCCGTCGTTGGAAAACACCTCGGCAAGCAGCCCTTCGTCCACCTTGCCATTGATCACGTGGACACGCGGAATGCCGGACTTGCACGCAGTCACCGTGTGCAGCGCCTTGGATAGCTGCTCGGGCGTAATGTCGTTTTTTTGCAGCGCGAGGACGGATTCGAAGTCCGCCAGCAACATTTGTCGAATGAGCCGGCCCTGCACGAGAATACCATCCTGCGGCGTGATGAACATCAGCTTCACCGCCTTTAATGCGTCCGCCACCGCCACCGCCACACTGTCGGAATTTACGCGATAAGTCTTGCCGTCGCCGTCGAAGCCCAGCGGTGGGATTACCGGAATAATGCCCTGCGCGAGCAAGGTTTGGAGCAGGTCCACATCCACCCGCTCCACTTTGCCGGTGCACAGATGGTCCACGCCCTGAAGAATGCCGAGCGGGTGGGCAATGATGGCGTTCGGACAGGCCGCGCGCAGGTCGTTCGCCGAAAGCCCCTCGAGAATCTCGTGCGTCAACCGGTTTGCGGCGTCCATCGCGATTTGCAAGGTCGGCGCATCTGTGATGCCCGAGCCATCGGCGTTCGACGGCTTGAGGCCGTGTTTCTCCGCCAGCGCCTTGATCTGAGCCGAGGCGCCATGAACGAGCACCACGCGAATATTCAGCGAACGCAGCACCGCCACATCCAGCAGGAGCGTGGCGAAATTTTCGTCGGTGACAATAGCGCCATCCAGCGCGAGCACGAAGGTCCGCTCGCGGAATTGCGGAATATATTGCAGGATACCCCGCAGATCGGTTGGTTTCATTTCAGCGGGGAATAACTAACCGGTTTTGCGTGCGATTCAAACAATTATTTTGCGCGAAGTTCCGGCCGGCTGGAAAAGCAGCCGCAGGCGCAAATATCAGTAACCAGGGGCGGGGCGGGCGGGAATACTTTTAGACTTCCCTCCGTTGAAACCTTTTCTCCAAAGCACGCAAACCGCATTGGATAAGTTCGTTCCATCGGATGGCCACCCATTCTGGAAATGCAAAATCTGCTTCCCTCTTACCATTCGCGGCAAATTGTGTTAATTTCAGCCATGGATTTTGAACTCGAAAATTTTTCGGCATCCCAAAAACAGGCGCTTTTCGATTTGTTGATTTTAGCCATGTATGCGGACGGGCATCTGACTTCTTTTGAAGATCAAAAGCTGCAGCAAGTGTTGGCGGCCATGGGATTTACTGACGAAATTGACCGCCACCGTGAATTTGATGCGGCGGTGACCAGGATACGGCCCAGTATTCAATCCATCCACAAAGCCAAGGAACTGGCTTTGGGGTTGGCTGAGGTTTTTACCGGTCGAAAGCAGCAAAAGCAGGTTTATGCCGCAGTAGAACAATTGATGACCAGCGACAACAACGTCAGTACCTGGGAAAGCACTTTATTGATGGAATTGCGGATGAAATTCCGGCTCTGAAGAAGATTCGGTGAGGCTTCCAGAAAACAGGTGTTTTCTGCAGTTGCGGGCGAGGGGCAAGAGCGGACGATAGTTTTTACCAACGATTATTGGCGTAAATTGCGTCCGCTTTGCGAGTGGCATTATATTGCCGGCACCCTCAATTTTCTGGCTATCCATCCCAACTTTTTGTGTTTATGAACGCTGCGCAAGCCGTGCAATTGCATTGCTTGCATGGTTAAGCAACGCCTGATTCCTGTAAAATACTGCGAAAAATCGGCTGTTTCTGTTGGCACAATTTTTGCTTACTAGTTTAGGCTATGCAAATCAAACCTAAGCTACCAATCGGCGGCGCAGCGATGCGATGCCACTTTTTTGATGAGTAGAAGACTAGTTGAATTATTTTGTCCAATGAATGAAGCTGGCAGCCATGGGAACCAGCAGTTGCAGGTCCATTTTTGCCCGGCTAGCCTGGTTGGAAACACACAATCGAATTTGTCATGAACACCGCCGCGACGACTGCCCCCATGCGTGAACATCCCCGGACGTTGGGATGGCTGACCACCACCGCCATGGCCATGGGCGGCAGCAACCAGAGCTTATTTCTAATTGCCGCCCTGTTCATTGGACAAGACCCCATTCCCGGCCAAGGCAGTGCGGCGGTGCCATTGCTGATTTTGGGACTTTTATTGAGCTGGGCCGCGGCACCGGGTTGGGTGGAACTGATTCTGATGTATCCCAAGCGGGTGGGCGGCATTGCCGCTACCTGTGCCGAAGCATTTAAACCGTACAGTCCGGTGTTGGCAAATTTAACCGGCGTTTGCTACTGGTGGGGCTGGGTGCCCACCTGCGGTTTGACCGCTTTACTCTCCGCAGCCGCCATTCATGACTGGCTGGGAGTTTCTCTCGACGCCAAGTGGATTGCCTTGTCGATTGTATGCATCTTTACGGTGGTCAACCTCTGCGGGGTAAGATGGACCGGCCGTTTTGCCCTTCCGTTTGCCTTTACTTCCGCCAGCCTGGCTTTTATTTCATTTATGGCACCGGTCCTGACCGGCAAGGTGGACTGGCATCAGGCAACCACTTTCCATTTAACCCTCCCCTTTCCCGGCTGGTTTGGGGCGTTGTCCAGCGCGATGGCAGGCTTATATCTGGTGGGCTTTGCCGCGCCGGCTTTTGAGGCGGCAACCTGTCACGTGGGTGAAACGATCAACCCGGAAAAAAACGTGCCGAGAGCAGTCCTGGCATCGGGACTGATGGCCTCGGTTTATTTTGTAATTTTACCACTGGTCTGGCTCGGCGCGTTGGGACCGGAAGCGCTCGGCAAGGATTTGATTCAAGTGCTGGGGCCTACTTTTGCCCCGGTGTTTGGCAGTGGGGCCAAAGCGGCTGCGCTGGGTTTCATGACCTTCAACATGTTTCATGGCACTCTGCAACCGCTGGCAGGGGCATCTCGAACATTATCACAACTGGCAGAAGATGGCCTGGCCCCCGAATTTCTGGCCTGGCGCTCCCGAACCGATGCACCGTGGGTAGCCACCCTGTTGACCGCCGGCTTTTCCATCTGGTTTATGTGGATCGGCGATCCGATCTGGCTGGTAGCCTCGGCCAACTTCACCTATCTGATCGGTATCGGCATGCCCAATGTAGCCGTGTGGCTGCTGCGCAAGAATGAACCGGACCTGCCAAGACCGTACCGGGCACCCAAGGGATTGGTTTTGCTCGGAGTCGGCGCAGCCATTATTTGGGCCATAACCGCCATTTTTGGTTTTCAACAATTCGGACTCTCCACAGTGCTCATCGGTCTGACCTTTGCTTATTCCGGAGCCGCCTTATACGCCTGGCGCCGTTATTCTGACCGTCGCAAAATGGGTCTGCCTGGCATTGCCCGCACCCTGCACATCAAACTGACCGGAGCCATGCTGCTGGTGCTTTTTCTGGATGGTGCCGGCTATTTGATCGCCTTTAATGCCATTCCCAAGCAGGACACCGGCCTGCTAACACTTCTGGCCGACATTTTTGTAGCGGTAGCGATGCTGACGATCACGGTGGGCATGGTATTGCCCGGGATGATTGCCCATTCCGCCGTGCAGGTGGCCAAAGCCGCTGACCGGCTAGTCAGCGGCACCATCACTGATTTTTCGCGGGCGATGCAGGCGCTGGGCAAGGGGGACCTGAAAGCTGCCCATGCCCGGGTGGATTACCAGCCGGTGGGCGTTCATTCTAAAGACGAGCTGGGCGAAATGGCCGATAGTTTTAATAAATTACAGTTTGAAATCGCCCGCAGCGCGGAAGGTTTGGGCGGGGCACGCGAAGGATTAAGCCAGGCGCGACAAGATCTGACGGTGGCCAACCAGAAGCTGGAGCAACGGGTTAATGAGCTAGCCGCCCTCCTGGTGGAACGCGAACTAGCGGAAGTACAATTGCGCCAGGCCAAGGAAGCCGCTGAGGCAGCGGACCGTGCCAAGAGTGAATTCCTTGGCGTAATGAGCCATGAAATCCGCACCCCGATGCATGCTGTGCTGGGATTTGCCACGCTCTTGCAAGAAACCCCTCTCAGCGAGCAACAGCGCGAATATGTGACAACCATTTCCAAGAGCGGCGACTCACTGCTGGTGATCATTGACGACATCCTCGACATTTCCCGCATTGAAGCCCGCCAATTGCGACTGGAAATGCAGCCGGTAAATCTGGCCAATTGCCTGAGGGATGCGATCGAGATCTGCACCCCGGGTCAGGAAAAGAAAGTAAAATTGTCATGGCACGTCGAATCCGACGTGCCTGAGATTGTCGTTGCCGATAGCACCCGCCTCCATCAGGTATTGGTTAATTTGGTCGGCAACGCGGTTAAATTCACCCCCCAAGGCACCGTCACAGTGACGGTAAATGTTCATCAGGACCCGACAAGGCGAGAGGACGGAAAAATTATGATTATGACTAAAGTAATCGACACTGGCATCGGCGTTCCTGCCGAAAAAATCGCATCCCTGTTCAAACCTTTCAGCCAGGTGGACAGTTCGACCACCCGCAAGCAGGGCGGCACCGGCTTGGGCCTCGCCATTTCCAAAACCCTGGTTGAACTTATGGGCGGAAGCATTGCGATGGAAAGCCAGTTAGGCAAGGGAACCACCGTGACTTTTACCCTGCCCGTAGAGGTTGCCAAAACTGCCGGTGAAAAGGTGGATTTCCAACCGCCGGACATGCGCGTCGCGCCACAGCCGGCGCTGGAGAAACCATTCAAGCCCCTCCGGATCCTGCTCGTGGAAGACATCGAAATCAACCGGGTACTGACGTTGCGGATGCTGGGTGTGCTGGGATACCAGGCGGATTCCGTCGGCAATGGCTGGGAATGCCTGGAGATTACCAAACGCAACGTTTACGACCTTATTCTGATGGACTTGCACATGCCGGAGATGGATGGTTTTACGGCAGCCCGTGAAGTAAGGAGATTGGGTCAAGAAAACCCCAAAATTCGGCAACCCTATATTTGCGCTCTGACCGCTAACGTGATGAGGAAAGATCAGGATGCGTGCAAGGAAGCAGGAATGAACGGATTTTTGCCCAAACCGCTGCGGCTGGACGCCCTGAGGAAGGTATTGCTTTCTGTTCAGGAAGAGTTGAATCAGGGCGCAGAGAGCTAAGTGCCGTGCATTCGATTTACCTGAGCAGGTTAGCTTTGGATAAATTCTGGAGGAATTAGCCTCCGGAATAGATTGGCAATAGTGTTCCGTTCGGGTTGAATTCATGTCCGGTGAACCTCTTGGCAAAATTCAAAGTTTATATTGCGCCCCAAACTCACCCGGTCCATTTGCAGAGAGGCGCACTAGGCGAACGGGCGGCCAAAAAGCATTTGCAGCGGATTGGCCTGAAATTCCTCACAGCCAACTTTCGATCCCAGCGAGGGGAAATTGACCTGATCTTTCGCGACCGGGAGGGTTCGCATGATTCCATTCTCTCTAAATTAATCCAGGCCACGCTCCACCCCGGATCTCACCAAATGAACCAACCCATGGCTGGCTGTCTGGTTTTTGTTGAAGTGAAGACCCGTTCTTCTGAGGATTGGAGCCGGCCGGCCGCAGCGGTGGATGCGCGCAAGCGGCGATTGCTGTCGCAGACGGCACTGGACTATTTGCGCTTACTGAACAATCCACCGGTAAAGATCCGGTTTGACATCGTAGAGGTTCTGCTCACCGACGGAGCGGTACGCGAAATCCGCCACCTGCCCAATACCTTTGCGTTGAGCTATCCGTATCGCTATGGGTGAGGTTAGCCGGCAGTACCACCCGTAAAACAGCCCAAATCGTTCAGTTTTCTTTCACGGAATCGCGCTAACAGGAGGTCGGTAATCGCTTGCCGCCGACCAAGGGCGGATGCCGACAGTGCGAGGCTGCGCTTTACTTGGCTCAGCGGGTGGTTCATTTTTTGGCGATGGTTTTCACCCGCAAAAATCTCGACTGGTGGTGTGAACGCGGGATTTTGTCCCTCGTTTTGGCCATGCTGGTATTCGCGCCACTGGCTTTTGGGGCGGTGCATGCCTGGGCGCTACTGGTATTACAGACGATGGCAGTGGGCGTACTGCTGCTATGGGCGGGCCGCTTGTGGCTGAACCGCAGGCCGCGTTTGCTCTGGCCCCCACTCGCCTGGGCCGTGGTAGCCTTCACGCTTTATGGAGTGGCGCGGTATTTCACGGCCGATATTGAATACATTGCCCGACTGGAGCTGGTTCAGGTGCTATTGTTCGGCTTTCTTTTTCTGGCGGTGCTCAACAATCTGCGAGGACAAGAGGATGCGGAAGTCATTGCGGGAACGCTCATCACGGTGGCAGTATTGACCTCCTCCTTCGCCTTGACCCAGTTTCTAAGGCATTCCCATCAAGTCTGGAATCTGGTATCGCAATATCCAGGACGGGCATCGGGCACCTACATTTCGCCGAATAACTTTTCCTGTTTTCTGGAGCTGATCCTGCCGCTGACTCTGGCATTTCTACTGGTGGGACGCATTAGCATCATGAAACGCGTCCTGTTGGGATACGCACTGCTGATGCTCATGATAGGGCTGGCGGTGACGCTTTCTCGCGCGGGATGGGCAGCGGCAGCCGCGGGAGTGCTGCTGGTGCTGGGAATTCTGCTAGGGCACCGCAATCACCGGGTGCGGGCGGGGCTGCTGTTGCTGGTTCTGATTGCCGGCACCGGCACATTTACCTCCTTGTATCTCTCCAAGACAATGGGTTATATCCAGCATATTAAATCCCCGGACCGTACCGGTCCGGGCGTGCTGGATGTGGACACGCGACTGGAGATGTGGCGGGCGGCAGTTAGGATGTGGGAAGATCATTTCTGGTGGGGGGTAGGACCGGCGCATTACGACTACCGGTTTCCGGAATACCGGCCGGAGCAAATCCAGTTGCGCCCCGAACGCGCGCACAATGATTATTTGAATTTGTTTGCAGATTGGGGGCTGGCTGGAGGCGTCATCGTATTCGCGGGCCTGGGGCTCTTTATTATCGGGCTGGTAAAAACCTGGCCACACATCCGCCGGGAGGAAAATGATTTTGGCAGCGGGCAGAGCAACCGGTTCGCATTTTTTCTTGGCGCCGCAGGTGGCCTGTCCGCCTTGCTGGTGCACTCCGCCTTTGATTTCAACCTGCATGTTCCGGCCAATGCGCTGATCGCGGTGGTGCTCCTCGCCCTGGTGACCAGCAATATTCGTTTTGCCACCGAAAAATACTGGCTCCGCCCGAAATCAGGAGGAAAGCTGGGGCTGACCGCCACCCTGCTCGCTGTGGTGATCTTTTTCGCCGGCCAGGAATGGCGGCGTGCGAACGAAGCGCGCTGGCTCTCGGCAGCGAAGCAGGAAGATTTCTATTCGCCGGAGCGCGCCGCCATGCTCACCCAGGCTTTTGCCAGCGAACCCAAAAACTTTCAAACAGTTCACGACCTCGGCGAATGCTTCCGCAATAAGAGCTTTGAAGGCGGGACTAACCATGTGGCCATGGCACAACAAGCCATGGATTGTTATGCGCGAAGTTGCGAATTGAATCCCCATTACGGCGATAATTATCTGCACACCGCGATGTGCCTCGACTGGCTGGGGCGGCCGGCGGAGGCAGAACAGCTTTATCGCGAGGCGGAGCGCTGCGATCCCAACAGCTATTTCATGCTTTCCAACATCGGCTGGCACTTCGTCCAAACGGGCGATTATGCGGCCGCACGCCAGTGGTTCGAACGTTCGCTGAAATTGAGCAACAAAAGTGAAATTGCCAAAAATTATCTCTTGTACGTTTGCGAACCCAAACTGGAGGCACGCGCATCCGTCCGGCCACCACTCCAACCCGAAAGACGATAAACATGCCCGCGAATTCTCCCCAACCACACAAGATCCAGAAAATTGCCATCGTCGGCCTGGGCTATGTCGGCCTGCCGCTATCGTTGCAGTTTGCCCTCTCGGGGGTAATCGTGGTTGGCTTGGAGGTTGACCCGGCCAAAGTGGCAGCCATCAATTCCGGCCAAAGTTATATTCATCACATCGGTGCACAAGCCGTGGCTGATCAGGTGGCGACCGGAAAATTTACGGCGACAACGGATTTCAGCCGGGTGCGCGAGGTGCAGGCGATCATCATTTGCGTGCCCACCCCGTTGAATAAAAACCGTGAGCCGGATATCTCGTGCATAATTCAGGCAGGGCAGGCCATCGCGCAACATTTACAACCCGGCCAACTGGTTGTTCTGGAGTCCACCACCTATCCCGGTACCACCGATGGGGAACTCCGGACGGTTTTAGAAAAACAATCAGGTCTCCGCGCCGGCACGGATTTTCATCTGGCCTTCAGCCCGGAGCGCGAAGACCCGGGCAATCCTGATAGCGTGGTGTCGCAAATTCCCAAAGTGGTCGGCGGCCTGACTCCCGCCTGCCTCGCTTTGACCTGCGAGCTTTATGGTCAGGCCCTCAAAACCCTGGTGCCGGTATCCTCCTGTCGAGCCGCCGAGGCCACCAAGCTTTTGGAAAATATTTTCCGCAGCGTCAATATCGCCCTCGTAAACGAACTCAAGGTGGTTTATGGCGCCATGGATATTGATGTGTGGGAGGTGATTGCGGCGGCCAAAACCAAACCATTTGGCTTTATGCCGTTTTATCCGGGGCCGGGACTTGGCGGGCATTGCATTCCGATCGATCCATTTTACCTCGCATGGAAAGCGCGAGAATTCGGCCAGTCCACCCGGTTCATTGAGCTCGCCGGAGAGATCAACACGGTGATGCCCGAGTGGGTGGTCAATCGCGTGGCGGAAGCCTTGAATTCGCGCCAAAAAGCGATTCATGGCTCGCGCATCCTGATTTTGGGGCTGGCCTACAAGGCCAATGTGGACGACGACCGGGAATCCCCCAGCTACGTTCTCATGCAAAAACTGCATCAGCGAGGCGCGCGCGTAGCCTATCACGATCCCTATGTGCCGATGATTGAATCGGCGCGCCAGCAGGGAATTTGGACAGGAACCCGGTCCGTGGATTGGACTCGCGAGGTTATCGCAGCCTTTGATTTAGTTTTGGTCAGCACCGCGCACAGCAAAGTTAATTATCAGGAGCTGCTGGAATGGTCGCCCCTGATTGTGGACACCCGCAACGTCACCGCTGGTCTGCCGGCGACCCCTGGGCAAGTCTGGAAAGCTTGATGACCGCGCGAGGCAAGCGATGCGGGCCGGGCGAGAGAACAGCCGGCCAATAATTCTGTCGCTCGCGGCAATATTTTTGTAAAATCTCCGGCAAACGATGGAATTCATTGATTTAAAGCAGCAATACCAGTGCCACAAAGCGGAAATCAACGCGCACATCCAGCGCGTGCTGGACCATGGCCAATTCGTCATGGGACCGGAAATTACGCAGCTGGAAACTGCGCTCGCGCAATACGTCGGAGTCAAACATTGCTTAACCGTCGCCAGCGGCACCGATAGTCTGGAGATCGCACTGCGGGCGCTAGACATCGGCCCGGGCGACGAGGTCATCACCGTCCCGTTTACCTGGATAAGCACGGCCGAAGTCATCGGTTTGGTGGGAGCGAAACCGGTGTTTGTGGACATTGACCCGGCAACGTTCAATCTCAATGTGGATTTGCTGGAAACCGCGATCACGCCGCGCACCAAAGCGTTACTCCCCGTCAGCCTGTTCGGCCAGATGCCGGACTATGACCGCATCAACGCCATCGGGGCAAAGCATGGGCTTACGGTTATCGAAGATGCTGCGCAGAGTTTTGGCGCCACTCGCAACGGCCGACGCAGCGGAGGCGTGACGACCGTAGCCAGCACCAGTTTTTTTCCAGCCAAACCCTTCGGCTGCTATGGGGATGGCGGCGCATTGTTCACCAGCGACGATGAGCTGGCTGACAAAATGAAGGCCATCCGGAACCACGGCGGACTGCAGCGCCATCATCACCCCCTGCTAGGCATGAACGGCCGGTTCGATACGCTGCAGGCAGCAATAATGCTGGCAAAATTTCCAAGCTTTGAATGGGAAGTCGCGCAACGCGGTAACATTGGCGCGCGTTACAGCGAACTTCTGCAAGAAACCTGCATTGTGCCGGAAGTATCCCCCGGCAACACCCATGTTTACGCCCAATACACCATCCGGGTGCCAGACCGGGACAAATTGGGAGCCGCTCTCAAAGCCGAGGGTATACCGACCGCGGTTTATTATCCAAAGTGCTTGCACGAACAGCCGGTTTTTGCCGGTTGCGGCTATCGCTATGGGGATTTTCCGCAAGCGGAAAAAGCCGCAGGCGAAGTCATCAGCCTACCCATGCATCCGTTTCTCGGAGAAAAAGATCAAGATGCCATCATCGCAGCGGTGAAACGAGCGCGGGCTTGAGTCCTATCTTTATCCCCCTGCCAAATAACAATCCGCCGTGCTGCAAAAAAACACCAATCAGCTGATCGCGGGAAACCATCTGACGGCGGGCGAGGTATATCAAGCCGTCGCCGATCTGACGGATGGAACCATCAGCGCTGCGGCCAAGGCTGATTTCCTGCTCGCGCTGGCTGAAAAGGGAGAAACGCCGGAAGAAATCGCCGCTTTCGCCGCCGCACTCCGCGAAAAATCCATCGCGCCGCCGATTGATCCGACCTGGCGCAGTTCGCGGGAGATTCTCGATCTGGTCGGCACCGGAGGCGACCGGGTTGGCACATTCAACATCTCTACCACTTCGGCTATTCTTTGTGCGGCCACCGGCGTGGCCGTGGCCAAGCATGGGAACCGCGCCGTAACCTCACAATCCGGAAGTGCCGACGTGCTGGAAGCGCTGGGTATTCGCATTGACCTGTCGCCCTCCGAAGCCGCGGAATCGTTGCAGAAAAAAAACTTTGTTTTTCTATTTGCACCCAATTTTCATCCGGCTTTTAAAAACATCGCGGCGGCGCGAAAACTCTGTGCCGGACAAGGCCGGCGAACCATCTTTAACTTCCTTGGTCCATTGCTTAATCCGGCGCATCCATCGGCGATGCTCGTGGGCGTGCCACGACCGGAACTGTGTGAACCGCTCGCAAAAGTATTGCAAAACTTAGGCGTGCGGCGCGCCATGGTTGTCACCGGAAAAATCGGCGATCCGCATACGGGAGACGCGCAAGCACTGGATGAGCTCTCAATCCTCGGAGAAAATTTTGTGGCGGAATTTTATCAGGAACGCGGGTTTACCGCTTCGGGTTTGAATCTGGAAAGTTTTCCGCTTCAGCCGGCAAAACTGGAAGATTTACTGGGGGGCGACCGGTTTCAAAACGCGGAAATCACCCGCAGCATTTTAGGCGGACGTGAACGGGGCCCGAAACGCGACGCGGTGTTACTGAACGCCGGAGCGGCGCTGTTCATCGCCGGCAAGTGTAAATCACTGGCCGAAGGCTGGGAACTGGCGGGTGAAACAATCGATTCCGGCGCGGCGGCGGCCAAGCTGGCAGAACTTGCAAGCTGATCAGATTTCGGCGTCCATCACGCCTTCGACGGCGGCATAATGCAAGCCGAGATTATGCTGTGCGGTTTTATTACCCTGCCGTGCTGCCCGGATGAACCACTGCACGGCTTCCTGGGTATCCTGCGGGACGCCTCGGCCGGTTTGATAACAGAGACCTAGATTGCACTGGGCATCCGCCAACTCCTGCTCGGCGGCAGCGAGATACCAGTTAGCCGCCGTCTGGAAATCCTGAGGAACCACCTGCCCATTTTCGTAAAACACCCCTAAATTGAATTGGGCCGCCGGATAACCGCGCTCAGCGGATTCGCGATACCACTTCACCGCCTCCGCATAGTTTTGCGCGACACCCTGGCCGGTTTCGTATAGCATTCCGAGATTGAACTGGGCTGCCGGATCGGCTTGTTCCGCCGCTTCGCGCAGCCACTTGGCTGCTTCGCCAAGCTCCTGGGGAACCCCCTGCCCCATCCAGTAACAAACACCGAGGTAACATTGAGCCACCGGATCATTCTGATCGGCAGAACGGCGAAACCACTTCACGGCTTCCTGATAATTCTGGTCCACGCCCTGACCGTTCTGGTAGCAAACGCCGAGATAACATTGGGCCTGCGCATCGCCTTCCTGAGCAGCGGTGCGCATGGCTTCAAATGAATCCCATGATTTGCGATTGCCGGACATTTTTACTAGCTGGTGAAGCTTAGCGGGCGAGCCGGCGAATTCAAGCCGCGAATTCCGCTTCCGATTTGGAGCGCAGCCTGCTACAAAACCCACATGGCACAACCATTAAAAATCGGCTTTTTCGGCGCTGGCAAAATGGCGACAGCACTGGCCCAAGGTTTCATCCATGCCCGGCTGGTGAAACCAAGTCAGATATTTGCCGCCGATCCGGTCGAATCTGCGCGCAAACAATTCAGCGCCGAAACCGGGGCCAAAACCGAGATTTCGAACCGCGCCGTCAGCGAGGCGGCCAAGGTTTTATTACTTGCAACAAAACCGGATCAAGCCGCCGCCGCGCTCGCGGAAATTGCCGGCAGCTTCACCCCAGAGCATTTGCTCATTTCCATTGCCGCCGGCGTGCCGATCGCCCGGCTGGAAGCCGCGCTACCAGCCGGGGCGCGGGTCATTCGCGTCATGCCCAACACACCCGCACTGGTCGGGGCCGGGGCGGCGGCTTTTGCGCTCGGCCATAATGCGACGGCCCATGACGGCGAACTGGCTAAAAAATTATTATCGGCTGTCGGCCTGGCTCTGCCAGTGAAAGAAAGTTGGTTGGACGCCGTAACCGGATTGAGCGGCAGCGGGCCGGCTTACGTTTATCAATTCATCGAAGCATTAAGTGATGGTGGAGTGGCCGCTGGCTTGCCACGCGAGGTGGCCACACAACTCGCAGCTCAGACGGTGCTGGGGGCGGCCAAAATGGTTTTGGTGACAGGTCAGCATCCCGGCGCGCTAAAGGACCAGGTCACGAGCCCGGGTGGCACCACCATTGAAGGTATTCACGAACTGGAAAAAGGCCAGCTGCGCGCCACAGTGATGAGCGCAGTCCGGGCAGCGTCAGAAAAATCCAAAAGGCTCGGCCAGTCGTAAGTGCGAGGCAATCGCGCTCACCCGGCACCCTCATCCCCTGTGAAATCCGCCGCCAACGAGCTACTCCCGCTGCTAAAGCAATACTTCGGCTTCACCTCCTTCCGCCCGCTGCAACAGGAAATCATCCGGGACGCGCTGGCAGGGAGGGACGTTTTTGCGCTGCTGCCGACGGGCGGCGGTAAATCGCTCTGTTTCCAGCTGCCGGCACTCGCCCGGGACGGGCTCACCGTCGTGGTCTCACCGCTTATCGCCCTGATGAAGGATCAAGTGGATGCGTTGCAGGCTGCCGGCGTGGCGGCCACGTTTTTAAATTCCTCGCTCGCGAGCGAGGAATCGCGCAAGCGCTTGCGCGGATTGCATCAGGGCGAATATCGGCTGCTGTATGCCGCACCGGAACGACTGATGCTCTCAGGATTCCTGGAGGATTTGCAGCGCTGGAACGTTCGCCTCATTGCCGTGGACGAGGCCCATTGCATCAGCGAATGGGGCCATGATTTTCGTCCGGAATACCGGCAGATTGCGCAATTGCGGGAACATTTTCCCGACGTGCCATTCATGGCCCTCACCGCCACCGCCACCGGCCGGGTGCGCGAAGATATCATCACGCATTTGAAGCTGCGGGATCCGCAATGCTATGTCGCCAGTTTCAACCGCCCGAATCTCACCTACCGCGTCATCCCCAAAAACAAGCCCTACGATCAGTTGCTGGATTATCTCCGCGGCCGCCCGAAGGAAAGCGGCATTGTGTATTGCCAGTCTCGTAAATCCGCCGAGCGCGTGGCCGCCCAGTTGACCGAGGATGGCATCCGGGCCCGGCCATATCATGCCGGGCTAACCCCCAAGGAACGCAGTGACCATCAGGAACTTTTTTTGCGCGACAACATCCGCGTGGTTTGCGCCACGATTGCCTTCGGCATGGGCATTAACAAGCCAAACGTCCGCTTTGTGGTCCACTACGATCTGCCGAAAAACATTGAGGGCTACTATCAGGAAACCGGACGGGCGGGCCGCGACGGATTGCCGGGCGAATGTGTTTTGTTATTCAGCGCCGGCGATGTGGTCAAGCAAACCGCTTTCATTGAAGAAAAGTCGGATCCACGCGAGCAGAAGATCGCCCGCGAACAATTGCAACAGATGGTCCATTACGCCGAGTGCGCCAGTTGCCGGCGCACCGAATTGCTGGCCTATTTCGGCGAGGAATTTTCCGCGGATGACTGCGGCGCATGCGACAACTGCCTGTCTCCGCGCGCCACCTTTGACGGCACCCTGGCGGCCCAGAAATTTCTTTCATGCGTCTATCGGATTCGCGAGAAAAGCGGTTTTGGCGTAGGGCTGATTCACGTGGTGGAAGTCCTCACCGGCGCGGCCACGGAAAGGATCCGCAAATGGTCGCACGACCAGCTTTCGACTTACGGCATCGGGCGCGAACACAGCCGCCCCGAATGGTCGGCCATCGGCCGCGAACTGGTGCGCCTGGGACTGCTCCGGCAGAAAACCACGGAAAAATTCAGCGTGCTGGAACTGACCACCGAGGGCGGGACGGCACTGCGGGAACGCCGGAAAATCACGCTCACCAAACCAGCCGCCGTGCCGGAACCCCTGGCCCATTCGGTCGGCGAAATCACCTGTGACGAAGTCTTGTTCGAGCGATTGCGCGCGCTCCGCAAAGCGCTGGCCGATGAACGCGACGTGCCAGCCTACATTATTTTCTCGGACGTAGCATTACGGCAGATGGCCCGAAACTACCCGGCGACGGAGCGCGACTTCACCCGCATCAGCGGTGTCGGGGAGAAAAAGCTGCGTGAATTCGGCGATATTTTCCTCGGCGAAATCACGGTGCATTTGCAAATGAACGCGCGGCAGATATTTGCTGATGATGTGGCCGTCACGCCGGGCACGCCGCCGCCGGTGCGCGGGCGGCTGGGGGATTCCGCCCGCGAGACGTTGCGCCGCTTTCGTGCCGGCCACACGGTCTCGCAAATTGCCCGCGAGCGGGAAGTAACGCCCGGGACAGTTTTCGGGCATATT
>CAISVF010000073.1 GCA_903888765.1 uncultured Verrucomicrobia subdivision 3 bacterium | reverse complement strand
GTCCCCGGTAGGGCGACCAGTCCCCTGGGCGCGGTGTCCGTGGTAAGGCGTCGCTGCCGCGACGCCAGTGATGGCCGCCCGCCAGGACCGCTGCGCCGTCTGGGTTTGGTGGTAGGGCGACCAGTCCCTTGGGCGCCGCGTCTGCGGTGACCGTCCGCCAAGACCGTCCCGAAGGACCGGTAGTTATCTGCCCGCCGGCATGATGGCAAACCACGCCTTCGCGTCCTTTGCCTGCACCAACTCGCGGTAGTGTTTGAAAATCATCTGCGGTGAGTTGCCCGCCTCCAGCGAAACCTTGGCGACATCCTGTGTCTTCGCCACGCGGTAGGAAATAAAAGAGTGCCTCAGCGCGTTGTGTTTCCATTTGAAGTCCGGCGCATCCGCCTTTTTTTTCTTCCGTTCTGCGGTCGCCCGTCGCGCCAGATCGCCGAACTCATCCGCCATGTAAGCGTATTGGCAAATCGGCCCCGCTTCCTGCCAGTGCGGTTTGAGCCACGCCGCCGGATTCGGCAAAATCGGAATCACCCGCCGGCTCGCCGTCTTGGCCGCGCCCGCCCGGATTTCAATGATGCCGGCGGCTTGGTTCACATGCTTCCAATCCAGCCGCTGAATTTCCGCGTGCCGCACGCCGGCAAACGCGCTGATCGCCATGAAGGGCAGTTGTTCCGCCGACGCCACCGCCAGCAGTTCCGCCATTTCCTTCGGCGTGAAAATCTCAATCTCGCCGCCCTTGTCCTTCGCCAGCGGAACCGCATCCATCTCGTCATTATCTTTTTCCAGATACTCCCGCGAAATGGCGTAATTGAACAGCACCTGGATGGAGGCGCGCAGGTTGTTGCGCGTGCGCGGCCCGACCTTCAACTCGCACAAAGGCAGGCACGGATTTGGCCTCACGCTGTCGCTGTCGCCAGTGGCAAAAGGTGGTGTATTTGAGTCTCTGCTGACGGGCGAAGGCGGTGGCGGATAAACCGCTGCGTTCAAACGCCGCCACAATTTGGGTGCGGTGCGCCGCATCCGTGCGCGCGGACCGGAGCCGACGGGAACCATTGATTGTTTTCATCGCCCCCATTTTTACCACGCCTCGCGGTCGTGGAATAGTGGGTCTCTCCTTCACCGCTTACATTATAACGCACCCCTATTTTTACCAATTTTTCGTTGACAGTCTCCCAACAACCCAACCAGGATGGAAAAATCTTCACCATGAAAATTATCCTACCCAGCTTGCTGACAATCATCGCCTTGAGCGGCGTGCGGGCCGAACTGCCTCGTCCCACTCCCGCCCAGGCGGAATGGCTGGATGCTGGCATTGGCGTATTTGTCCATTGGGCGCCAAATGTCTATCAGGGAACCGAAGGGGACAATCTCTCCACCCCACGCGACCAGATTAACCCAGACCACTTCAACGCTTCCGCCATCGTGCAGGCGGCCAAGTCTGCCCAAGCCGGTTATTTGATCTTCGTTGCAAAACATATTGGCGGCTATTGCGCCTGGCAAACCGCCACCACTGATTATGCTCTCAAAACCTCGCCTTGGTTAAGCGGCAAAGGCGATATGGTGGGCGATTTGGCAGCCGCCTGCCGCGCACAGGGCTTGCACTTTGGCGTGTACCTTTCCCCACGCTCGGATGTTCATCACGTTGATGTAGGCGGCCACGCAAGCTCCCCAGATGCGCAGGCGGAATACAACCGGATTTATCGCCAGCAACTGACCGAAATTCTTACCGGTTACGGGCCGATGTTCGAGATGTGGTTCGACGGAGGCAATATTGTGCCAGTGAACGACCTGATCGATCAGCTTGCCCCAGCCATCATTACATTTCAGGGGCGGCGCCCCAACTCCACGCGCTGGGTCGGCACGGAACATGGTTTTGCCCCCTATCCGTGTTGGAACACCATTCATTGCCGCGCCGGTGACTCGCCAAAGGAAGGTGCGGGCAGCCCTGACGGCAATGTTTGGTGTCCGGCGGAATGCGACGTCTCCATTCTGCGCCCGGCATGGTTTTGGCGCTCGGGCAGCGACCACCGGATTCTGAGTTTAGACGCGCTGGTGGAGATTTACTACCAATCGGTGGGGCATGGCGTGAACCTGTTGCTCAACATCACTCCCGATGGGCACGGCCAGCTACCACCAGCGCAAATCAGTCGGCTTAAGGAATTTGGGGATGAGATCAATGCCCGTTTTACACATTCTTTAGCGAGCACCAATGGAACCGGGGCGGCACTTGAATTGCCATTGGCTTCCGCTCAAAAGGTTGACCATCTGCAACTGCGTGAGGATATTCGGAGTGGGGAACGAATTAGGGAATTTGCAGTGGAAGGTCGTGGCCTGGACGGCAAATGGAAGCTGCTTTTTAAAGGGACCCAGATCGGTGCCCGCCAACTTATCCCCTTACCCGCAATCATCCTGACAGGTTTACGGCTGCAGGTGGAGAAAGCAGTCGGCCCATCCGTTATTCGCGATTTCTCCGCGTATTATGTGAATCGCCCAGTCCCGCCATCGGCTTATCGACCATGCGATGCCAATAAATGAAAGCTTTACGCTTCTCCAGGATCGCAGCGAACGCGGCTCTCAAAAGTCTGGTTAACCGGGATAGCCAGGAACAGTATTGGGAATATGTCCGGCGGCTGGCTGGGGAAAACGGAGTGAACCCCCGGGATGCCGCTGCGGTCCGGCCTTTTGATCGCAAGCGGCCCAAGAAAATGAGCAACGACGATGGGGTACCCCCCCCCATGAACCTCAATGAAACACCCCATGTTTGCCTCATTTTGTGATTTGTTTGGCTATGACTTTTGGAAGCCCGCAGGGCTGGTATATTTGTAGTTTCCCAAGTAGAGTAGGCGGAGCAGACGGGTTGAGAGGCACGAGACCAATGGGCGCCATACTCCACCCCTCATCAAACTGGACGTGCGGTTTTCCCGCATTAAAATAAACCGATATGAGTCTCGTCACCTCGACTCCTACAATCAGCAGGCTGGTGGACAAAATGCTGGGCTTGATGCCCAAGCTGCGCGCGGGACCTTCCGGTCGGGCACCATCGGACTCGGAAAAGGCCGTGCTGCAAAACGCCGTCATCGCCACCGACCAGCAAATTGACGCCCTGGTCTATGAGCTTTACGGCCTGACCGCCGATGAAATCAAACTCGTGGAGGGCCACCAATAACTGATAGGAGACGACGTAAGGAGTCTCTAATTAAAATAAAAACAGAAATATGAGTCTCGTCACCTCGACTCCTACAAAAGCCAAGCCGCCGCGTGACCCGCTGAACCGGGCGTTTTATCTGCCCCGGCTGGCAAGGGAATATTATCAGGCCGACGCGGTGATTCACTGGACGCTGACCATCTTCGACCGCAAACAGGGCTGGCTCACGCCGGAATTCCATCATCAATTCCGCGAACTCATGTTTCATGCGGCGGCGCGTGAAGGTTTGGTCTGCCCCATTTACTGCCTGATGCCCGACCATCTGCATCTGGTCTGGATGGGCTTGCGGCTGGATACAGATCAACTCAACGGCATGGCGTTTGTGCGGACGCATCTGGAACCGGCCTTGAAGTCCGCGAAGTTCCAGCCGCAGGCGCAGGACAACGTGCTGCGCGAGGAAGAACGCCAGCGCAACGCCTTCGCCAAAGTGTGCTTTTACATCGCGGCCAATCCGATCCGTGCGGAATTGACGAAAGCAAACGAAGTCTGGCCCTACACCGGTTGCATCGTGCCGGGTTATCCGAAATTGAATCCGGCAGATGAGGATTTCTGGTCGATGTTCTGGAAGATTTTTGCGAAGCTTCGGCAGCCGGATGCCGGCAACATTAAACGACCGCCATGGTGATGAAACGGAAAAGTCAGAGACGCTTTACCTCGGCTCCTGCAAAATCGTTGGTAGGAACCGACGTGAGGAGGCTCAAATCAAATCGGCCGAAGAAATGCAGGAGTCTCGTTACCTCGACTCCTACAAGGAAAATGGTTTCGCTGCCCACGCAACTCGAACGCGACACCTTGCTCACGCCGGAATGGATCGCCGAAAGCGTGGTGCAGGAGGTGGAACGGTTCCTCAAGGCGGATTTGCCGGACGGTTTTGCCGAGCGGCTCGCGGCCAAGGCGCACTATCTTTACCCGCGCCACAAACATTTTCACAACGGCTTGAACCGTCCCGGCTGGCGCGGATTGGAAAACCTGCGGATGTTCATGCGCCACTGGACGGCCGGCTGGCTTAAGCGGGAACGGTTGGCGCTCTATAAAAAGCTTCCCTATTCCTTCGCCAACGGCCACCGGTTGCCAGTGTAATCCGTGCCCTTGAGCAAGTCCACCATCGCCCAGCCGAGGCCGAGGCCCACTTCCATATACGTCTCCGCGTTGCGATAGTAGTGATAGTCCTGTCGCGGGTTCGGTGAATCCTTGGCTTCGGGCCAACAGCAGCGGGAGTCAATACACTTCACGTTTCCGGCGAATTCCGGATGCTTTTTCGCGTCGCCCATCGCGAGTTGTGCTTCGGCGATCTGTAGTCCGAGACCAGTTCGCCCAGGATTGCCACAACCCGTGGCGAGCACGAACCTGGCATTAGGAGCGTGGTAATCCTTGCGGAGCTGTTGGATCAGATTCACGAGATTCAATTCGTAGCGGTCGGCGTAAACCGGGCTGAGGTGATCTTTGTGCCCCTGCCACCAGACAAAGCCGGTGATTTCGTAGCCTTGACCTTGGTAATCGGGGTAAATTTTGACGAGGTTCGCCAACGCCGCCTTCGCGTTGGCCATGTCGTCGTCATACTGCTTGCCGGCATACCAGTCATTGGTTTGTTTGGGCTGGCCTTCAATCCACGACGCGGGCGAATCTTGGTAGCCCGCGTACGTCTTGCCATCCACGACGTAACGTTGGCTGCCAGGCGGTAGCAAATCCCAGCCGAGACTGCGATTGCCGATGCAGGACTTGATGATAAGCACCGGCGCATCAAGCTGCGGTCCGATGACAAAACCGAAGCCGAGTTCCGGGCCGATGGATTTGCCGTTGTTCGAGGTCGCGCTGAGATAGCTGCCCTTTTTCAAACGGGCGTCGTAGTAGTAAACATCCTTGCGCACCGTCCAGTTAGCGGCGGCGTCCACGAGGAACGGATATTTTTTATCTGTCTTGAGGAGATGCGCAAGGGTGCCCGGCTTATCCTCCGGCTGAATATCCCCCATCCCCACCATGTTGGACTGGCCCATCAAGATGAATACTTTGATTTTTTTGGTTTGGTTTGGCGCTTTGGAATCAGGGCGAGATAGCTGGCGTTTGGCATCCAGGCCAGCGTGGTCAACTGCCGATGCACTTAAACCAAAGAGCAAGGCGAACAGAAGTGACGTAATTTTCGCGGGAGCGAGCACGCTCAGGTGATTTGTCTGTTTCATCATCATCCATTACTGATAAAAAGTCGGGACGACTCATCTAACTTCAAGCATCACTTCGCCGCAAATCGGTTCTTTTAAAATCCAGCGCGAATCGTTCCGCCTGGCCGCCACCTGATGATCGCCAGAAAACACGCCGGTGGATTCCTGTGCAGCCGGCAGTTCCACGCACGCGGTCATGTCCTTGGGCAAGGACAACGAAAGCATGAAGGTTTTATCAAAAGACGCTGCATGGTCACTCCAGGTGCTGGCAAAAGCCGCACGCCGTCTTAAATTATCGGCTTTCACCTCGCCCGACC
>CAISVF010000072.1 GCA_903888765.1 uncultured Verrucomicrobia subdivision 3 bacterium | reverse complement strand
CGCGGCCGGGTTGCGCGCTTACGCCGAAGCCGATCTGATTCTTTTTCCCAAGCGACTGATTCAGAAGTTTGGAATGGAGCGGACTTTTGGCAATCCGGCTGACCCGCAGACCGCCAAGTTTCTGCGGTTATTGGTGAATCAGGTTTTTGACCGGTTTCCCTTGCTGGACGGCTTGGTGGTCCGCATCGGCGAAACGTATCTTCAGGACGCGCCCTATCACGAAGGTGCGATTCAAAACAAAAAAGACGCGGAACAGACCATCATACCACTCGTCCGATTATCGCGGGAGGAGGTTTGTGTCAGTCACAACAAGTTGCTGGTCTTCCGGAGTTGGTTGAGCTTTGACACCAGGCCGGAAACTTATCTGGCCGTGGATGCGGCCATTGAACCGCACCCGAATCTCTTTTTTGCGGTGAAACATTGCGAAGGCGACTTTCACCGGGGCAATGCGTTCAGCCGGGTGATCGGGATGGGGCGGCACCAGCAAATCATCGAGGTGCAATGCGCGCGGGAATATGAGGGCAAGGGCGCTTACCCGAATTACATTGCCCACGGAGTGATTGAAGGGTTTGAGGAACACCTGATTCAAACAAATCAAAATACTTTTAACAGCATCGGTGCTTTTGCCCGGCAGAGTCCTTTGTTCGCCGGCGTATGGACCTGGTCGCGCGGCGGCGGCTGGGATGGTCCCTACGTCAAAAACGAGCTGTGGTGCGAACTCAATGCCTGGGTGATGGCCCAATGGGCGCGCGATCCACGACAGTCGGAAGAGTCGGTCTTCAACCGGTTCGCACAGGAGAAGCTCGGATTGAAGGGGGACGACGTGAAAAACTTCCGGCGGCTTTGTCTGCTGTCAGCCGACGCGGTGCTGCGTGGCAAGTCAGGGATTCACCGCGAGTTGAACCCGTGGTGGAGCCGGGATGACGGCATCAATCGGCCCGCATTGCCGGCCGATCCCGCCGTCCGCACCAGCATTGCGGTGCAACAACGGGAGGCGGTGGAAATGTGGCAGGAAATTGTCAGGCTCGCAGGCGAAATTCATTTTGCGGACCCTGAAACGGCGGATTTCGTCAAAGTGTCCTCTAGTTACGGGCTGGATTTATATCGAATTTATCAGGCATACATCAACTTGAACCTCGCAGGGTTAAAGGCAGATCCCGAGGAACTGCGTGATTTGCTGAAGAAATATGATGCGGCTTGGAACGACTACCGGGATCTGTTAAAAGACCATCCCAATTGTGCCAGTCTTTACGAGGCGCACGGAGCCCGGTTTGGTGTCGGTGACGGCCTCGAAAAAGTGGTGGCTGAATTCCGCCGAAAAGCTGGAAACAAACAGCAAATGGCCGCCGTCCAATAATTCACTGTGCATACTCATTGGGCATTTCAAGTCCATCCGTGTCGCCCTGTTGCAAGGTTAGTTGCACTGGCATGGTTGCTGAACGGTTATTTTCAAACCGCCCACGGCCAGCCGGCCCAGGCTGACGATTTGAACATGAACCGTCCGACGGTTCACATCGTGGATGTGCCGGTCAATGTCGGGCAGCCGCCGTCGCCGATTTTCGACCCCCGCCAATTTGGAGCCAAAGGTGATGGCACCACTTACGACACGGTCGCCTTGCAAAAGGCGGTGGATGCCTGTGCGGGCACCGGCGGAAGCGTCGTTTTAACGCCTGGCAACTATGTCAGCGCCGAACTGACGTTGCACGGGCGCATGACGTTGTTTCTGCAGAAAGGCGCGGTGCTCATGGGGAGCACGAATCTCGATGATTATCCCGTGTTGTTGCCTGCAGATGTCACCCTTTCCGCCAATTGCCGCAGTCTGCTCTATGCATGCAACGCGGACGGTCTGACCATTGACGGCGAAGGCGTCATTGACGGCCGGTGCCAGGAGATGAACATGCCTGCCGAGGTGAGAAAAATCGGCACTGAAGGCAAACGCCCCTCCTTGATCCGCGTTTTCCAAAGCCGGAATATCACCATCCGAAATGTCACCCTGCGCAATCCCTGCATGTGGATGCAGGTCTATCAGGAT
>CAISVF010000071.1 GCA_903888765.1 uncultured Verrucomicrobia subdivision 3 bacterium | reverse complement strand
GTGAAAATGCGAAACGAACCCAAAAGCGATAACGCGCCCAGGGCCGTCTGCCAAAGGGATTCGCAATTTTTGGATGGCACCGCCAATGCGAAACGAACCCAATTCCAGTGGGTTCCGGCCGGCAGGCAGTGAGCCTCCGCCATTCCAATCTAGCGGGAAAGCTTGTAACCAACTGGCTGGCTTTGTTGTCCATCAACCGAGAATCATGATTTTTTGCTGAATTTAAACAGTTGAAACGTTCCCTTCTCAAATTTAATTTATACCCCATGAACCCCATCATAAATCCTCTCCGGGCAATATTTATCTTAGCCAGCCTGTTGGCGGTGAGTCCGTTAATGGCCGCCACCCTTAGCTGGAGTGGCTCGGATGCCACTGCCAACCTCAACACCAATTGGTCTGATGCCAACAACTGGTCCGGAGGTTCGCCAAACTCGACTGTCAGCATCCTTTTCACCAATGCGGGGGCGGTCACCAACGTGTCCACTATTGACAACATTGTGGATGTCAACACGACCATTCTCGCTCTGCAATTTGCCAATACGAACAGTTACCACACCACGCTGATCAATCCGGGCCTTACGCTAACGGTTTCCAATAATGCGGCGGGCAGTATTTTGACGGCCGGAACCTTGACCGATAGCGGCGCCAGTGCAGTGGTGAACGCCACCGTTACCGGTTTGAGCGGGAACTTGACGGTATTCAACACCAACGCCGGATCCTACATGCAAGTGCAACAGGGGGCAGGTACCAGCGGTACTCACAATGCGCTTATGGACCTTTCCGGGCTGGGAAATTTCAATTTAACCGCCGGGCGTCTGCTGGTGGCCGGGAATCCCGGTTCCGGCATAAATGCCAGCAACTATCTTTCTGGCACATTGAATCTTGCCAAAACCAATTTGATTCAGCTCAACGGGACCACGACCCCGGCATTAAACGTGGGAGATGCCATTTCGAATCCCAACTCGGTCACCAGTTTCTTGCAATTGGGCCAGACCAACGCTGTGTTGGTTGACACCGTCACCGTCGGTCGGACAAAACAAACCGGCACCCTCAGATTTAATCCGGGGTTGGCTGGAAACAACCCCACGCTTTATCTGCGTGGCAAATCCACTAACCGCGTTTCCACCTTGATCATCGGAGACAATCAAATTTTGGGTAATCCTGGTTCAGGAAGTTCTTCCACGGGCGTAATAGACTTGAGCCTGGGCACGGTGGATGCACAAGTGAATACCTGCTATGTCGCTCGTGGTCAGATGAGCACCAACACCGGCAGCGCCACGGGGACCTTGAGCATCAATGCGGGGGTTTTTAACGTGAATACCCTGAACCTGGCAACGGTGATCACCAACAACGCCAATGCCAACGTCTCCGGCGTGGTCAATGTGACCGGCACGGCGACTCTGGTGGTCAACGCCAATCTGGCCTTGGGCATCAATCCCAATACCAATGCCGCCTTTTCCAAAACTGCCAGTGGCACTCTGAACATCACCAATGGAACCGTTTACGCCAATGCGATTGCTTCCGCCTCCATCAATGGGGTCGTCAGCACCATCAATGTCAAAAATGGACAGCTGACCATCACCAACTCGGCCGGCACCACCTCGCTGCCTCTCGCCGCGCTGAATCTGACCAGCGCTTCCCTGCACTTGAATGCCAATCCGGTGGTTACCAATATTGTGGCGACCAACGTGACCGGCACGGCCACCATTACGATTGACTCAATTGGATATCCCGGCGGCACCGTCATTTACCCGCTGATCAGCTATGCGGGCAGCAGTCCCATTGCCGGCCTCTCGCTGGGTTCGCTCGGGTCCTATACCGGTTCACTGGTGGATAACACCGCCAGCAAAAGAATTGATTTGCAGATCACCAGCGGTCCAGTCACTCCCATTCTTGGCTCCATCGTCTGGGGCGGAGGCATGAACAGCAACTGGGACGTGAACAGTCTTAATTGGACCAACTCGGGCGTGACCACGGTTTATGCCGATTCGGATTTTGTGACCTTCAACGATCTGGGGCAAACCGGCAATGTCAATCTGACCGGTGTTTTTTCCCCCGGCAGCGTCACGGTGTCCAATACGGCTTTGAATTATGTCTTGAGCGGCAGCGGCAGCATCACCGGTTCCGGTAGTTTGACCAAGACGGGTCCGGGCAATTTGACTCTGGCTACTGCGAATAGTTACAGCGGCGTCACTTTTATCAATGGCGGCAGTCTGACTCTCACAGCCGGTGCTTTGCCGGCCACCAGCACCGTCAATTTCAGTGCCGCGACCAACGCCACGCTGAATCTTCAAGGCACGGCGCAAACCCTGGCGGGCATGACTTTTGGCAATGCCAATCCCAACGCCGCCAGCACCATTAACATCACCGGCACGAGCGGTTCAGCGTTGACGGTTTCACCGGCCACCCTGACGCTCGCTCCCTTGACCACGACCAATACCCTTTCCCTGAATTTGTCGGGATTAAGTTTTTTCAATTACCTCAACCCGGCCGGCACCTTCACGGTGAATAATGGAACGGCCCAGGCAAGTAGTGCTGGCCAGAATACCATCACGTTCGCAGGGGCAACCAATCTCATCACGGCCGCCACGGTAAATATCGCCAATGGCAATACCAGCAGCGGGGTAGTTAATTCCACTTTGCGATTAGGGACCAATAACATCTGGAATGTGGGCACCATCAACATTGGTGCCAGCCGGGAAGACGCCACCATTCAATTCGCCAGCGGAATTAACAACGGCATGTTGACCATCGCCGGGGTTACGGGAGGCAGCAGCCTTGCCACGCTTGCCTTTGGTGGTCATGATTCTTATCAAGCCAGTGATCATCCGGTGGACCTTTTTGACACCACGGCCGGCATCCTGAACGCACAATTCGGAGGCATGACGATTGGCAGTGTTGCCCCCACTGCCAATTCGACTGGGCGGGGAATAAATGTTACATCTTCCTTCAAGATGGGGGCAGGCACTTTGACCGCTTCCAACCTTACGTTGGGCAACATTAATAACGCGGTCAATGCCACCAATTATACCATCACCGTGGCGAGCCTGTTCAGCGTGGCCAATGGCGGTACGGCCAACATCACGAATCTGACTTTGCAGAACAACAATTTAGTGGCGACGGCCACTGGCACGGATAACCTGACCAATAATGCCACGCTCAGCCTGACCAACGGGGCCAACGTGAACCTGACCACGGTGCAGTTGGGTAATGCGGTGAGTCCCGCGTCCGGCAATGCCCAGATCTTGTGGGGCGATGGTACCATCGGCAATCTGCCGGGTGGTAATTTGACTGTGAATGGCGCGGCCGTGGTGCTGGCCGGTGCTGCGAATGCTCACAACTTCAGTATTTCTGCTGGCCAGAGCGGTATTATCAACTCTTGGATCTCCGGCTCCGGTTCTTTGACGGATGTTGGCAATGGGGCGCTGACTCTCGCTGGCCAAAATTCGTTTGCTGGTTCATTGATCCTGGCCAGCACCAATACCCTGACGCTTTCCCGATCCAATTCTTATTCGGGAAATACCATTATTAGTAACGGTACCCTGATTCTGACCGCCAGCGGCTCAATTTCTTCCCCCAATATCAGCATTGCATCCAATGCGGTTTTTGATGTCTCCGCCTATGGCG
>CAISVF010000070.1 GCA_903888765.1 uncultured Verrucomicrobia subdivision 3 bacterium | reverse complement strand
TCGAAATGAAGGTGCAGGTGATCCGCTCCAAAGGCCGGGTGGCGCGTCTCTTTGTCAATATCCCACTGCCGCTCGCCGCCGCACTGGAGTTGCAAGCCGGCGAACCAGTCCGCTGGCAAGTGCTGGATCGCTCGGACCTCCGGCTCATTCGTCTGGCACCGCCTACACTCAAAAAACGGCCCAAAAAATAGCTAGAGGGTTTTTCAGCAGAATCAGCAGTTACAGCAAGGGGCCGTATTATCCCGTGGTCATCGTGGGCTGGTGTGATTGTGTGAAGTGGTGCAATGCGCGTTCGGAAATGGAAGGGCGGGTCCCGGCGTATTACACGACCTCCGCGCAGACGGTGGTGTATCGGACTGGACAAGTGGACGTGGACAACAATTCGGTGAAGTGGAATTCCGGCTACCGGCTGGCGACGGAAGCGGAATGGGAGAAGGCGGCGCGGGGCAGGGCCAGCGGGCAGCGGTTTCCGTGGGGAAATACAATTTCATGGAACCAGGCGAATTACTATGGTTATCCCTTGGCTCATGGGGGTTCCTACGCTTACGACCTTGCCACGGCGATTGGTTTCGACCGGGCGTTTGCCACTGGTAATAATCCCTACACGAGTCCGGTGAATTATTTTGCGCCGAACGGGTATGGGCTGTATGACATGGCTGGGAATGTGTGGCAGTGGTGTTGGGATTGGTATGGGACGTATGGGAGTGGGAGTGATCCGCGTGGGCCGACTTCGGGCTCCTACCGGGTGCTTCGGGGCGGCAGTTGGGGCAGCTACGCCATCGCGTGCCGGTCGGCGCTTCGCAACGGCAACGACACGGCCTACAACGTCATCGGGTTCCGCTCCGTCCTGCCCCCAGGTCAGTGAGCTAACGGGCGGAGCTGCCCGGAGCAGGCTGGCGCAGTGAGGGACGAACGAGCCGAGCCTGCGGAGAGGCAGCGGAGCGAGGAATTTTGTGAGGTGCGCTGGGAAAAGAAAACAGGCCCGCGCAGCGGTCGCTTTTTTTGGGAGCGCCGATTTTCAATCGGCTTAAAATGTGGGCAGACCAGAGATGAACGAAACGAAAGATATAACGGACGCGAACCGTGGTGCGCGAGTCGTAAGCCGGTCACAGGCCGGCGCTCCGGCGGCGGCTTTGTTTGAGCGCCCTCGGCGCGGCATCGTTGTAGAATCAGCATCGGCCAAAACCCTCACCCGGCCTGCGGCCAGCCGAACCTCGGCTTGGCATCTCTCCCATCCGATGGGCGAGGGACACAGCCCCGGCGGGGCGGCATCGTCTGGAAATTTCGCTCCTGCCGGAGCTTGTAAACAGCTTGGTTCTGGTTTCTACAAATAGGCCAGCCCTACGGGCTTTTCATTCTGCATTCTAAATTCTGCCTTCGCCTCGCGGCGCGGCCAGCTTGGTGAACGCCAGATTTGCGCGCGGGCGTGAAGGCTGGTAAAGTAACCTCCGTTATGAATTATCAAGACCTCATCACGATTGAACCCGGCAAGCGTGGCGGGCGGCCGTGCCTCCGGCGGATGCGCATTGCGGTGGCGGATGTGCTGGGCTGGCTGGCCACGGGGATGTCACACCAGGAAATCCTGAGCGATTATCCTGAATTGACGGAGGCGGACATCTGCGCCTGTCTGGCGTTTGCCGCTGATCGTGAACGCCGGGTATTGACCGCCACATGAAGTTGTTGTTCGACCAGAACTTGAGCTTCAAACTCTGCGACCGGCTGGCGGACGGTTTTCCCGGTTCAAGCCAGGTGCGGCTGGCGGGATTGGATCGGGCGGATGACCGGGCGATCTGGGAGTTTGCCAAGGCGGGTGGCTTTACCCTTGTCACACAGGACGCCGATTTTGCGGACATGGCGGCCTTGTATGGCCCGCCACCGAAGGTGATCTGGCTGCGTTGCGGAAATCAACCGAGCGCGTTCATTGAGGAATTACTTAGGAGCCATGTCGAGGCGATCCGGGCTTTTGTGGCGAGTGCAGATGAATCTTGCTGGGAGGTTTACTAACGGCGAAATGCGGTCAATAATAATCGAACCCGGCGGTAAACATTCACTTTCTTGGCTGCTGCGGGCCACCGTGGCGGCGGTTTTATTTCAGCGCCCTCGGCGCGGCATCGTTGTAGAATCAGCATCGGCCAAAACCCTCACCCGGCCTGCGGCCAGCCGAACCTCGGTTTGGCATCTCTCCCATCCGATGGGCGAGGGACACAGCCCCGGCGGGGCGGCATCGTCGGGAGATTTCGCTCCTGCCGGAGCTTGTAAACAGCTTGGTTCTGGTTTCTACAGAGATTTCAGCCCTACGGGCTTTTCATTCAGCGTGCTGCCTTCGCTTCACTGCCCGGCAGTTCTTATTGCAATTCCACATCCACCGGCTGCCCCGGGTGCAGGTTCGGGGCCTCCGCCGCGAAAAATTTTGCCTCGATCATAAAAACCAGCTCCGCCCGTGTTTCGTGGCTGAAAATCACCGGCGGCTAGTGGAAACCTGCTTGCAAAGCGGCGGCGAGAGGGTAGTTTTCTGGCATGAGTTCATCCACCCAAGAACTGCTGGCCATTTTGGAAATATTGCCCGAGGACAAGGCGCGCGAAGTGGTGGATTTCGCCCGTTTTCTCCAGCACCAAGGCGGTGACGCGGAGTGGGAACGCATCGTCGCCGCCCGCCGGCCGTATACCAAACTGGAGCAGTTTGCTGTCGCCGCGCTGCGTGAGGGCGAGGCTGAACCACTGGACCCGGCCATGTTGTGATTTCCCTGGTCCGACCTTCCTTCTGGCGTGCCTACGAAAAGCTGCCACCAGCAGTGAAGGCGCGTGCCCGGCTAGCATATCAAGTTTTTGCCCTCAATCCAGATCATCCGTCACTGCGCTTTAAAAAGCTGCAAGGGGGTGGAGAATTCTGGTCGGTGCGGATCAGCGAGCAATATCGCGCCGTGGGCGTGCGGTCGGGTGACACGATTCAATGGCTTTGGATCGGGACGCACAACGAGTTTGACCATCTTTTCGGATAACTGCCTGCCAGGTAGCGAAAGCTATTTCGAGGAACAATATTCATCTCAATGCCACATCCACCGGCTGCCCCGGGCGCAGGTTCGGGGCCTCCGTCGCGGAAAATTTGGCGTCGATCATAAAAACCAGCTCCGCCCGCGTTTCACGGCTGTAAATCACCGGCGGCGTGTATTCGGCCTGCGTAGAAGGGTGCTTGCCAGGTTTCAGTTTCATCGGTCAACGCGAGTAGAGCGCCCGCCAAAGTTCTGGCGAGGCGCGAAAATTGGTTTTGCGCAGCAAGTCCAGGGCAGCGGGTAATTTCAGCAGTCCAGCTTGGGCTGCGTCGCACAAAACGCCAAGCGTTCCCGAGACTTTCATGCCGCGCTGGCTGGCCAGCAAGCGTGCGGCGGCTTCATCGAGCAGCACCAAATCAGCGCGGAGTTGTTCCGCCAGGCACAAGGCGGTGCGTTCACCCGGGTCAAGCACGTCGAACGCCGGATCGGAAACTCGTGCGTCCGGATGAATGGTAAGCCAGGCGGGAGGACTTGCCGCCCATTGTCGAACCGGCGACGGCGCGTTCGAATGCCGCAATTCTTCCAAAACTTTCCTGGTGGTGTGAATCTGGCGGTGGAGTTTTGCCAACAAGTCCGCGTGGCCAATCAGCACGAGATAACAAAGCGGTGAGGTATTGCTGACAATGGTCATCCGGCGCGGGTGGCGCGCAGAGCGGCAAGGTCGCGCTCCAGATCAGCTTCGGTGTAATGCAAGTAAGCTTGAACGCGCTTGAGAAACTCCTCGGTTTCCCAGCGGGAATCATGGCCAAGCAGTTCGCCCACTTGAAACGCGGTAAGTGCGCCGGAGCGATAGGCTTCCGCCCCCACCGCCTCGAGCACGCGACGGGGAACATCCTTCCACCGTGAACGCAAAGGAGCAGAGACGGCTTCGGGAATTTCAATCGCCAAGTTCATTGCACAGCAACATTAAGCGATTTTGCGGGAATTGCAAAGGCGGGAATTCATTTCCGGCCTTTCGTTCGTTTACCGCAAAGCCACATCCACCGGCTGCCCCGGGCGCAGGTTCGGGGCCTCCGCCGCGGAAAATTTTGCCTCGATCATAAAAACCAGCTCCGCCCGCGTCTCTCGGCTGTAAATCACCGGCGGCGTGTATTCGGCCTGCGTGGCAATATAATTCACCGTGGCACTGATGGCGCGCGCCGCGCCGTCGGCGTGTACGAAAATGGTTCCGCCAATTTTGATCTGCGGTAATTTTTCCTGCGGCACGAAGAAACGCACTTTCAGATTATCCGGCGGGAGTAAAACCGCCACGGGATTTCCCGCCGCCACAAATTCGCCGGCGCGGTATAGCGTGTCATGCACCAGGCCAGTTGCCGGGGCAAATTGGCGTTTCTGGTCCAGGGCCCACCGGGCCTTATCTCGCGCGGCGCGCTGCCCTGCGACGGCAGACTGGGCGGCACGGATGACGTCGTCCCGTCCACCAAGCTGCGCCGATTCTAAATCTGCCTTAAGCTGGCGGACCTGTGCCAGATTGGCGTCGTTTTGCGCGCGGGCTTGATCGAGTTCCTCCCGGGCAACCACGTCCGAGCCGCCGAGTTTTTCGCGGCGGGCCAGTTGGGTGCCGGATAATTGCAGATTCGCCTGGGCCCGCTCCACTT
>CAISVF010000069.1 GCA_903888765.1 uncultured Verrucomicrobia subdivision 3 bacterium | reverse complement strand
TTGTCGATGACAGTTCACGAAATGCCAGCTCGGCAAATTGAATTCCTGCCACCACCAGCGGCTCGCGCGCCTTCATAAACGCGCGGGATACAGCGCTTGCCGGCACCGTGGCCAGGGTAGTCGCGTCGCCGCTGCCAAGATCCTCGGCCAGGGCGGCACTGACCGCGCTTTGGATTTCGGTGACCGTAAGTTTCACGATATTAGCATGCAATTGAAGTGGAAGAGGCGAAAGTCAAATAAACCCGAACAGACTCATTGTACCTTGGGCGCTATGGGTGATTTCCCACGTATCCTTCGTAGATAAATTCACGGATGGCGGCAATTTCCTCTTTACCATGAATCGTATGTTCCTTGGGGAATTCCCTCCAGGTAATATTCAAGCCGCATGCTTTTAGCCGGTGAATTTGGTCGCGTGCTACGGCAAAAGGCAAAATCGGGTCAAATGGCCCATGCGTGACGAGCAGTCGTTGCGATTTGGCCATGGGCGTCAGTTCTAGAACCAGTTTTTCCAACTCAAACACCCAGCCGCTGATTCCAACAATCCCCGCGAGGCGGTGCGGGTAACGCAGCCCGGTTTCGAGCGACATCAGGCAGCCCTGCGAAAAGCCGCCCAGGGTGATCTGGTCGGCCGGGAAATTTTTTGTTCCCAAATCGTCCAGGAGGTCAAACAACAGTTGACGGCTCCGGTGGACGCCTGGCGCAATGTCGCCTGGATAATCAAACCAGGAAAATCCGTCGTAATAAGCGTCGGGGGCGTTGACGAGCAGATAATTCAGCCAGGGCAGATTGATTGCTTTGGGCAGCCAGCGCCAGCCATTAATGCTATCACCCAGACCATGCAGCATTACGAGCAGCCGGCGGGAACTTTTTTCAGCGGCGGGTATGAATTCGGTATTTAACATAGGGTCACGGGGCGGGCATTTGGCTGCGGAGTTTCTGGGCTTCGGCGTCGGTCCACTCCATGATTTGTTTACGCTGCGCTTCGGTGAGCCGCGCATCGGTATGAATGAGGGTGTATTTTTTTGGGGGCATTTCGCGGTAATCCAGGACCTCGTTGATGCGGTCCAGTTTTTTGGCGGCACTGCCGGCATCGGCTTTCGGCCATTCAGAAAAATTGAAATGCTCGCGCCCCTCGTTCACATCCGCAGCCACGAGCCAGGCCATGGGCGCAACGCGGGAATACCATGGCCAGATGGTTTCGTGCGAATGGCAGTCATAGCACGCGGCGCGCAGGCAGGTGGCGATTCCAGCGGGCGGTTTGGTTTCTGCCAGAAAATCACTTTTCACCGGCGGATTGGTGCGCGGGGGATTGGTCAGTTGCAGCCCGGCTAAACAGGCGGCTGCGGCGAGTAATATCCAGTGCCACTTTTTTATGAAAAATCGGGTCACGGTTGTTTTATGGTTCGAATGTTTGAAAAACGGACGCGGGCCGTTATTAGCAGATTTTCACCCCCCGGGCCAGCTACAATTTTTCGCGTCTGAAAGATTTATTGCAGCCGGCGGCTCCGGCGATAAACTGACTGCATGCTGCACACCGTCTCCGGGCCAGGTTCGGCCGGCCACGTTGGGTCCACTGCCGCGGCGCCGCTCGTTGCCTATCGCATCATGCTGCGGGCCCGGCTGCTGGACGACAAATTTGCTGCGCTTTCCCGCGCCGGCAAGATTCATGGCGGCGTTTTTCTCGGGCGCGGTCAGGAAGCTTTAAGCGTCGCGGTGGGGGTTTCGCTTGATAAATCTGATGTTTTTGCGCCCCTTATTCGAGATGCCGCCGGGCGTCTGGCGTTTGGCGAGCCATTGATTGACGCCGTCCGTACCTATCTCGGTTCGGCCTTGGGCCCAATGCGGGGTCGCGACGGCAATGTGCACCGTGGGTACCCGCGCGAGGGACTTCTGCCGATGATTTCCCATCTTGGCGCGATGGTTTCGGTGGTCAATGGAGTGCTTTTTGCTCGCCGCATGAAGGGGATTACCGGTTGTGTGGGGGTGGCCTGTCTTGGCGAAGGTGCCACTTCCACCGGTGCTTTTCACGAGGCTTTGAATCAAGCCGCTGTGGAAAAACTGCCGCTGATCCTGGTGGTTGCCAATAATCAATTCGCCTATTCTACCCCGAATTCCCGACAGTTTGCTTGTGCCAGCCTCGCGGACAAAGCTGTGGGGTATGGCGTCGAATCTCATTCTGTGGACGGCACGGATTTTGCCGGGTGCCTGGAAACCCTCAGCTCTGCGGTGAATCGCGCCCGTACCGGCCATGGTCCGCAGTTGGTTGTGGCCAATTTGTTGCGCCTCTGCGGTCATGGGGAGCATGATGACGCCCATTATATTCCGACGGAGATAAAGAATTCTCCGCTCGGCCGGGACTGCCTGAAGGTTGCTGAAAAATTTCTGCTGGAGCATAACTATGTCGGCGCCGATATGTTTATCGGCTGGCGCAATGAAGCGATTCGTGAAATTGAGGCCGCTGTGGCGCAAGTTTTGCGCGAAGCGGCACCCGACCCGTTTGCCGAGGAATGGACCGCCATTTCCTCGAAGTATTTGATGGAAGGTCATGCATCATGAATAGTTGTTTTTATCAGCGCGAAGTGCGGTTGATGATCTGCTGGCTCGCCGAGGCTCCGGCAAAAAATGTGATTCGTTTTGCTTCTGGTCAAGGCGCTTTATCGAGCGACTCGGAGAGTTCTGCTGAAAGAGTGGAGGCATTTGCCGGAAACCCGAAAGCGTCAATCTGACCTTGGCTATGAGTATAACCTATCTTGAAGCCATTCGCGAAGCTCAGGCGCATGCCTTGCGGGATGATCCCCGTGTCTTCATATACGGGCAGGATGTCGGTGCTTTTGGCGGTGCATTCAAGGCCACTAAAAATCTGGCCAGGGAATTTCCCGGACGGGTTTTGGATTCGCCCATTTCGGAAGATGCTATGGTTGGTCTGGCGGTCGGCGCAGCAATTGAAGGCCTGAGGCCCATCATTGAAATGCAGTTCGCCGATTTTTCCACCGTCGGATTCAACCAGATTGTCAACCAGGCTGCCACCCTGTTCTGGCGCACGCAGGTTTCTTGTCCGATCACAGTGCGGTTGCCGTTTGGCGGCACCTCCGGCAGCGGACCGTTTCACAGCCAGAGCCTGGAGGCGATTTACGCGCATTATCCCGGCTTGATCGTTCTCACGCCAGCGACGGTGGAAGACGCCTATTCGATGTTGCTGGCTGCTGTGGCGATTGACGACCCGGTGATTTTCTGTGAACACAAACTGCTTTATTACCATCTGAAATCAGAAAAATTGCCAAGCGAAGCCCTGCCCGTGGGCAAAGCCCGGATCGCTCGCGAAGGGCGTGATCTCACGATTGTGACTTATAGCGCCATGGTGCATGAGGCGCTCGCCGCTGCCGCCGAACTGGCTACCGAGGGCTGGGAAATTGAAGTGGTGGATCTACGCTCCATCAAGCCGCTTGATACAGACACCGTCATCGCCAGCGTGGCGCGCACCGGGCGACTGCTTTGTGTTGGCGAGGCTTGGCCGTGGGGCGGCGTGACGGCGGAAGTCGTCGCCCGCGTCACCGCCGAAGGCTACGGCCTGCTTGACGCGCCGCCGCAGCGACTCAATGCCAAAGATACTCCGGTGCCTTACCACCCCAATTTGTGGGCCGCTCATCGCCCCACCTCCCGCAGTGTTGCGGCCGCTGCCCGGAATCTTTTGCGCACCTGAACGGAATCATTCCACCCAGAAATTAAACTTTAAAATTCCCATGCCTTCCATTCCCATCATCATGCCGCAACTGGGCGAATCCATCGCCGAGGCTGCCGTCATCCAATTTCTTGTCGCCCCTGGTGATCGCATTGAAGCCGGGCAGGATTTGATCGAGGTGGAAACCAACAAAGCCAGCATGACGGTCTCGGCGCCTTGCGGCGGAAGCGTCGAAAGTTTTTCGGCCCAGTTGCATGAGAGCTACGCTGTGGGCTCCGTGCTGGGCCTGATTGAAGCTTCGGCTGAGGAGGCGGCTCGTTTTGGCGTGGATGTGCCGCCGCTCTCCAAAGCCGGCGATATCGAGCCGCCCGTCCGTCCCGCTGGCGGCCATGTTTCTCGCGTGGAGCCCACGGTGCGCGGACTCCCGGTGCCTGCTAATGCTGCCGGAGCCAGTTACCTTTCGCCCCGGCTCAAGGCCCGCATGCTCGAACTCGGCCTGAGTGCGGCCGACTTGGCGGGCATCGCCGGCAGCGGGGCAGCCGGGCGCGTGACGATCGAGGATTTTGAAAAATTCATGGCGCAATTGGACCGCCAAAAACTTAGCCGGGCCTCCTCTATGCGCGTTGCGGTGGCCGACGCCATGCGGCGGAGTTGGAGCCGCCCCATTGCCACCGTCGGTCTGCCGGTGGTGCTGGACTCTCTGTTGGCACATCGCAAAATCTGCCAGCCCAAACCCGGCCCCGCTCTCTATGTATTACGCGCTCTGGCTTTGGCGCTTGCGGAAAACAGCGCTGTCGCTGGTCGCCTGGTTGGCACCAATATCGTCCACCCGTCCTCCATTGATCTGGGATTTGCGGTCGAAGCGGAGGATGGCGTATTGGTTCCCGTGTTGCGGGCGGCCGATCAAAAGCCACTGGCGGAACTGGTTGGCCGCTATGACGAACTCGTGGAACTGGCCCGCCAGCGAAAACTGCCGGCGGACGCTACCGGTGGTTCGGTTGCCACGGTGACGAACTTTGGCACCTTCGGCCTCATTTGGGCTACCCCGATTCCCTTGCCAGAACAAACCCTCGTGCTGGGGCTCGGGGCGGGCCGCAAGATGCCCCATTGGGATGAGCTGAAAGGTCAGTTTATGCCTGTTACCGAAGCCTATCTTACCTTGAGCTTCGACCATCGTGTGCTGGATGGCGGCGCAGCGGGACGACTGCTTCAGCGCATCGCGCAATTAATCGCCCGGCCGGAGACATTGTAATCTACCCCGGTAAAAACCGTGGGCGGATTGTTTTTGTGGAAAGATCTCAGCTATTGCTGAAATTCAGGCCCGAAAACGTTTAGCGCTGGCGTTTTCCGAGATCGCGCACGGCGCTGACGTCGCCGCCGTCCATGAGTAGCCGGCGTTCGGGCGAGCGGGTTTCACCCACGGCAGTGACGCGGATGGCTGCCTCGTCCGTGACGGGGCATTCGTGTTCACACACGCCGCAGCCGATGCAGAGCGTGGGATCCACATACGGCCGTCGGAGCGTTATGGGATTGCCGTCGCGCTTGGTGATGGTGACTTCTCGTGAATAGATGGCCTTGGGCGAGACGGGGCATACTTCCTCGCACACAACGCACGGGGTTTCCATGGACCACGGCAGACACCGTCCCAGATCGTAAAAGGCGGTGCCCAGCTTGATGGGCCCCTGCTCGGCAAATTTACCGGTGCCGGTCTTTTCCTCAATGGTGATGCGCTGGATGGCGCCGGTGGGGCAAACCTGCCCGCAGAGCGTGCAGTTCACGTCGCACGCGCCGAGTTTCATGTTGAGAATGGGGGTCCAGATGCCTTCCAGGCCGGCTTCCAATACGGCGGGCTGCAAGACATTGGTCGGACAGGTCCGTATGCATTGATCGCATTTGATGCAGCGGTCGAGAAAATCTTTTTCTTCCACGGAGCCGGGCGGACGGATGACTTTCTTATCGTAATTGCGATCGCTTGCACCGGAAGTGCGGCCAAAAGCATAGAAGCCAAGCCCTACCAGGGTGCCTAGAAACGCTCGGCGACCGGGCACGACCGGGGCGGTAACCTCGCGTTTGAGCTCCGGCATGAATTTGAAGGAGATGGCGTCCTCGGGACAGTCTTCCACACAGTTGAAGCAGACAAAACATTCGCTTTTGCGCAGTTGGGTGTGTGGGTCTGAGGCGCCTTCGCAGCTTTTCAGGCAGAGGTCGCAGTCCACGCACTTGGTCGGGTCGCGGTCAATGCGCCAGAGTGAGGCTACCGAAAGCGTGCCGAGAAATGCGCCCAGCGGACACAGCACGCGGCAGAAGAATCGCGGAATGACCACGTTCATGCCTACGAGAAACAGTAGAATGAAACCAATCGCCCAGGCGCCGACATGAAAATATTGGCGCACGTAAATGCTCGACGGGATAAAAAGATTGATCACCGGCAGGATGACCGTGCTCATGGACCGGTGAAAGAGGCAGATGGGGTCAAGCCACCCGATTTGCAAGGTGCCACCGATGGCCGCCGCAATCATGGCAATGAGAATGACGTATTTGAGGGAGTATAATTTTTTGTAACGATTCGCTTCAATGCGCTCGCGCTCCTCCGCGCGGCGTTTGCCGAGCAGCCAGCCGGTGAAATGGTGCAGAATGCCGTACGGACAAATCCAGTTGCAGAAAATCCGCCCGAACAGCAGCGTTGGCAGAATCAGCAGCAGGCTCCAGAGTAAGCCCATGTACACCGTGTGAGTGGTAATGGCGGTGGCGAAGGCAACGAGCGGGTCCAGTTCCAGGAATAATGATACTGGATAGCCTTTGAGATAGCGCAGGTCGGTGACGAAAACGAAAAACAGAAATAGCGCAAAGAAAAACACCTGGGCCGCCCGGCGGACGTTGCGAAGCTTGAGCAAATCTTTCAAATCGAACTTCACGCCGTCACCTCTTTGTAGAGGGTGTCCTTCCAGTTTTTGTTTCCGAGGTTGCGGTCATGTGCCTTGTGAATGTAGGTCAGCTCCGCCAGGTCGCGCTCCAGCAAATGCGAGTAGCCGTAGCTGTCCACGGCGATCATGTCGGTGCCGGCCACAATGGTGTTCATCGGCTTCACATCGGATAAGCGGCCGCCGGTCGGTCCGTTGCTCATCAGCACGTTCATGCCGTCGAGAATGACCAGGGTCGGCTTCATCATCAGCGCAAAATCGGACACGATGCTGTGGATGTGCTGGTGAAATTGATTGCGGCGACCGCCGAGCAGACCATACCAATTCTTTGTCGTCATGGAGGCGTGGCAAAGATTGTGGTCTTTGCAGGGCGCCAGCCCGATAACCTTGGTCGCCTGCTTGAACGGCGTGTTGAAGAACGTCCATTCCTTCAAAATTTCGCCGGTGAGTGATAGTGGGGCAAAGGAATTGGTTTCCGGATACAGCAAATCCAGATGCATCTCCGCCGCCACGGCGCTGAGGCCGCTCTTGAAAAAACAGCCGGTCGGCGAATTGATCGGATTGTCGGCTACGATCACCTTGCTCGCGCCGGCCTCGAAACATAGTTTGGCCACGGCCCGTAGCGCATCCGGATGCGTCGTGGCCGCCAGTGCCGGCGGGCGATCGAACGCGACGTTCGGTTTGATCATCACCACATCGCCGTGCTGGATGAATCGTTCCATGCCGCCGAGCAAACCCATGGCAGCGCGAATGGTTTTATCGTGCTCCGTGCCGTGCGCGATGGCGAGCGACGGCAAAACTTTGCTGACCTCCTGCGCGTAGCTCTTTAGCTGGAGACCTTTCTCCTTTTCAAATCCGGGAACAAAATGATTCGGCTGCCACAGTTTGCGGGCCGCGAGGCCGGAGCCCGCAATCAGTGCGCCGGTGATGCCGAGGCGCACGAGAAACTCGCGGCGATTGACTGAGGATTCGTTGGGATTGGATGCGCTCATTTTTACAGTTAATCAACCTACTCATTTTAGCTCGCCGCGCAAATATTTTTCTATGAACATTCTCGCCTTGTCCGCATTATCGGCATCGAACGCGCCGCCGAGTTCTCCGTCGCGCTGATAGACGACTTTCCATTTGCCGAAAACCTGGGCGCGGAACAGCTTTGCGCCGCTGGCCTCTGGCAGGTTTTCCACCGTGCCGAACTTGGTGCAAAAATTCTGGAATGATTTTGCCGCGCTCGCGGCATCATCCGGCGTTGCGACCATGATGAAAAAGGGGATTTCCGCGCCGTCAAACTTGTATTTCGCCTGGAAGACGTCCTTGAGCGCTGACAGTCCCTGGGCATTTTCCGGAACGTACGAAACACTGTCGGCTATCATGCCGTCCGCCGGCAGTTTGCGGCGGCCCGCGAGCCCTTTGTCATCCGCTGGCAAGTCTTTCGCGCGGATATCGGCCAGGCTCTTGGCGATGGCGAGCGTTTCCGGTTTCACATCGGAAGCGATGATCTGCACATACACCGCGCCTTGGCGGAAGAAATATCCCATTTCTGCGGCATAACCGTCGGGTGCGATGGTGAGTGGTTTGCCTTTGGGATCGCGTTCCAGCGCAAACATGCCGAACGCATTTACCGGCGTGTCAAAGCGGTATTCGTAAACATCCACAAAACTGCCGGCCGCCGCGTTGACGGCGAAGGAGCGGCAGCGCAGTGCCTGCACGTTGAAGCTCTGGTAGGCTGGTGCCCGGCCGTCAATTTTTTCGTAGAGATTGTCCGCGCTGTAAAATTCCGTGTCGCCCATCGGCTTGGTTCCGGCCAGGGCAATCTCCATCGGTTCGCCTTTCACCGCCGTTTTTGGCGCGACAGCGGAACCGCCTTCCGCGCCCCCTTCCGCCGCACCTTCTTCGCCGCCAGCTGGTTTAGCGACGACCTTTGGCACTTCGTCGGCAACCGGAGTGGTTGTAGGAGCGGAGGATGCGGTTCCGTTCTTGCCTTCAACCGCGGTGGCTGTGGATTTCAGCGCGTCGGTGCGGACGGCGTAGAGATTCGGATCAAAATGTTGGCCCTTGCGGTAAATGGCCAGACCGATGGCGACCAGTAAAACCAGCAGAATGACGCTGGTGGCGCGCTCGGCCACCGGCACGCGGGTGCGGTGAAAGTTTTTGCGGCCACCGGCGGCAGGTTTGGCTGGAATGGGAGCGGCCATTCGTCAGGTGTTTCCGGCAAAATAGCGTTCCGCGCGCTTCACGATTTCAGGGTAATCAATGCCGAAGGCACACTGCTTGCGCAGCGCGTCCAGGTTGTGTCCCGACGTCTTGCGTGCTGTAAGTGGCAAAGCTTGGTATTGTTCGCGTGCTTCCAACCAGCCGTCCTGCTCGTAGTAGGTGACCAAGCGAGCGATGTCTTGAAACGCAAGTTCCGTTTGGCCGGCGGCTTCGTGGCACGCCGGACAGCCCGGACAAAATGTCCGGCGCCCGGCTAGCACGGTTTCGTGAAGTAAATTAATTTGCGCCGTCTTCAGCGGCGTTTGGTAGCGGCGCGCGGCGGCCACGCTGGATTCCATCTGATCCACGCTGTGCATGCAGTTGCAGATGGCGGAAATGCGCGGGTCGCTCCAGACGGCGTGGAGCAAAGCCTGGTGTGTCGTCAGGCCGAGTTTGTCAAACTCCGGCAGGCGCTTGGGTACTTCGCCGGCATGGCGCAGGGTTTTCATCGCGATGATGCCGATCCCCTTTTCGTGGCACGCGGTCAACGCGCGATCGAACACCCCTCCTCGTTCATAGAACGGTGTATATTGCACCATGACTGCATCCACAAAACCGCCGTCGGCCGCCGCCTGTATGAACTCCGGTCCGCCGTGGCAGGAGAAGCCTACCATTTTGCACTTCCCGGAGCTTTTGAGTTGGTCGGCAACGCGCTTGAAATTGTCGCTCTTCGGCCACTTCACCGAATCGACACCGTAAACCTGCGCGCACAACTGGTGGATGAAAAAGAGATCGAGATACTTGGTATTGCAGCGCTCCAAGCGCTTATCGATCTGTTCCAGCAACTGCTCCGGTCCCTGGCGCGGATAATCCTTGGAGACGAGAAACAAATCCTGTCGCCGTTCCGGATGGCGGGTGAGGAATTCCGCTACATGCGTCTCGTCCTTGCCGTTGCCATATTTTTCCGCGGTGTCGAAATAGCGGATGCCCAGCGACCAGCCGAGGTCGAGAAACTCGGCGCTATAGGACGGCATATCCCCGCCGAGAATAAGCGTGCTGACTTCCGGGCCGTTCCGGCCGAGCTTGCGCATCGGCAATGGCTTGGCGGCCTCGGCCGGCTTGGACGTTGCAGCCGATTCCGCAAGCGCGGTCGGAGCCAGTGCCGCACCGAGCGGGGCGGTGACGGCGGTTTTCAAAAAATTTCGTCGTGTCAGGTTTGAATTTTGAGTTTTCATTTTTGGCTTCCTTTGTTCGCTGGATTGAAAGTGGCTTGGACTTGAGGTTGGGTGAAATTTCGCACCACACTTTAAAGCGTTTGTGCCAATTCATCCAGCCCGGCTTGGGAGATTTTTACGTCATCCGCCGATTTGCCCCTGCTGAAGGCGACGATGAGCCAGCCCGTTTTGCCCTTGGCGATGACTCCGCCCTGGTAGCCGTATTCGCCTTTGATGGGCGGGCGAATACCGCTCCCGCTGGCTTTGAGTGTGTCGGCCATTTCCGATGCCTTGGAATAGGCGATGGCCAGCAGGTTCCCGCCGCTGGTTTTCAAGTTGCCTACCACGAACATTTTGGAGGACCAGGCTGTAACCGTGTCGCCTTCGCTGCAGGAAACAACTGCCACGCCCTTGACGTTGAGTTCCGCCGCCCGTTTTTGCATGGCCGCCAGAGCACGGTTGGCCACGGTCTCGAATGTCTGGTGCGCCTTGATGGTGGCGATCAAGGAAACATCCGGAGGGTTCTGAGCGTACAAAGGGGCGATGCTGATAAAGCAAGCCAGTAGCGTGAATGACCGGACTTTCGCTAAAGACGAGGTTTTATGCATCATGGTTCGCGTTTGATGTTGGGCAGACGCAGAACTCAACCTGCCATGACGGCAGCAGGTTTTTGAAAAATCCGCCGGAAAAAAGCAATCAGTTTCATTTGCTCGACGGATTGACGGTTGCCGGGGTGCGGCGGTTACGCAAAATAGCGTTCCGCGCGGCGCATGATTTCCGGATAATCTGTCTTGAAATGGCAATTGTCGCGCAGTGTAGCCAGATCCACCTTGCTGGTGTTGCGATGGTCTGCGGCCAGGGCCTGATAAAATTCGCGCGCCTCGGTGTTGCCTTCCTGCTCGTAGTAGGTCACGAAGCGAGCGATATCGAGGAAAGCGAAGTCCGTCTGCTTGCTGGCTTCCTCGCAGCCCGGGCAGCCGGTGCACATCGTGCGGCGGCCGGCGAGAATGGTTTCCTTGAGCAATTCCATGTGCGCGAACTTGAGCGGTTCCTTATAGCTGCGCGCGGCCAGGGTGCTGCTCTGCATCATGTCCACATTGTCAATCATGTTGCAGACGGCGCTGATGCGCGGGTCGCTCCAGGAGGCATGCAGGATGCCTTGATGCGTGGTGAGGCCGAACTTGTCAAGTTCCGGCAGGCGCTTCGGCACGTCCTTGGAATTGCGCATCGTTTTCATCGCGACCAGGCCGATACCTTTCTCATGGCAGGCGTCGAGTCCTTTGTCGAGCGGTCCGCCCTTGGGATAAAACGGGTTGTAGGCCATCATGATGATGTCCACAAAACCACCTTCCGCCGCCGCGTTCAAATAATCCGGCAGCCGGCCGTCATGGCAGGTGAAGCCGACCATTTTTACTTTCCCGGAGCTTTTCAATTGATCTGCCACCTTTTTGAAGGCGTCGCTCTTCGGCCAGTTCAAGGAATCTTCGCCATATTCGCGTGTGCAGATGCCGTGGATGTAAAACGCATCGAGATAGCTGGTGCCAAGCGCCGCCAGCCGCTTGTCAATCATCGTGAGCAACTGCTCCGGCCCCTGGCGCGGATGATCCTTGGAAGTCAGGAAAATTTCCTTCCGGCGTTCGGGATATTTGGCGAGCCATTTGGCCACGATTTTTTCCGAGTTGCCTTTGATATAGCAATCCGCGTTGTCAAAATAGCGGATGCCCATGGACCAGGCAATGTCGAGATAGTCGGGGCTCATCGCTGCCATCATGCCGCCCATGGAAAGCATCGTTACTTTGGGACCATTTTTGCCAAGCTGGCGCTGGGGCAGGATTTCTCCAGCCGCAGCCGCCTCCGCCGCTCCGGCAGTGTGAGTGAATAACGCTGGTGCAGCGGCCAAAGCCACCGGCAGCGTTAACGTGGATTTGAGAAAGCTGCGGCGAGAAGTTGAAGAATGAATGTCGTTCATAAGCTCTTTAATTTCTATAAAATTTAGCACTTGGCTCCGGGGGCTGCAACTGGAATTAAATGTTCCCCGCGCTGCTACTTGATGTAAATACGTGTCTCAAGCCGCCATCGCCAATTGTGTGGATTGCTGAGCCGCCTGGACTATGCGATAACAGAGTTAAATAATATTGCCTGCCATGCCTAACCTGAATTTGAAGTTTTCTGCCGTCGTGCTCTTGGCCCTCGCCCTCCTGTCAGGCTGCTCTTCCGTGGTGCCACGGCAGGCGACCGCTCGTGCCTGGCTCGACCCGGACACCGGTCATCGCGTGGTTCAGCTTTCGACCGAACCGGGCAGTGAGAGCCTATATTTCAATCTCAATCCCTTCACTCCTGATGGACGGAAGATGGTCATTACCACCGCCAGCGGAATTTCCATGATTAATCTGCAGACACGCGCGGAAGAAAAAATTGCTGAGGGCCGGTTGCATATAATCATGGTGGGGCGCAAAACCGGATGGATTTATTATGTTGGCAACAAGGTTGAACTGCCGGTGACCAACCGCTGGGTTTTTGCGATTGATCCGGAAACCAAAGCTGTTCGCGAAATCCTGCGCCTCGAACGGGGGCAGGAAGTTTCCGCCGTCAACGCCGATGAAACCCTGCTCGCCGGCACTTTCACGGAAGCGACGGATGGCGGGATCAAGGGTTTTTTTAATAGTGGCACCAGTCGGCGAGGCAATGACATTCAGCGCGCCAACCTTCAACGTGGCAAAAAAGGAACCATGATGGAGCAACGCCTCGCCAGGCGCTATCCCATGGAACTGTTTTTCTACCATATGCAAACCGGCGAATTAAAAAGAGTGAACCGGTGCAACGACTGGCTTGGTCACCTGCAATTTTCTCCGACTGATCCAACCCTGCTCATGTTTTGTCATGAAGGGCCGTGGCATAAGGTGGATCGCATTTGGACCATTCGCAGCGATGGGTCCGGCTTGCAGTTGATTCATCAGCGCACGCAGGTCATGGAGATTGCGGGGCACGAATTTTTCAGCGCCGACGGCAAGACCATCTGGTATGACTTGCAAACTCCGCGCGGTGAGGTTTTCTGGGTGGGTGGCTATGAAATCGCCAGCGGCAAGCGTACCTGGTTTCACCTGCAACGCGATGAGTGGTCTGTGCATTTTAACGTCGCCCCGGATAATTCCCTTTTCTCCGGGGACGGTGGCGATGATAAAATGGTCGCTCATGCCACCAACGGGAAATGGTTGTACGCCTTCCGGCCTGAACTCATCAGCGACCGTTCCGCTGGCAATGTGGATACCAATAATCTCATCCATACCGGCGTGTTTCAGGCTGAAAAGCTGGTGAACATGAGCTTGCACGACTACGCCTTGGAGCCCAACGCCATGTTTTCGCCGGACCTGAAATGGCTCATATTCCGCAGCAACCGCAGTGGGGCTAATCAGGTCTATGCGGTGGAACTGGAAAAAACGCGGAGTAAATAATCAACTTAGTGGCTTTTGCATGCGCCGGACGTGCCCGTGCAACCAGCACCGTGTATTACGCGAAGATGGGCTCGGACATGCTACCCCGTTAGCAGGAAAACGTTAATCTTAAACTCCGCAATAGAATTTCAAAAACCACGAATGGACACCGATGGACACGGATGAGAATGGGTTTCCGGTCGTTCACCCATTGGGTGTAGCGGAGCCAATCTTCGAATGCCTTTATTATCCGTGACAATCTGTGTCCATCCGTGGTTGAACTGTGGTTTCTAGCTTAGTTTCCTGCGATCGGACGAATCTTGATATTGCGAAAAGAAACGCTGCCG
>CAISVF010000068.1 GCA_903888765.1 uncultured Verrucomicrobia subdivision 3 bacterium | reverse complement strand
TGTTTCTTGGAACCAAAGGCGCATCGCTATTTATTTGATGGAAATGCTCTAGTCATTTGTTGACTGTTAGAGTTTGATCGGCGATTGACGCCCCCGCATAATTTGCAGGCAGGTGTGGAAGAAACTCCCCTGATCCGCGCCTTCCACGATGGTGCCTAATTCGCCTTTGTCCAACCACACACCTTTGCAGCTCGGGCAAACGTCAATCTCCACCGTTCCACATTTCTCCGACGAGAGTTTTTGGCCGCATTTCGGGCAGTGCATCCAGTGCGTCAACTTGAGGTGGCGCTTTTCCGCTTCGGATTCCGCCTGTTGTTCCTTGGCCAACTTGGCCATTCGCAGCTGCATTTCCTGCACCCAGATGTATTCGTCTTCCTTTTGATTTGGTTTCATAATCATGGTTCCTTTTGCAGAGAGGGGTTAACGGCAACGTCAACTGCGCATCCCTTCACCTTCAGGACAGAGTTCCTTTCCCCGAACGGATTGGGCACGGTTTCGCTGGCCTGTGGATCCTGCATCCATACGCCGTCCACCAACAAACGGTATTCGTAATGGCCAGGCATTAACATCAGGTCTTTTACCCATCGCCCCTGACCGAGTGCTACCATGGGCGTCATGGCAGGGTGCCAGTTATTAAATGTGCCGGCGATGGCGACCGATTCGGCGGAAGCTGAGCTGAATTCAAAATGAATCCGTCTCGGTTCGGGCTGACCGTTATTGTTTGTATTTCCATTGTGTTTTTTCATGTTTCAACCTTTCTTTATTTGCTTGTTTGTCCGGCCGGCGCACCCGGCCGGCACCGTCATCGGATGCGGGCGGTGACCTTTTGCAGTCACCACGCGCTACCCATCTATAGCCGTCCACCACCAGACAACACCCGGTGGTATCCGGCGGCAATGAGCCGTGCTTGACCCAGCCGCCTTTATCCAAGGCTATCGTCGGCCTGGAAACCATTTCCGCAGCGATCAGAGGCCGGCCATTGTGCTGGCTCGGCTTGATCGCTTTCGTTTCGCTTTTCATGTTTCGACCATTATGCATTCGCTTGTTTTCTCGGCCCGCTGGCCGGGATTCGACTGACCTCAAGTCCGGACGGCAACTGCTGCGCCCGACCAGCGGCTGCCCCCCAGCGGATGCTGGCGGTGGCCCTTGTGCCGGAGTTGTTGCTGCAGCTTGCGCCGCTCGATTTGCTGGCGCAGTTTTTTGGCAACCTTCAGCCAGGCCGCTTCCAACGTATGGTCGCGCGCGTCGGCGTGGATGTCCGGGCCGGGCACGGCCAGATGCACCTGCGCGCGGTAGGCGGGCGCGCTGTTCGGTCCCCGTTCTAGCACCACATCGGCCGTGGAGACGGGGATGAGCGTGTGCAAGCGTTCAAGTTGTTTCTCCAGCCAGACGCGCAGATTGGCATTTGCGTTGAGACCATGAATTCGGAATTGGATTTTCATAATGCGATGTTTATTCGTTTAGTGGCAGACGTCGGGGATATGTCCTCGGGTGGTTAATGATTCTTCGATCCGGAAAATATAAAAGACGTGGGCTGGCGCTCGCGGAGCAATTTGAGGAAAAGTCCCTGATCGCGCGGCATTTGGCGAAAGCCAGTGCCAGCGCGGCGTCCGCGCTGGACGCGACACTCCAGCGGCTCACGGATCAGCTCGCTTATCGTTTGCAGCAAAAACGGCACGTTCAGAGGCTTTTCCACGATGGCATCCGCTCCCATCTTCTCTGCCAGCTCTTTTTGATTCGACCGGCCCGTGATGATAATGACGGGCAGGTGTGGATTAACCTGCGCCAGCCATATCATAGTGTCCCAGCCATCTTTCACGGGCAGGCCAAGATCCAAAAGCAGGAGATCAATCTTGTCCGATGTGAGACTCTCAATCGCACCCTGGCCGTTTTCGGCCGCGATAACCTCGTAGTCCTCCGCCAGCAATACCTTGCTTAAGGCATCTCGGATCGAGCTTTCATCGTCCACCACCAGAATTTTCTTGCGCATAGGGTTTCAACTTATAACCGCCAGGTGCCTTGTCGAATACGGTGGATCGGATCTCGTAGTCCGCCCACGCGAGGCGCTTCCCCACGCTCTTGCTCGGTCCGCCCGCCTTCCTCCCTGGCTTTCCATAGCGCCGTGCCGCGCTGGGTCAGTGCTTGTTGCCAGGTGGCACCTCGCACTCATCGAGCCGCCCGACAAGGCCCTGGCTGAATTCAAAATCTTTTGTGTTTCCATCGCTTTGGCATCCGGCTTGCAATACCTTCCCTAGGCATGCAATTTCGGGCAAAATCTATTTAGCAGAAGTTGTGCCAACGCAAACTTCCGGACCAAGCCCTATCGCAGCCGCCCGTTATGAAACAAGATTGCCAAGTTATACCTCGCCTCGGTGGCGGATGGGAATCCACCACTGAACAGTGGCTGTTCACTTTATGAAAATTCGCGCTCGATCCTTGGGTTATGCGCTGGCGACGATTGGGCTGGCGCTGGTGCTCGCCTGGGCGGGCAGCATCACCTGGCGGGAACTCCGGCAGTTGCACCGGAGTTTCGACTTGGTGCAAGCGGATGCTTTCCACCTCTCCGATTACATTGATGCCTCCGTGGCTGACCTGAACGACAGCGTGCACCGCTTCAATCTGTCGGGCCATGCTAATGATCACATTGCATTCCAGAAAAAATGTCAGGCCTTGCAGGCCTGGCTTCGTGCGCGCCAACCCAACATCACGACCTTGTCCCAGCGTGAATTGACGAGCCAGCTTGACACCTCAATTACGCTCTATGTGGCTCATGCCACTCAGTTGATGGCCGAAGCTGCGCCGGCCGGGAAAGCGCCTTCACCGGCAGCCGCGCTGGAACAGGTGGACCACGAAGCGGCGTCCATTTTGGCCTTGTGCGAGAAATTAAGGTCGGCCGAACGTGCCGCGCAAACCCAGTTCATGGAAGATTCACGGGGGGCGCTCCGCTGGATGCAGGAATTGCTGGCCGTGCAAATCGCGCTGCTGGTCTTCATGGTGGTGACCGGCATCGTGGCGGTTTATCGCGGCGTGATTGGTCCGCTGCGCGTCGAATTGGGCCAGAGCCGCGCGCTCGCCGCCCGGCACGAGAAATTGGCGGCGCTGGGCACCCTGGCCGCCGGCGTGGCCCACGAAATCCGCAATCCCCTCACGGCCATCAATGTCCGCTTGCACAGCTTGAAAAAAAATCTGGTTCAAGCTTCGTCGGAGCAGGAAGACGCGCTGGTCATCGGCCATGAAATCCAGCGGCTCGAGCGTATCGTGCAGGAATTTTTGCAGTTTGCTCGGCCGGCCGACCCCAAGCTCCACACGGTTTCCGCCGATAGTCTGCTCGCCCGGGTGCAATTGCTGTTCGGTTCGCAGTTTGAAAAGACTTCCATCCGACTCAATTTGGAATCAGTGCCGGACATTTGGGTGCAGGCGGATCCTCACCAGATGGAACAGGTATTGATCAATCTGGTTCAGAACGCGGCGCAAAGTATGCAGGCGTCCGGCGGCACGATTACCTTGCGCGTCCGCAACAGCACTTCGCGCCTGCATGGGAGCATCTGTCCGGTCGTCATGCTGGAAGTGAGCGACACTGGCACCGGAATTTCGCCCGAGGTGCGGAAGCGGATTTTTGACCCGTTCTTCACCACCAAGGAGGAAGGCACCGGATTGGGCCTGGCCATCGCGTCGCGCATCATTGAAAAGCACGGCGGTTCCATTGAATGCCGTTCCGAGGTGAATCGTGGAACTACTTTTGTCATACTGCTGCCCCATACGAAACCGGAATTAACCGATGAATTCTCAAACTGAAATTTTATTAATCGAAGATGATGCCAGTATCGCCGCCGCTTTGAAAAAGGAATTGCAGGCGGAAGGCTATCAAGTTGCCACGGCCACGCGCGGCGATGAAGGGTTGGCCCGCGCCAGGGAGAATCCTTGCGACGTGGTGATTACCGATTTGAAAATGCCTGGCTTGTCCGGCCTCGAATTGGTTGAGCAGCTCCACGCCGCCAAACCGAAACTGCCCATCATTATGATGACCGCCTTCGGCACCACCGAAACTGCCATCGAGGCCACCAAGCTGGGGGCCTACGATTATTTGCTGAAACCCTTCGATATGGGCGAGCTGCTGGATTTGGTCGCCAAAGCCGTTGCCAGCAGCCGGCTCATGTCTGAGCCATTGGAAATGGGCCGGGCCGGCCCCGCCCAATCCGCCATCATTGGCAACAGCCGCGCCATGCAGTCCATCTACAAGGAAATTGGGCGGGTGGCGGCCACCGCGGTCACCGTGTTGATTCGCGGCGAAACCGGCACCGGTAAGGAACTGGTGGCGCGGGCGATTTACCAGCACAGCAAGCGCGTCGCTCAGCCCTTCATCGCCGTGAATTGCGCGGCCATCCCGGAAACCCTGCTGGAAAGTGAACTGTTCGGCCACGAGCGCGGCGCTTACACCGGCGCACACGCCCGCCGGGTGGGCCGCTTTGAACAGGCCCATAACGGCACAATTTTTCTCGACGAAATCGGCGACCTGAGCTTGAGCACCCAGGTCAAATTGCTGCGCGTGCTTCAGGAAAAATACCTTCAGCGCGTCGGTGGCAATGAGAAAATCCCGGTGGATGTGCGCGTGCTCGCCGCCACGCACCGCGACTTGGACAGCGCCATGAAAGAGCGCCAGTTTCGGGAAGACCTGTTTTACCGGTTAAGCGGAGTCACCATCATGCTGCCGCCGTTGGGTCAGCGCACGGAGGACATCCCGGAGCTGGTGAAGTATTTCATGCACCGCTCCGGACCGGAACTCGGCGTTGAGTCGCCCTCGATTCAATCCGAGGCCATCGCATTTCTCCAAAATCAAGCCTGGCCCGGCAACGTGCGTGAATTGGAAAATGCCGTTCGTCATTCGTTGCTGCTGGCGCGCGACTATCCGATCAGCTTGGATCATGCCCAGCAAGCCTACACGCGGGCGCGGAAAACGATTGATACGGCCGACCAGACCATCTCCGGCTATTTCACTGAATTGCTGACCAGCGCCCAGCGTGGCGAAACGACTGGATTGCACGCCCGCATGGTCAGCGCCATGGAGCGCGAGCTTTACACTCGCGCCATTCAGACGGCCGAAGGCAATCAGGCCAAAGCCGCGCGTTGGCTGGGCGTGACTCGCACCACCATGCGAGAGAAACTGGTTCATTTTGGCCTGCGCCCCGCCAGTGATAAGCTGGAACAGCCTTGACGGCTGTGCCTGTGATTCTCGGCTGGATCAGAATTCCGCTGGCATCGTCGTTTTCGTGAGTCTGCCGTGCATCCTGAACCGTGGGCCCCCTCGCTGGAATCCCAGCCAACCTTGCCAAGGAAAATAGCTTGGCCTCTTGGTTTTCCGGTAAAGGCCGCGCTCGGTAGGTTAGGCGTTTTCTCTAATTACTTCGGCAATTTTACTGTGCTTGTCTGGCCGGTTCCGCCGGGGCAGCGCGAACTTTGCTGCGGGATGCTTCCACTTTGATGTAATGCAAGACGACGGGTGCAAGAATCATGCCGGGAATACCCATCAACTTTTCACCCAGCACCAGCCCGAGGAGTGTCAGCCACATCGGATTCTTGATCCGGTCGCCGATGATCTTGCTGTTGAGCAAATACTCCAGTTTGTGAATGACCACCAGAAAGACCAGCGCTACCAGCGCCGTGTTGGGCGAAACGGTGAACCCGACACCGACAATAAGCGTGTTGCTGATGACGTTGCCGATGATGGGCAGCAGGCCGCACAGAAACGTCAGTACGATTAGCACGGCGGCAAATGGATATCCGTTCCAAAGGAGAAACCCGGCCGTTAATCCGGTGTTGATGGTGGAGATGACAATTTGCGCGCCGATGACTTTGGAGAAGCTTTGGAAAAAGGTGATGAAGCGCGCGGCCAGTTCCCGCACCACCGTGGCATAGAGGCTGTCGCGACCGGTCTGCGAGTCGTTTTCCGTGCCCCAGGAGCCGGTCAAAAAGAGGCTCGCTGCCACCACCAACCCCGCCAACAGCAGCACGAATTGGAAGCTCGCGGCGCGCACATAACAGCCGACTCCGGCAATGCCTTCCTGCACTTCGTTCAACGCCACGGTCTTCAGGCTTTCATAGTCGGTAAACGGCAGTTCCACGCCTTGTTTTTCGGCAAACCCGACCATTGCCGGAATCGTCGTGTCCGCAATCTCCGGCAGCGCGACGTAGGCCTGCCGGGAAAAATAAACCAGTCCGGTGCCAATCGTCACGACTGCGACCAGGTAAATGGCGACGCCCAGAAATTTGTGCTGGCCAAAACTAAAAACTCGCAGCGCAAAATACCCAAACAGCGCCGTCAGCATCAGGGTGCCGAGATGCAGCCAGCCGACCAGCACCAGCAGCACGGCCATGATGATAAAAGATGCGCGGACAGGCTGACTCATAGTCTAATCATCAGACTTAAAGCAAGAAGCGGTCCAACCACCTGCTAGACGAGCAATATTACCAGGCATCTCTAGCCGCTCGCCAATGAATTGAACCTCGGTTTGCACGCAGCGTTGCTGGCCTTGCTGAAAAACCACTTCGCCAGCCAGCCATCGTCTTGCTGCTATGTGGCCGGTGACTGCTCACCGGTGGCTTCCCACTCGCCATGGCGAAGGCCAGTCTCCCCGGCGCTTAACCGCGTCAGGGGTTGTTATCTCAGTCATTCTTAAGCACATTTTTGCTGGCATGGTTTTAGCTGTATTACTTCCAAAGGATTTGCGCCGCGCCGGCGGAAAGCAGAACCATCGTGAAACCGCTGACATATTTGCCTTATGACTTGGATTCAATTGGCCAGAGACCTCAATAACCTCCTGACACTGTTTGCTCTACCACTGGCCATCCTCGCGTTCCTCGCTATCCTCTATGCCCAGCGACACCGGCGGCACCACCAGCAGGAAGATAATTACCGCCGGATTTCTAGCGAGTACGTGGACTTCCTCAAACTCGTGCTCGCCAATCCTGATTTGAAATTGCTGCGTAAAGGGTTGCCGGACCAGCCCTTGTCTGATGAACAGCACGAACGCAAACTCGCTCTTTTCAATATCCTCATCTCCCTGTTCGAGCGGGCCTATCTTTTAGTATTCGAGGAAAGAATGAACCGGCAGACGCGGCGCTTGTGGCTTTCGCTGGAGGATTATATGCGCGAGTGGTGTCGGCGTCATGACTTTCGCCAAGCACTACCTGAGTTGCTCCAGGGTGAGGACGAGGATTTTCAGATTTACCTCCAGAAAATTGCCGAAGCGGAAGCCGAAAAGTCCGAGTGACCATCCTTACTGCTTACTTCCCGGTCGCGGTCCCGGTAACACCTCATGGTCAATAACTGCTCACGGGTGGCTTTCCTCTGTCCAGCACCGGCTCAACCTCCATGTAGCCGCATGCGTTACTGGTGGGAATCTTACCTGTGATTGAGCACGGCTGGGCTGGCATGGTTTCTGCTTATTCCCTTTTATCAGATTCTTGGCACGTCATAGTGGATAGAGATTGAGCTTTCCGCAGAAGAAAAGAATGCGTGTGCGGTAGTTTTGGAAGTTGCGGAAGCCGCGGGCCGCCGATTTG
>CAISVF010000067.1 GCA_903888765.1 uncultured Verrucomicrobia subdivision 3 bacterium | reverse complement strand
GCTGGGGACCACCCGGCGCGGGAAACACTTGCGCATGATCCGCCCAAACGGCCCATTCTAGCTGGAGCTGTTTTAGTGCATCCGGATGCACGGCGGCAAGGTCGTGTTGCTCGGTACGGTCTTGGGCGAGGTCGTAAAGTTCCCAGCGTCCGCTGCCATGATGATCATAGGCTTCCTTGGGAGAGAACACCGCCTTCAAATTGCCGTCGCGGACGGCTTTAAACCCGTATTGTTCCCAATACAAAACCCGCGGCATCACCGGTTGCGGCGCGGCCGAAAAGATCGGAACCAGGCTACGGCCAATGTAGGGAGTGATCGCCTGCCCTTTGAATTCCTTCGGATAAGTCGCACCGCTGACCTCAAGAAACGTCGGCATCAGGTCGGCAATGTAGCCGGGCGTGGCGTCAAGCGAACCGGGCCGAGTTTTCAATCCGGCGGGCCAATGTATGATGAACGGCGCGGCGATACCGCCTTCGTGGAGCATGGATTTGAACCGACGAAACGGCGTATCGGAAAGATTGGCCCAGCCCTGACCGTAGGAAATAGCGCCGATCACCGTTGGATCATTGATCTGAACTTGCTGGCCGCCGCCGAGGTCAGTGTAAGGTTCGGCACAAGCGCCGTTGTCGGAAAGAAATACAATAAGGGTTTGGTCAAGTTGTCCGCGCTCACGCAGCGTAGCAACGAGCCGTCCGACATTCCAATCCAAACGATTAACCTGCGCGGCATAGACAGCCATGCGGTAGTCCAGGTTGGTTTTTTGTTCGTCGGTAAGCGCGTCCCAGGCCCGCGCACCGGAATCACGGTCGGATAAAGGCCAAGCCTGGCTGACGATTCCCATTTTGATTTGCCTGGCATGCCGCTCCCCACGCAGTTTGTCCCAGCCAACGCGATATTTGCCCACAAACTTGGCGATATCCTCCGGCCTGGCGTTTAATGGCCAGTGCGGGGCGTTGAAGGCAAGATACAAAAAGAACGGCTCGTCAATTTTATTCTCACTCACATTCTGGAGGGCGAAGTCGGTGAAGGCGTCGGTAGTGTAGTAATCGGCGTTAGTCGCCGCCGGCAATTGCCGGTTGCCCAGGGTAAGACCTCGCTGGCCGGTCGGCCGGAAATAACTGGTGGCTCCGGCAAGAATGCCGTAGTAGCGATCAAATCCGCGTTGGCGCGGCCATTTGGATTCATCGCGCATTCCGAGATGCCACTTGCCGGCCATGTAAGTGTGATAGCCGGCGGAATGCAAAACTTCTGCGAGCGTAACACAGTGCTCATTCAAATAACCGAGGTAGCCCGCAGGCAGCCTGGCAGTCGCGCCAATTTTGTCTTCCGCCAAACGCCCCAGGCCGGCCTGGTGCGGATGCAAACCAGTCTGCAAAGCCGCGCGCGTCGGGGAGCAGCGGGCGGAGTTGTAAAACTGCGTCAGGCGCAGTCCGCCCGCAGCCAGCGCATCCAGATTCGGCGTGGGAATTTCCGAACCGAAACAGCCGAGATCGGAATAACCCATGTCATCGGCCAGGATGAGCACGAGGTTGGGCCGGGCAGCTTTGGATTCGGCGGCAACCAGAATCTGGCGGCAACTTAGCGCAGCGAAACCAACCAGCGTGAGCAAGAGATATTTTTTCATGCTGGATGAAGGGAGGAAATTATTCAGCCGAAAACGCCAACCAATCCAAACGCATCAGTTCGCCCGCCCCGCCCTGGAAAATCAAACAGAGATTTTCAGTAGCCGCTTGATTATTCAGCACGCAGGATACGATCTGATATTTATCCCACCCGCCGGTTTTTGGAACCAGGCAACGGCCCAATAGCTTTCCATCCGCACTGCCTTCACGAATTTGAATAGTTCCTCCACTTGAGCGGGCAGAGGCGACCCTGAATGCCACGGTGGAATGCTTTGGCAGATTTTTTACGTTGGGATAAACCAAACGGCTCCGCTCACCCAAGCCGCGCACTTCAAAACCACCCGAGGGACATTCTTTGATCTCGGCTTCTTCCGCATCAAAGTAATCTTCCCCTTCGATCTTTGACTGAGCCGCGTCGTATTGGCTAACACCGATTGCGTCCAGCCGGATAGGAGCCATCTCGCCGTTGTCGCGATAATGAACGTAGCTCAAACAACAATCGCGGAAGTGCGAGTGGCGGCCAGGCAGACTTTTGTCGTTGCAAGCGTAGTACCACTGGTTGTGCCAGGTGAAAAAGTTTCCGTGCCGGTCATGCCACAGGTCATATTTGCGGAGGGTTTTATCCACCTGAAATTCCGGCGCGACATTTTCCTTTACGATCACCGAACCCTGGTAGGTATAGGGTCCATAAACGTTTGTGGACATTGCATAGAAACTCGACCAAGACAAATAGTAAATGCCATTGCGTTTATGCAGCGACGGCTTGTCATCGGTCTTACCCTCACCGTAGGGGCCAAATTCATGATCCAGCTGCACCCGATGCGGAGTTTCCGCCAGTGAAATCATGTCATCATTCAGACGCACAATAAAGTATTTGAATGTGCCATAGACCAAGTATGCTTGTCCGTCATCGTCCATCAGAATGTCCGGATCGCGGGCCTCGGTGGGAGTTAATCCTTGAGGAATCAGCGGTTTTCCCAGTGGATCGCGCCATGGCCCGACCGGTGAATCAGCCATGACCACGCCCACTTGAGTAGGGCCAGCGGAAAAATACCAATAGTAATTTCCGTGTTTGCTAGCACCAAATCCCGCCCAGCACTCATCGGAGGGCCGCCGGAGGAAAGTCGTCTCCGGGTTTAGCGTGCCAGCCAACTTCCAGTTCAACAAATCGGTGGACGACCAGACCCACCAATCTTTCGTCACGAATTTTTTGCTGCCCGGGGAAAAATCGTGGGTCGCATAAAGGTAGGCAGTGTTGCCGTAAATGGCGACATGCGGATCAGTCAAACCAATTCCCGGCTTTAGCGGGTTTCCGATCACTTTAGCGGACTCAGCATTTTCAGCTGCCATCAGTGAATTGGAAATCAGGGCGAGCAGCGCCACGAATGAATGTATATTACGCATAGATCGGGACAGATTTTTAAATATGCCAGCGGCTTAGTCGGTCATGAAATGATAGTGACCGGAACGGGCAGGCACAACCATATAGCCATTTGCGGGGCCTGGCCGAAGCAATGCCAGCGATTCCCGGCAGGTTTGATCGGCCACAACCTGCCTTGCCTGAAACCACGCTGCTGGCTAGCCACATCATCGGCTTCGAGTTCGATGGGAGCATCGATGTCATTTAACCAAATTGAACCGGCTGGGCGTCCAGTTGGGCCATGGGGCGAGCGCTTGGTCCAACAGCGCGTGAAACAGGGCTGTTCTAATGGCTTCACGGCGCTGCCTGATCGAACTGTCGCAAATGCTTGCGCCGGACACTTGCCGGAGGTGAGTGGACAGCCGGCCTGCCGGGAGGAGGACATGGAAAACCATTCCCATGATCAACGAGTGTGCCGACACTCGAGTCGGAACGCCGGCCGGGGAAACGACGGCTCTCAATATGGAACTCCTCAAAAACGATACTCGGGAGTGATTGACTGTGTAAGGCAATAACCGAAGGGCATTACCTTAAGACTGGAGTCGAGTCAGGTTGGCAATCTGGCATCGGTGTGGCAAAACAGCCAACCTCAGGTGGGATAGCCAAACGCTCGACAATAGGGCTCCAGTTTGGCCGCGACCGGCTCAAGCGCGGCGGCGTAACGTTCCCAGCGCTTGACCGCGCGCTGGTAAACTGGCTGGGTTACATCGTGATACGTGGGGGCATACAGCACCTTGCGGCGGGCGGTTTCGTGAAAACGAGCCTGATCCGCATGCCACGTCAACCCGAGGAATTCCGTCACTTTGCGCCCCTCAAATTCCACGTCCGCCACCACATCTTCATAGCGAGACTCAATCCAATCGAATCCGCCCAACTCGCGCAGGCGCAGCCAGACGTCCATCAGATCGGCATAATGCCTGGCAGTTCGTTCCAGGCTTAAAAAGTTCACATTTGTGGCATTGAGCATGATATTCAGAAAAAAACAACTGATGATCACATCCCGCGGATCACGCAAGGCGATGATCACTTTTAATTCCGGAAACACCCGCAGCCAGACGTTCAGCGACATGGTGGGCGACGGGTTTTTATCCACCAGCACACGCTGGGGCGGCTGACCGGGAATTTCGCGCAACAAGCTTTTCACATAGCGCCGCCGCATTTCACGCCGCCGAGCAATGCTCAGCCGATCCAATTGTTCGGCAGGCTTCGCGGTGGACTGGATATGGAGTTGTTTTTCCACTTCCTGGTGGAAAGAAGCCGGCTCGTCAAATGCCAGCACATCGGGATTGGCATCCAGGATTTGTTCCAGCAGCGTGGTGCCGCTGCGGGGATGCCCGCCGAGAAAGGCAATCTGATATTTCTCCCGGGTGGCGGGCGCTTCCTGCCGCCAGCGCCGGAGCATTTCCGACGTCAGCCCTGCGAGCATCTCCCGTCGCCGCCGGTCGCCATCGTCGTAGCTATTTTCCAGTAACGCCGTATCCGTGATGGTCCGAACCTGCGCCTTGGCCTTGACCAGCCACCCGATGGCTTCGTCATATTGGCCGAGTTGGTCCAGCACCACGCCCAATAGATGCGGAGCGGCATATTTAACATAGGGATACTGCGGCTCGCCCCGGATCAAGTCGCGCAGCGCTGTTTCCGCTTCGGCGTCCTTTTTCTTTCGATGCAGGAGCAGGGCGCGAAAATATCTCGCCTGATCGTCACGCGGATGCTTGGCCAGAATCGCCTCGACACAATCCCAGGCCTCGTCCAAACGTCGTTCCTTCTCAAACCAGACCGCCAGGCTGATGCGGGCGTCCACGGAATCCGGATCGGCAGCCACGGCATTTTCATAACACGTGCGGGCGTCGTCCAGTTGCCGGAGCCCCTGGTATTGCATCCCGACCATGCTAAGCAAAGCGGCATTCTGCGGGGCCAACTCGCGCGCGCGGCGGTAAGCCTGGTTGGCGAGCAGAAAATCGAGTTCGCCGGATGCGGCATTACCCAATTCAAACCATAATTCGGCGATTCCCGGGTAAGAGCGCACCAAATCACGATAGCCGGACAAGGCCGCCCCCAGACGCCCTCCCATCAGTTGCTCCTGCGCCTTTTGCCAGCGGCTGACATCGCGTAAATTCCGCCGGAGCCTGATCTGGTCATCGTTCATAGTCATCATGAAATGCGAAAAGGGCGGTGGCGGGCAAGCCAAACCGTAACGTCTCAGAATGGTCGATAGAAAAGCTGTCAGTTTATTTTGCCCCTGCGGCATGGCTGCCCACTGGTTTGTCGGATAAATCCGGCACGGTTGATGGTTGGTAACCAGTAGCAGACATCAAACGTCTGTGCCTGAACATCGGGAATTCTTGTGATTAAAACTGATATTTCATTTTGGACACAGCGTTTGTGGCGGTCGGCCGCGATCATGCTGTTCGCCGGCACTGTGCGAGTGTCCGCTGCAGAAATGCCGGACCCCGGACGCATTCAGGAAATTAGCAACCTATTGTCAGCTCAGCCGGCTGGTTTCGGCTGGCCGATCAGTAATCGGGCGGCATGGGATAAACTCGCTGCAAACCCGGCATTGGCAGAAACGCGGGCCAAGGCCGCCGCACTCGTCCCTCAGTCGCTGCCGAATCAACCGGACGATCTGTATTTGGAATATTCCCGCAACGGAAACCGGAGCCATTGGCAAAAAGTGGCGTTTGATCGGCGCGCGCGCATAGCGCTATTCGCCATCGCAGAAGCTTTGGAGAATCGGGGACGCTACCTGAAGGCACTGGAAAACGTGATCATGGCAGTGTGCGCCGAAAAAACCTGGGTTATGCCCGCGCACGATGCCTCGCTGGCCAACTTTAGTGGTCGTGAAATCACCCCAGACCTGGGAGCCACCGGCCTGGCGGCAGAATTAGCCGAGGCAGATTTCATGCTCGGAGACAAACTTTCCCCGACCACCCGCCAAATGATCCGCGACAATGTGAAACGGCGCGTGCTGGAACCCTTCCGGGCCATGGTGGAAGGCCGGCAAAAAGAAGCTTTCTGGCTGCGGGCGCCCATGAACTGGAACGCGGTCTGCGTGGGCAATTCCGTATTTGCCGCGCTAGCGCTGGAACCCGCACGGGCAGACCGGGCATTTTTTGCCGCTGCGGGCGAACGCTTAATCCGGTTTTTCCTCACGGGATTCACCCCCGACGGTTACTGCGCGGAAGGCATCGGCTATTGGAATTACGGGTTTGGCCATTTTATTTTATTAACCGAAGCACTCCGGCAGGCGACCAGCGGCAAAATTGATCTGCTCAACGATGACAAGGCGATTGCTCCCGCTCTATTCTGCCTGCGCAGCGAAATCTTTCCCGGTCTTTATCCCACGATTTCAGATTGTTCCCCAGGGTCGAAACCCAGCCCCCAGTTAACCGCTTATGTCTGTCATCGGCTCGGTTTGGAGGCGGGAGAAAACCAACTCATCGGCGCGAACGCCGATTTGGCGATGGGAATGATGCTATCAAGCCTCGACAACGATTTGCCGCTGGCGCGCAAGCTGGAAAAATTCAGCGACAGTCCCCTGCGCAGCTTTTTTGCCAGCGGCGGCGTCCTGATTTCGCGCACGGCTGCCGAAGCCAAGCCGCCGGTGGCGGTGGTGCTGAAGGGCGGCAACAATAACGAACCGCACAACCACAATGATGTGGGTAGTTTCAGCCTGGTGATCGGCCATGATATGGTTATTTGCGATCCCGGCGGGGAGGTTTATACCAAGCGCACGTTCAGTGCGCACCGCTATGACAGCAAAGTGCTGAGTTCCTTCGGCCATGCTGTCCCCGTCGTTGCCGGCCAACTCCAGAAAGCCGGCGCGGACGCTCGCGGAATCATCCTGGCCACCAACCTCACTGACACGACTGACCGGCTGCAGCTTGACATCCGGTCGGCCTATGCAGTGCGGGGTTTGGAAAAACTCGAACGCACCTTTACTTTTCAGCGGACCCCCCAGCCCGTTTTGGAAGTTCGTGACGAAGTTAAGTTTGCCGCCGCTGACGATTTTGAAACTGCGCTGGTAACGTGGGGCAAGGTGCGATCGGCCGGGCCGAATGCACTAGAAATTACCGACGGCCAGAGTACGGTGCGCGTCACCATTGACACACAGGGCCGCGCGTTTAAATGGCGACAGGACAAAATCGACGAGGACGTGCAATCCAAGCGGAAACCAATTCGCATTGGTATCGCGCTGAACGATAAGCTGGTAAGCGGGGCCATCACCCTACGCATGGAGCCGGTCAAAAAATAGTTGGCGTTCCCGACCAGAAACCTGGAGCTGCTTTAACTCGGACCAGACCAGCTACCTCCCGCCGACCGATGGAGATCGGTTCCAATTGGCGTCGAACAGAGCGCATAGCCATGCCGGTCAGTGCGATTAGGTATTAAACAAGCGGATAACCGCGTCCACCCGGAACGCGAACCCGGTTAACTTGCCAGGTTAACTTGCCAGGCTTGTTTTTCCACGCCTGACACTTCATTCTCCTGACGGATTTATGAGGAAACGCATGGGCATTGATCTTGGCGGCACGAAAATCGAGGGCGTGGTCCTGGATGCTGGCGGTAAGGAAATTCTCCGCAAACGCATCGCGACAGAACGCGAGCATGGCTACCAGCATATCCTGCAGCGCATTAAATGGCTGCATGATGAATTGGCCGCCGCCGCTGACGGCCCCACAACTTTTGGCATTGGCACACCAGGGGCCGTTTCGCCTCGCACCGGGTTGCTGAAAAATTCCAACACGGTTTGCCTGAACGGTCAACCGGTGAAAGCCGATCTGGAACAGCTGCTAAAACGCCCGATTGCCATGCAAAATGACGCAAACTGCTTTGCCCTGGCCGAGGCCCGGCTGGGTGCGGGCCGGGGGAAAAACCTGGTTTTCGGCGTCATCATGGGCACGGGCTGCGGCGGCGGATTGGTGCATAAAGGCGAAGTGCTCACCGGTCCGCAGGCCATTGCCGGCGAATGGGGTCACATGAGCATCGACCCACACGGACCGGCTTGCTATTGCGGCAAAGCCGGCTGCGTGGAAACCTTCATCAGCGGCGGCGGACTGGAAAACCGGTTCGCCGAAAAATATGGCGTGAGGCGCCCGCTTAAGGAAGTCGAAGCGGCGTATTTTGCCGGCGAGTCGCAGGCGGTGGAATTCATGCAATGGTTTTTTGACCGTTTTGGCCGGGCTCTGGCCAACGTCATTGATATTCTCGACCCGGATATCATCGTGCTGGGTGGCGGCGTCGCAAATTTCCAGGCTATTTACCGCGAAGGAGTTGAGCAGGTCAGCAAGTATGTGTTCACGGATCACTTGGAAACCCCGATTGTCCGGCATCAATTGGGCGATTCCGCCGGCGTGTTTGGTGCCGCTTTAGTAGGAATTTAACCCATCGCGGGTGCTCGCCAGCGAAGCTGCCGCAGCGGTGCTTGAGCCCCGCTCGTGGCTGCTGGATTGAAAACCGAGGCAAATCCTGCTCGACGATGCCTGCGTTCGCGGCTAGCTTTTCAGCATGTCAAAGGAATCAAATGAGACACCCAATAAAATTAATTTGCGCCGGCCCGATGTAATGGCAGCCGTCTCCGCGCAGGTGTTGTCGCATTATCGGAGCGAAATCGTCGAAAATATACGCGCCAACGGCGGAGTGCTGGCAGCCGGAGGCATCACGGTCAAACTCGCCAAGGAATTCGGCTTCTGCTATGGAGTCGAGCGGGCCATTGATCTGGCCTATGCCGCGCGAAAATACTTCTCGGACGTCTCCCCCCAAACCCCTATTTACCTGCTTGGCGAAATCATTCACAACCCGGAAGTGAACGATCAAATCCGGAACATGGGCATAAAAATCATCGCCCCCAAACCGACGGACGTGGAAGTTTCGCTCCTAAACCCAGGGGATGTGGTCATTATTCCGGCGTTCGGAACGGAGGTCAGCACCCGCAAAAAGCTCGAAGCAAAAGGCTGCGTGCTGGTGGACACCACCTGCGGCGACGTGATGAGCGTCTGGAAGCGCGTGCGCCAGTACTCCATAGAGCACGTCACCAGCATCATTCACGGCAAAGCCAAGCACGAGGAGACCAAGGCCACCACCTCCCAGGCCCGGGCTTATGGCAGCGGACATTATCTCGTGGTTTACAACCTCGCGGAAACCGACTTTGTTTGCAATTACATTTTGCACGGGGGTGACAAACAGGAATTCCTCAATAAATTCGAGGGAGCTTTCTCGGCCGGCTTTGACCCGGATTTGCATCTGGAGGCAGTAGGCGTGGCCAACCAAACCACCATGCTCCGCGGCGAAACCGAGGAGGTGCAGCGGCGTTTTAAAGCGGTCATGCAAAAAAAAACACGGCGCAGAAAACATCGAAAAACATTTCCGCTTTTTTGACACCATCTGCGGCGCCACCCAGGACCGTCAGGATGCGCTGGAAAAAATGCTGCTAGATCCGCCCCACCTGCTCATCGTCGTGGGCGGCTATAATTCCTCCAACACCTCGCATCTCGCGGAAATGGGGGAGGCCAAACTGCCCACCTATTTCATCAAGAATGCCAGCAAGATGGCTTCTGACCGGCTGATCCACCATTACAACCAGCACCTTAAAAAAGAGGTGGAAACCCGTGACTGGCTGCCGGCCGGCCACCTCACGGTGGGAATCACTGCCGGCGCGAGTTGTCCGAACAATCTCATCGAAGACACCATCCGCCGACTCTTCGAACTGCGCGGCATTTCCGTGCTGGAATTGCTTAAAAAGCAATGAAGTTTGCCATAACCAAAGATTTTTAAACTCATGCCGCGTTACCGCCAGGAACTCGAGGCTGTTGAACGACAAATACTTGCGCCCTACGCGCAATTCAGCGGCGATACGCGCGGGCGCCAAGTAAAGGAAGCCCCGCCGGTGTGGCGCACGCATTACCAGCGTGATCGTGACCGGGTCATCCACTCGCGCGCCTTTCGCCGCCTGGAATACAAAACCCAGGTATTTCTCAACGGAACCGGTGACCATCTACGCACACGGCTTACCCACACGATTGAAGTGGCCGCCATCTCGCGCAATCTCTCCAGCGCCCTCCGCCTCAACACCGACCTGGCCGAAACCATTGCGCTTGCCCATGATCTCGGCCATCCTCCGTTCGGCCACAAGGGTGAAACCGTCTTGAACGAATTGATGCGATCGCACGGTGGCTTTGAGCATAATCATCACAGCCTGCGCATCGTGGAGGAACTGGAGCAAAAATACCCGGATTTTTCCGGTCTGAATCTTTCCTGGGAGGTGCTTGAAGGTCTGGCCAAGCACCAAACCGCATTTGACCGCCCCGGGGTGAAGAAAGGATTTATTGCTAAAAATCCTTCTCTCGAGGCCCAGATTGCCAATCTTGCGGATGAGATCACTTACTATAGCCACGATCTGGATGATGGCTTGGATTCGGGGTTGCTTAGCGAAAAGGAACTCACCCGCCACGTTCGTATCTGGGCGCACGCGGCCCGTCTGGTCAAAAAGGAACATGGTCATCCTCCCGATGAATGCCGCCGCTATTTCATCATCCGGACGATCATTGATATGCAGCTCGCGGACGTGATCGCCACCAGCGAAAAACTGATCGCCGGGGCCAAGGTCCAGACGGCGGACGAGGTGCGGCGTTATTCAAAAGTGCTGATTCATTACAGTCCGGAACGGAAGCGGTTAAATCTTGAATTAAGGAAATATCTTTATAAAAACCTGTATTTCAATCCGGTGGTGAACGAACCACATATCCGGGCACGACAGTTATTGAAGGATCTCTTTACGCATTATCTCCAGCACCCGGAGGAAATCGCCAAGGTTGCCCCCAAGCGCATCCATCGCGTCAGCAAACCGCGTGCGGTATGCGACCATATTGCCGGCATGACGGACCGTTACGCCATCCAGGAGCACAAACGCATTTTTGGCAACACGCTCAAATTTGCGTGACGTTTTCCTCCGAGACCAAGTCAGCCAGTAATTCCGCAACGTTTCTCCCCTGCCCTGGCAAAACCAGTTCCGGCGCGATTTGCCAGAGCGGCTGGAGGACAAATCTGCGCAAATGTGCCCGCGGATGCGGTAAAATCAACCCAGCCGATTGACGGATTTCCGATCCAAAGGTGATCAAATCCAAATCCAGCGGGCGAGGTTCGTTGAGGATTACCTTGGGCCAGCGGCCAGCGGATTTTTCGAGGGACTGCAGTTTATGCAACAACGACTCGGGCGTTTCCCCGACGCGCGGAAGCAATCCGGCCACAGCATTGACAAATTTCGGTGAATCTGGCGGGCAATCCACCGGGGTGGTTTGCCAGAGCGAAGAAGTCCGGAGCGGGTGATCTGACCAAGCCTGCAACTGCGAAAAAGCAGCCGTAATAATTTGTTGCGATGCACCCAGATTGGAACCGAGCCCGATAAAAACGGTCGGCAAGGTGGCTGAAGCTTGCATTCCGCAACCAGAATTCATTTCAGCCCCAGCACGTCCTGCATATCATAAATACCAGGGTTTTTCGCCACCACCCATTGCGCTGCCCGGAGCGCACCGTTGGCAAAAGTCTCCCGGCTGGAAGCCCGGTGCGTTAATTCCACCCGCTCGCCGACATTGGCAAACACCACAGTGTGATCTCCCACGACATCCCCCCCGCGCAGCGAATGCACGCCGATTTCACTGGGCTTGCGCTCTCCCACAATTCCGGCCCGGCCGTGGCGGACCACATCACTTAAGTGCAGTTTTCGCACCTCGGCTAATATTTCCGCGAGTGATTTAGCGGTGCCGCTAGGCGCATCTTTTTTGAGGCGATGGTGCATTTCCACCACCTCCAGATCAAACTCCGGCCCAAGGATTTCCGCCGCTTTGCGCGTGAGCCAGAAGAGGGTGTTCACCCCGGTGGAAAAATTCGACGCCCACACCATGGGAATTTGGTTCGCCAACTTGCGGATCTCAAACGTATCCGTGTCGCTATGGCCGGTGGTGCCAATAACCAGCGCCTTCTGGTGGATAGCACACTGCCTGGCTACTTCTACGGTCGCCGCGTGTGTGCTAAAATCAATCACGACATCCCCCAGACCAATAACCGAGGTCAGACTGTCGCCCGTATCAATTTTCCCGGATAATTCTAAACCCCGATGGTGCGGAACACAATTGACCAGAGCTTGTCCCATGCGGCCTTTATAACCGTTAATGATGACTTTGATCATAATATTGGGTAACCAAAGAAGCGAAAATCGGTACCAATCCCCCGGCTATCGCTTCCTGGTGCTTATTTCAAAATGCCGCATCCTTTCAAAGTGGCTGTAAGTTTCGCCCGATTTGCCTGCGCCAACGGGACCAGCGGCAACCGGTATTCTTCCTGAATAATGCCCAGCATGGCCAGCGCAGCCTTGACGGGTACCGGGTTGGTCTCCACAAACAAGTCCTTGAATATCGGGTAAAACTTGGCGTGTAATTGTGCCGCCTGCTTCAGTTCGCCCTTGGCAAAGGCTCTCACCATGCGGGAAACCTCGCGCGGAATGACATTAGAGGCCACGCTGATAACCCCTTGAGCACCCACCGCCATAAATGGCAGCGTCAGCGAATCATCCCCGGATAAAATCTCGAACTTGGGCCCCAGCGCGGCGCGCAATTGGGAAACCCGATCACAGCTTCCCCCGGCTTCCTTGATTCCCACAATAGTTTTGCAGTCTCTGGCCAGACGTTGCACCGTGTCCACGCCAATTTCAATCCCACAGCGCCCGGGAATGCTATAGAGCACCAGCGGCAACGTTGTGGACTTGGCAATGGCCTTAAAATGCTGGTACAACCCTTCCTGCGTGGGTTTGTTGTAATAGGGCGCAACCTGAAGCGAACCATCGGCACCAACAATTTCCGCCGCCTTGGTGAGGTAAATCGCTTCGCTCGTAGAATTGCCGCCCGTGCCAGCCAGCACTTTGAGTTTGCCAGCCGCAAACTTCACGGATAACTCGATGATTTTGGTATGCTCGTCGTAATCCACAGTGGGCGATTCCCCCGTAGTGCCGACCGGCACAATACCATCTACGCCGCCCTTGATTTGCAGGTGGATCAGCCGGCCAAGTGCCGGTTCATCGAGCTGGCCGTTTTTGAACGGAGTGACAATTGCAGTGTAAGTACCAGTGAACATGAGTTTATCCGTCCAAAAAACTACTCGAAAAAGGCCCGTTGGCGAGGACGAAATTTCTGCGTTACCTTGGCCATCCATTCCAGCATTGCGCCAGGTCAACTTTTAGGGCAGCTTAGAGACGAACCCGATCAATCAAGCGAGTGCCGCTTTTGGCAATCATGCGGTGCATCGCTGGTTCATCAAACTTTAGCTACTGGATTTATTATGCCTATCAGGCTCAGTCGATCCGCTCGCCCGGGGAAACGACGACCGACCGACCAACAAAAGCAGATTCGCTTTTTGTTGGTCATTTTCGCGGCCTTCATGATTTTGTTATTGGTGGTGGCGTTGTGGTTTTTCAGCGGAGTGCATATTTCATCCGGATAAAATTCCCAAGCCCGATGTTTTTATGACCGGGCCATTGAAAAACGCCCTCGCGCCAAAAAAAGTGGTGCGCGCGACGGGAGTTGAACCCATAACCTTCGGCTTCGGAGACCGACGCTCTATCCAGTTGAGCTACGCGCGCACTAAAAGCCACTTCCGCCAAACGAAACCAGGCCAACATTTATAACAGACCATATCGACCACGCAGTATGGCTTAGCTAACAGAGAAAAGCACTTCAATTAGCCACCGGGCACCAGCCCAGCAGAGATTACCGACCAAGATTATGCGCTCTTTGCGCATGGCTGCAAGCAAATCCTAAAAGCCGCCAATCCGGAAAACCAGCTTGCAAGATTTCAGGCAAGGTTGTTGCCGTGGGAGTCGATCCCAAAAGCAAGCACCACTTGGCCAGCAACTTTCGGACAGCCTTTAAGCCGGGCGGATGCGCAGGATCAAGTCTTTGCTCTCCACAGCGTCACCGTTTTGCACGCAAATTTCATCCACCACCCCAGCGAATGAGGCATAGATCGTCGTCTGCATCTTCATCGCCTCAAGGGTGAGCAGCTTATCGCCTTTCGCGACTTTGGCACCGACGCTGACGGCCAAAGCCGTGACCAGACCGGGAATGGGCGCGCCGACATCGGCCGGCTTGGCGGGATCGGCTTTTACGCGCGCCTTGACGGTTGGCTTGGCGGAACGATCCACAATGGCCAACTGGCGGGTCATGCCGTTCAACTCAAAACTCACCGTGCGCTTGCCTTCGGCATCCACCGCGCCAATGTTGACCAGGCGGATGAACAAGGTCTTGCCTGATTCGATCTCGACGGAGATTTCCTGCCCGGCTTTCATCCCGTAAAAAAAGGCCGGCGTGGGCAGAGCAGACAGGTCGCCATGCTCACGCGTGAATTTGGCGTAGCCGGCAAACACTTCGGGATACATGATGTGACTGAATACATCATCCAGGGTCACGTCCGGTTTAACTTTGGCGGCAAGATCCTCCGCAATCTTCTTAAAGTTCAGCGGTTTCAGGCCTGCGCCCGGCCGACCGCTGAGCGGCTTGCGGTCCCCGAGGACCACGCGCTGCAATTGTTTGGGCCAGCCACCCAGGGGCTGCCCCAAGCCACCGGCGAGCATATCAATGACAGATTCCGGGAAGGGCGTGCTGCCGGGCTCAAGATTCACCACATCCGCCGGCTTGATCCCGCGGGTAACGAGAAACATCGTCATGTCGCCGACGACCTTGCTGCTGGGGGTGACCTTGACAATATCGCCAAAGAGCTGGTTTACCTCGGAGTAGGTGCGCGCGATTTCCGGCCAGCGGTGGGCAAGGCCCATGGAAGCGGCCTGCTCCTTGAGATTGGTGAATTGGCCGCCGGGCATTTCGTGCATGTAAACTTCCGCACTGCCTGCGCGCGGGGAGGAATCGAACGGAGTGTAAAATTCGCGGACATGCTCCCAGTAATCAGCAAACTCATTGAGCGCACCCAAATCAAGGCCGGTATCGCGCTTGGTGAATTGCAGGGCCGCAACGATGGAATTCAAATTGGGCTGGCTCGTGGAGCCGCTCATGGAAGCAATGGCCAGGTCGGCAACATCCACGCCCGCCTCCGCCGCACTCAGCACGCTGGCAGCCGCTATGCCGCTCGTGTCGTGGGTGTGAAAATGAATGGGGATGCCAATCTCAGACTTCAACGCCTTGACCAGAACGCTCGCGGCGGCGGGTTTGCACAGTCCGGCCATATCCTTGATGGCCAGCATATGGGCACCCATTTTTTCCAGTTCCTTGGCCAGTTTCACATAATATTGGAGGGAATATTTATGGCGCGCGGGATCAAGGATATTACCAGTGTAACAAATGGTGCCTTCGCAAAGGGCATGCGTTTCCTGCACCGCCTCCATCGCCACTTTGAGATTGGGCAGATAATTCAGCGAATCAAAAATGCGAAATATATCCATCCCGGCTTCGGCGGCATGCTTGATAAAGCCGGCAACCGCGTTATCCGGATAATTGGAATAGCCCACGGCATTGGAGCCGCGGAAGAGCATCTGGAAACAGATATTGGGTATCCGCTCACGCAGGAGGCGCAGGCGCAGCCAAGGGTCTTCATGCAGGAACCGCAGCGCGGTATCAAACGTGGCCCCGCCCCACATTTCCAGGCTGAATAAATTAGGCGTGCGCCGGGCAAGGCCATCCGCAACGGCCAGCATGTCATACGACCGCAAGCGCGTGGCAAACAGCGACTGATGGGCATCGCGCAAGGTTGTGTCGGTGATCAGCAGCGGCTTCTGCTTGAGGATCCATTCGGCAAATTTTGCCGG
>CAISVF010000066.1 GCA_903888765.1 uncultured Verrucomicrobia subdivision 3 bacterium | reverse complement strand
GCGACCATGGGGGCCGGGCTCCACCAGCTCTGCCGCTCGCGTCCCAGCGGGCGGATGGCACCGGTGCGGTCCAGCAAACCAGATCCGTGACCGATGACCGGCCACCGGCGGGATTCACCCAGATAATCAATGCCGGTCCATAAAAACTGCCCGGCATAGGGGGCATGATCGCGCACGGCGACCCATTGTTTGCGGTCGTGAGTGTTTTCCGTGCCGACAATTTTCCGGGACGGCTTTTGGGCATGCGCGGCCAGGATTTCGTTTTCGCGGTAATTCTGGCCGACCACATCCAGCAGGTCGGCCAGGCCGTCATCGTAGTCGTGACTGACATTGGGTCGAAACAGGGCCTGGGTTACCGGGCGCGTGGGGTCAGCGGCATGGGCGACCGCCACCAGGCCGGAGAGGAGGCGCTTGGCTTTTTCGGCCTGAGGCGTGTCATGGATTTCATTGCCCACGCTGTAAAGAATGACACTGGGGTGATTGCGATCGCGCCAGATGGTGTCGCGCTCATCCGTCGCGGACCACTCATGAAAGTAAAGGTGGTAGTCATAAGGATTTTTGGCCACGGTCCAGCAGTCGAAAAATTCATCCATGACCAGGAACCCCAACTGGTCGCAGGCATCCAAAAACTCCGGCGCGGGCGGATTATGCGCGGTGCGAATGGCGTTCACCCCGAGCTGCCGGAGCGCGACGAGACGCTGCCGCCACACCTCCAGCGGCACGGCGGCCCCGAACGCTCCGCCGTCGTGATGCAGGCAGACCCCGTTCAGCTTGAAATTTTTTCCATTCAACCAGAAGCCGGTGTCAGGCTCAAAGTGCGCGTCGCGGATGCCAAAAGAAACCGTCAGGTTATCAAACCGGCCCCCCCAAGGGGCGGGACTCGTTACCTTCCCGGGCGGGGCAGCAGCGGTTTCCAAGGGAGAACCGCATACTTCCACGCGCGCCTGATAGAGGGCCGGGCGATCCAAATTCCAAAGCCGGGGCCGGGGAATAACCAGATCCTGCTGGAACCCGCTGGCGCAAAAATTGGAAATGGTCTGCCCCGGCGTCGGCGCTGTCACCACAGTCTGGCCAGCGGGATCCAGCACGGAAAGATGCAAATAAACGCTGTGAGGCGCGGCGCAGGTATTGGTGACGAGCACCTGCATCCGGACGGTCGCGGCGCCGGCGGCAACCTGCGGGGTGGCAACAAAAAGTCCATTCGCCGGCACAAAGATGCGGCTCGTTTCCACCAGCCGGACGTGCCGGTAGATGCCGCCGCCGGAATACCAGCGCGAGGCCGGCTGGGCGGAAGTATCGCAGCGGACGGCAAGAATATTTTCCCGGCCAAAATAAACCCGTCCGGTAAGCTCGTATTGAAAGCCGACGTACCCGTTGGGCCGGTGACCAAGAGGAACGCCGTTGATCCAGACATCGCTGTTTTGCATCACCCCATCGAATTCCACAAACACGCGGCGTCCGGGGTCCCCGGGCGGCAAGGAGAAATGCTTGCGATACCACACCACGCCGCCCGGTAAAAACGCGCCGGCACCACCGGTAAGGTTGGTTTGGGCAAAGGGTCCGGCGATGCTCCAATCGTGGGGCACATCCAGCTTTTGCCAGCCGGCATCGGCAAAGGCGCCGGCGGCGGCACCCACGGGATCGCCGGCGAAAAATTTCCAGCCGGCGTCAAAACTTTCAGTGATCCGCTGCGCCAACAGATGGCACGGCAGCAGGGCGAGCGCGGCGCACAGGACAAGGTAGCGGGCTTTCATCTGAATTTGGACGGTTAGTTTCGCCCAAAAGTGACACCGGCGCCATCACCCAAACTGTGGATGCCGGTTGCACTTCGAAGCGCAGCCGGTAGGATGTGGGCATGTCCGATGGCTACCGACAATTGCTCGAGGCAACGATTCAACATCTGGAAGGATTAAAGGCGCGGGGCATCCGCCATATCCCGGTGGAGCCGACCACGCTCCGCGCCCTCGCCCAACCGCCGCCCAAAACAGTCGCCCCACAAAAAGCCATGGCTCCGCCCAAACCACCCGGGAATCCTGCGACCGTGCCAGCAACGCCAGTTCCTACCGCGCCGTCGCCGGTTCCGTCGCCGACTCACCCACCACAAGCGGCGGCGGAAAAAGCCGCCGCCATGGCGGCGCTACGGGAGCGCGCGCTAGCCTGCACCCGATGTCCCCATCTGGTGACGGCACGGACAAACGTGGTGTTTGGGGTGGGCAATATCAACGCGCAACTCCTGTTCGTGGGCGAAGCTCCGGGCGCGGACGAAGACCAGCAGGGAGAACCCTTTGTCGGTGCGGCGGGACAATTGCTGACGAAAATCATTTCCGCCACCGGTCTTTCGCGGGCGGACGTTTACATTGCCAATATTTTGAAATGCCGACCCGACACGCCGGGACAAACCGCAGGCAACCGCAAGCCAACGCCGGCAGAGATGGCCACGTGCATCCCCTATTTGCACGAGCAGATAGATTTAATCCGGCCCCAAGTCATTGTAGCGCTGGGCGCGACGGCGGTGGAAGGATTGCTGGGCAAAACGGCGGGCATCAGCAAGCTGCGCGGCCACTGGCAGACGTATCGGGGCACGCCGCTCATGCCGACTTATCATCCGGCGTACCTGCTGCGGAACCAAGCGATGAGCGAGAAACGCAACGTGTGGGAAGACCTGTTGCAAGTCATGGAAAAGCTGGCGCTGCCCATCAGCGAGAAGCAGCGAAACTATTTTTTGAAGGTGTAAAGCCGGCCACGGTTGTCCGGCCACGTTCCATAAAAACGGGGAAAACCCTGAAAATATCCATTTTTAGGCTTGCGTGATAAACCAATGCCGTTAATTCTTTTCTCCTATGGCAAAATCATTAACCAAATCACAAATCATCGGTGCGGTTGCAGAAGCGACTGCCCTCACCAAAAAGCAAGCCGCCGCCGCCTTGGAAGCGATTGTTAACCTGGCCTACAAAAACGCCAAAAACAGTTTCACCCTTCCGGGCCTGGGCAAGCTCGTGCTGGTCAATCGCAAAGCGCGCATGGGCCGCAACCCGGCAACGGGCCAAGCCATTAAGATTGCCGCCAAGCGGGTCGTAAAGTTCCGCGTGGCCAAAGCCGCCAAGGACGCGATCCTGGGAGCAAAGAAGTAAGAGCGGGTTTTAATCAGCTGACTCAGCGGCGAAGGATTTTTCCTTCGCCGTTTTTATTTTGCCGGGGGGACCCGGGGCGAGACGAGCGACCCACGTGGAATCGGGTGCAGCTTGACACGGTTCTCAATGGCCAATGGGCCAAGCGCGCGGCGTTTACGCCGCTTCACCCTGCGCAATCCCGCAGGTCAATCGATCCCCCTTCGCCGATTGGGAGGCTGAAGCGGCCTGAAGGCCGCGGTCCAAGCACAGGGTCAAGCAGCACCTAGCGGAATTTTCGGGCGCGGAATTTTATTTCGCAGCGGGATGGCATGTGATTGAATAAAGCACTAATTTTCTAAATGAAAGTCACCCTTAACTGGCTCAAACAATATGTGGATTTCAACTGGTCGCCCGAGGAATTGACCGAGCGACTCACCATGCTCGGACTGGAAGTTGAGAGCGTGGAAAAAATCTCCGGGGCCTTCGCCGGCATTGTGGTGGCACAAGTGGTGACCCGCGACAAGCACCCCAACGCCGACAAACTTTCGCTCTGCCGCGTCAACGACGGCACCGGCGAGCGCCAGATTGTGTGCGGCGCCCAAAATTTCCAGGCGGGTGACAAGGTGCCCCTTATCCTACCGGGCGCAGCATTGCCGCCCAAGGCGGGAGAAAAAGAGCCGTTCACGATCAAGATCGGCAAGATTCGCGGGGTGGAATCGCACGGCATGCTCTGCTCGCACGAGGAACTGGGGATTGATCCGGAAGCCATCGGTCATGCGAAGGCGGACGGCCTGTTACTGCTGCGCCCGGACGCAAGGGTTGGCCAGCCGTTTGGAGAATATCTGGGCGGGAGCGGCAGCGACGTGATTTATGATCTGGAAGTGACCCCCAACCGGCCAGACTTGAACAGCGTCATAGGCATTGCCCGGGAAATCGCGGCCGTGACGGGGAATGCGCTAAAAATCCCCGCAGTCACAATCCCGACGTCGGAAACCCGAGCGGAAGGCCTGGTCGCGGTTAAAATCGAAGACACGGAACTTTGCCCGCGCTACACGGCCCGGGTTATCCAAGGCATCAAGGTCGGGCCGAGTCCGGAGTGGCTGAAAAGCGCCCTGGAAAAAGTCGGCATTCGCAGCATCAACAACGTAGTGGACGTGACAAACTATGTGATGCTGGAGACCGGCCAGCCGCTGCATGCGTTTGATTATCAGCTCATCTCCCCGGATGCCAGCGGAAAGCCCACCATTGTGGTCCGGCGCGCGGAGGCCGGAGAAAAATTCAAGACGCTGGACCATCAGGAACGCACGCTGACCGGCGAAATGTTATTAATTGCCGACAAGCAAAAAGGCATTGCCCTGGCCGGCATCATGGGAGGCGCGAACACGGAAATCCACGAGGCCACCCAGACCGTCTTGATCGAGAGCGCGTATTTTCCGCCGGTGAACATCCGGCGCACCAGCAAACTCCTCGGGTTGCGCAGCGAATCCAGCTACCGATTTGAGCGCGGGGCGGACCTCGGGATCTGCGACCGGGCGAGCCAGCGCGCGGCGCAATTGATCCTGGAAACCGCCGGCGGCCGGCTGGCCGAAGGCGTGGTGGAGGTGCAAGCGCCTGGGAAACAGCCCAAAGAAATAACGCTGCATTTTGCGAAATCGAAGGACCTGCTGGGGATCGGCATATCCCATCTGGATCAAGTAACCTATTTAACCAAGCTAGGCCTGACGGTCACCGCACAATCCCCGGGCGAGTGCACATTTCAAATTCCCTCCTGGCGGGTGGATTTGAAGCGGGAGGTGGATTTGATAGAGGAAGTCGGCCGGTTATTCGGGGTGGACAAGATTCCGAGCACGCCCCCGCGCGGAGCGCTGGGCATGAACGTCTTTGATGCGGTCTATGACCAAATCGGCGACGTGCGCCGCATTCTGACCGGACTGGGACTGAATGAAGCGCAGGGACAAACCCTGATTTCCAAAGCGGAAGTGCGGAGTCACCGGCCGGAAGAAATCGTGGCGCTGGCCAATCCCTTGAGCAGCGACATGGACGTGCTGCGTCCGAGTTTGCTACCGGGTTTGATTCATTCCCTGCGCCACAATCTGGCGCGAAAAAACCCCGACGTGGCACTCTTTGAAATCGGCCGGGTGTTTACGCAGGCGAACGGGCAAATCAAAGAAACCCGCCAGGTGGCCATCGCCATCACGGGGCAGCGCGCGCGGCCTTTCTGGAGCGGCGCTGAGCGGGAGGCCAAATTGGACGCCTATGATTTGAAGGGGCTGGCGGAGGATTTGCTGGAACAATTCGGGCTGCGCGGCATCAGCTTTAGCAAACGCGCCGACAGCACGCTGTTCTTTCTGGAATCCTCCGTCGTCTCGCTGGGCGGAAAACTGCCGCTGGGCGAAATCGGGCAACTGCTCCCGACCCTGGCGAAGAAGTATGATTTGCGGGATGCGGTCTGGCTGGCCGAGTTCAATCTGGACCTGCTGATGGCACGGCGGAATGCGGCGAAGACCTTCAAAGCGCTGCCAACCTATCCATCCAGCCGCCGGGATGTGGCGATGCTGGTGCCGGAAACGGTGACGCATGACCTGGTTTTGCAAGCCGTCAAACAAGCAAAAGCGACGAATCTGGAGAGCGTGGAACTTTTCGATGTCTTCCGCGGTCAAGGCGTGCCGGCCGGACAAAAGAGTCTCGCGTATGCCTTCACGTACCGGGCCAATGACAAGACGCTGACCGACGCCGAGGTGAACAACGCGCACGCGCAGGTGCTGGAAACGCTCCGGTCGCAACTCGGCGCGGAACTGCGAGCCTGACCCGCAAGCGGGGAAATTCCGGCGCTGAATTTGCTTTCGCCGGTGCGCCGCCTTTGCTAGAAAATTGACGTGCGTAAAACCCTATTAGTTCTGTGGCTATGGCTTGGCCTGCATCTCGGCGCAATCGGCGCGGAGTCGCTGACGCTGGTGGACGGGGCCACGCTATCCGGCGACATTGTCAAATTTGACGACAACGGCCTGCTGCTGCGTGTCTCCGGCGAAGTTTACACCAACATTCCGTGGGGCCGACTTTCGCAGGCTTCCTTGAAGCAGCTTACCGCCAACCCCAAGCTCAAGCCGCTCGTGGAAGTTTTTATCGAACCGGATCCGTCCCAACGCCCGCCCCCCAAGGAAATCAAAATCAATCCGGTAACTCGGCTGACCATCCCCGAACACCCCTCCCTGTTGGGCGGGCTGGTGGGTTCGCCGGTTGGGCTAGGCATCCTGTTGGTGCTCTACCTGGCCAATCTGTTTGCCGCCTTTGAAGTGGCCGTATTCCGCGCCCGCTCACCCGGACAGGTGATTGGTATTTCAGCCCTGCTGCCCATCATCGGACCCGTGGTTTTCCTGGCGATGCCGATGAAGATGGACGCGCCCGCCGCAGCCGAAGGCGAAGGTGACCCAGCCGGCGCGAACGCCAAGCCCGAGGACGAGATTAAAATCGTGGATGCTTCCTGGAAACAGGAAGAAAAGAAGGAAGCCAAGCCGCAAGTTTTTGCGCGCGGAAAATTCACCTTCAACAAACGCTTTATCGAAACCAAATTTGCCGGTTTTATTGGCACATTGAAAGGTGAAGGCACCACGTTCACCATGGAAGTGCGAACCACCAAACAATTATTCCCGGTGACGCGCATCGCCCAGGTCACAGCCACGGAAGTCATTTTTGAAACGGGGCAAAGCGGGCAGGTCATCGTTCCCTTTGCGGACATTCAGGAAGTGACCCTTACCCCGAAAAAGCCCGCATGACGCTGCCTGGCCGCCTGGGTTTTAGAAGCTTCCCCTCCGCTCGATTAAAGAGCTTTCCGGGGATGACGACCGGGGATGGGGACAGACGTCCGAATGCGGTTCTGCCATCGTCGCGGCTGCCGGCATGACTCCCTTACGGATCATTTTTTTCGGCACAGCGGAACTCTCCTGCGCCAGCCTGCAAGCGCTCGCACAGGATGAACGTTTCCAAGTCGTTGCCGTAGTCACCCAACCCGACAAGCCCAAAGGCCGCGACCTCAGATTACAGCCGTCTCCCGTCAAATTGCTGGCAACCGAACTGAAACTGCCGGTGCTGCAGCCGCTAAAAGCCCGCGATGAAGCCTTCGCGACGGAACTGCACACCTGGCAGCCAGACTTGGTCGTGGTGGTGGCTTATGGCCAGATCCTGCCGCAGGTTATTCTGGATTTAGCTCCGCAAGGCTGCCTCAATGTACACACCTCCATTCTTCCCAAATATCGCGGGGCTGCGCCGATCCAGTGGGCCATCGCCAACGGAGAATTCGACACCGGCGTGACGATCATGAAAATGGACGCCGGACTGGATACCGGCCCGATTCTATCCGTCCGCCACACCTTGATCCTGCCGAGCGACGACGCCCAAACCTTGCACGACCGGCTGGCCTTGATGGGCGCGGAACTATTAACGGCAACCATCCCCGGCTACGTGACCGGCAAATTTTTTCCGGAGCCCCAGCCGGACAACGGCTCGACCTACGCTGCTAAAATCAAAAAGGAGGACGGATTGATTCAATGGAACCTGCCAGCCATCCAAATCTGGAATCGCCTGCGAGCATTCACCCCGTGGCCCGGCGCCTTCACTTATCTGGGAGGAGAACACAAAGCACCGCTGTTGAAAGTATGGAAAGCTCAAGTGGCGGAAGGCGCTGGCAAGGCTGGCACCATTCTAACAGCGGATCACACGGGAATCCTGGTAGCCTGCGGCAAGGACGCGCTCCGACTGCTCGAAGTCCAGCGGGAAGGCGGCAAACGGATGTCCGCCCCATCTTTTCTCGCCGGATACCCTTGCAAACGAGGCGATCAACTGGGCTGAGCGAGCCCATCGCGAGCGAGAGCTGCCATAGGATTTTTCAATGAAACGGCGCATTTGCGCTAAAAGCACGCTACCCCCAAGAGAGATAATTGCCTGTTGACCAGGGTGCGCTTGACTTGCGGTGGAAGGATTTCGGTGCATAATGAGCGGGATTTATGTCCGACCACTCCAACCAGGCACCCCGCATTTTGTGGGTGGGAAACACAGTGCTGTTTGGTTTCATCAGCCTCGCGTTTGTATTGTGGTTTTGGGATCTCAAACGGAATCCCCCCCAAACCTTGCGCGTTATTGGTCCGGTGGCCCCATTCACCCTGACGAACCAAACCGGTAATCTCGCCACGCTGGCCGACTTCAGCAACCGCGTCTGGGTGGCGGATATTGTATTCACGCGCTGCGCCGGACCATGCCCGCGGATGACGGCCCAAATGCGGTCCCTGCAAAATCAATTGCCGGCGGACAGTTCAGCCAAATTAGTGACGCTCACGACGGACCCCGAATTTGATTCACCGGCGGTGCTCAAAAAATACGGGGAACGATTCGCGGCCGACTTTGGACGATGGACCTTTCTGACCGGCACGAAAAGGGAAATCGCAGCACTGGGCAGCGATAGTTTAAAATTGAGTGCCGTGCCCGTGAAACCGGCAGAACGTAATGGCGACATGGATTTATTCATCCACTCCACCATTTTTGTAGTGGTGGACAAACAAGCCCGGCTACGCGCCTTTTTTGAAACTGGCGGCGAGGGCGTGAACTGGACCAACGATGTCCAGCCACGGTTGTTACAAGCGATTCATCAGCTGGAAAACGAACCATGACCATCCACGATCTGCCGTTTATCAATGCCACGCTTAATGGCTTAAGCGCGATGTTTCTCGCGGCTGGCCTGGTGGCCATCCGACGCCAAAACAAAATTGCCCACCGCAATTGCATGCTGGCCGCCTTCTTCACCTCGGCGGTGTTTCTCGCCTGCTACCTAACCTATCACATTTATCTGGCCGCAGTATTGCACCTTGGCCCGACCCGTTTTGTGAACCCGGCCTGGTTCCGGCCAATTTACCTGACCATCCTTTTTTCGCACACCATGCTGGCGGCGGCAATTGTGCCCATGATCCTCCTGACACTTTATCGTGCCCGCAAAGCACAATTTGCGGAGCATAAACAAATCGCACGATGGACCTGGCCTTTATGGTTGTATGTTTCCATCACCGGGGTGGTGATTTACTGGTTGCTGTATGTCAAATTCCCGCAAGCTTAAGGCGCTACCGTCATGGGCACCACTGAAGCCAGAAAAAACGATTCGAGAAACCGTGGGGCGAAAGAAATATTCATGAATGGTGCTGCGAACATTCGGATTCACCCCAGTCAGTTTCCGGATAAAGTCCGCCACGATCTCCTTACTTCGCTCCGCACGCGGAAGGTTAATCACAAATTTCATTACGACAGCATCAAGCAGACGCAAAAATGGCTGGCGCTGCACGAAGCCCATTCACCCGCGCGCTATGACAACGATTGCCTGGCCACCTACGGCCGTGCCTTTGCCGCCCTCGCCAGCATGGTGACGGCCAAATCCGTCCATGTCATCGGGCTGGGCTGCGGAGGCGGACAGAAGGATGTTCAACTCTTGAAACAACTACAGGGTAACAACAAAAAACTGTTTTACACGGCATCCGATGTCAGTGTTGCAATGGTTTTGGTTGCCCGACAGGCGGCGCTGGACCTGGTGTCCGCGGATAAATGTTTCGCGCTGGTCTGCGATCTCGCGGCAGCCGGAGAATTGCAAGAGGACCTCGCCGCCAGCGCCCCGCCGCACACAAAGCGGGTGGTGACTTTTTTCGGCATGATACCCAATTTCGAACCGCGCCAGATTTTGCCGAAGCTGACCGCATTAGTGAGACCCAGCGACCACTTGCTGCTCAGTGCCAACCTGGCCCCGGGCCAAGATTATGCCGGCGGAGTGGCAAAAATTCTCCCGCAATACAACAATCCGCTCACGCGCGACTGGCTCTTGGCCTTGCTTTATGATCTGGGCGTGGAAGCGGGAGATGGGGAACTGCGTTTCTCGGTGGAGACAGCAGAGCAGGGCTTGCAGCGGATAGTCGCGCAGTTCCATTTCCACCGCACCCGCCAGATCCGCGTGGATAGACGAGAGTTTTGCTTTAAGCGCAACGAATCCATACGGCTCTTTTTTTCCTACCGCTATACGCCGGCACGGATTCGCCAGTGGCTGGGCCGGCATGGTTTGACCGTAACTGACGAGTGGATCACGACTTCCGGTGAAGAGGGGATATTCCTTTGCCAGCAGGCCTCGTGAAGCACGAGGCGAACCCAGAATAAAAGCTGACGCCGTAACCGAGTCAGCAGGATTTCATGGTTTCCAGCACCGCCCGGATACGCGGCACTTCGTGCGTGCGAAACAAATCGGTTTTTCCCAGCGCGGCGAGCACGGCAAAAAATGGCTCGGCGCAACGGACTTCCTCGCCAAAAAATTCAAACGCGTGCGGCAAGGCATGACAGACGGGAAAACCCAGTTCGCGCAGGCGAAACGTGTTTAAGAATATTTTCATCTGGTGCCGTATCCGCACGGCGCTGTCCTGCAAATTGCGGTAATAAAAGCCCAAGCCGGGATCTAAAAATATTTTCTGCACTCCATTACGGCGGGCGGACTCAATCTGGCGGGCAAAAAAGTCGTGCAGCATGGGCACCGGATCGGCGCTCAGATCATAATCGCCCACCGCACGGACATTTTTGCCGGCGACGTAGCAAATAATGACGGCGGCATCATGCGCGGCAACCAAACGGAAAATCTCATCGGTGGCTTCGGTGCCGGTCAGGTTTAAAATATTGGCGCCAGCCTCCAAACTCGCCCGCGTGACCGCAGGGGAGTAGGTTTCAACGGAAACGAGAATTTTTTCGGCGCGCAAAGCCTGAATGACCGGCAACAGTTTGGAATTCTGCGCGGCATCGCCCGCGCGCGCGGCGTGAGCGAGGGTGGATTCCGCCCCAATATCAATAATCTGCGCCCCCTGAGCGGCGAGGGTCCGACTGCGCTGAATGGCAGCCTCAGCCGAGAGACAGACGCTTTCGCGATACCATGAGTCAGCGGAGAGGTTCACGACGCCCATGATGGCGGGCTGTGAGTTGAACGAAAATTGACGCCCGCCAATGGCAAATTCCTGCACCTGGGCAGAGGCGGCGGAGCGATGCTGGTCCAATAATCCGGCGAGTTGTTCGAGCGACAGCATGGGTTGATTATGACCGGGAAGGCTTCCCCAAATGGACACCGGGCCAGGCCATTATGGCCGGCGCAAGAAGGTGGCCGCCAGCGAGCCTTGCTCAGTCTGGATAAGCGTCCCGGCAGAAATATTATGCCGGGTGAACCACCCCTCCTTGGTCTCCAAAACGAATTGAATATTGTCCGTTGCGGCAGCAACGGAATTGGTGTCGTTCTGTTCCAGATGATGCACCTCGGCAATAATTCCATCGGGCGTTATGTAGGCAGCGGAAATGGATTCGGGACAATTCTTCATCCAGAAACTGGCTCGCTGCGGCACCGGCAGGACAAACAGCATGGCGTCGGTTTCCTGGATGTTGGTGCGGTACATCATGCCGGTCATTTCCTCCTCGCGGGTCAACGCCAACTCGGCCGCCACCGTTTCGGCACCGATAAATAGTTTCATGGTGCGCAGTTTCGGCTGGGCATGCTTCGGCAGCAGGTCGTCCAGAGACGGAGCGCCCGGATTTTCGGCCGGAATGGGCCGGCCGCAGCCGGCCAAAAAGCCAGCTACCAGCAACACCGGGGTCAGGAGCAAGAACTTCACCCCACCAACTTGCCGCAAACGAAAGATTTATTCAACGAACTTCCCACCGGACTTTGACGTCAAGTGCCACACGCGGAGTGGTTGACTTGCGAGAGGGAAAGCTTATTTTGTCATCGCTGTGACAACTATTGAACAGTCCATTCCGCTGGTTCGTCTGGACGCCCTGCCGCCGCGCGTTTGTGCGGTGGTGCGGAGCGTGGCGACCGACGACGAGGATACGCAGCGCCTCAAGACGCTCGGCGTATGTCTGGGCCGCCGCGTGGAACTGGTTCGCGCGGGCGACCCGCTCATTTTAAAGGTCTTCGGTTCGCGGCTGGGCATTTCTGCCGAACTGGCTGCCCGGGTCAGCGTGGAAATCTGCCAGCCAGGCCATTGCGCATTGCGCGAAGACGCATGCGCATGAGCGGCGCAACTCCAGCAACATCCCCGACGAGTCACCACGCCTTCACCCTGGCGCTGGTGGGCAATCCCAATGCCGGTAAAACCACCCTGTTCAATGCCCTGACCGGTTTGCGAGCCAAGACGGCCAACTTTCCCGGAACCACCGTAGAGCGCAAAGTCGGCCGCCTCCATCTGGACCACCGGCAGATTGTGGTGGTGGATTTGCCGGGACTGTACAGCCTCGACAGCAAATCGCCCGATGAGAAACTGGCTGCCGACGCATTGCAGGGAAAGCTGGAGCACACCGCTCCGGATGCCGTGCTGGTGGTGGTGGATGCCACGAATCTCGAGCGGAATCTTTTTCTGGCCAGCCAGGTTTTGGAATTGAAATGCCCCGTCGTCGTGGCCTTGAACATGATGGACATGGCCCGGCGCGATGGCATCCGCATTGATGTGGGAAAGCTGCGCGAGGAACTGGGCTGCGTCGTGGTGCCGATCGCCGCGCGCAACGGCGAAGGCGTGGAAGAACTCAAACAGGAGTTGAACCGCCTCGTCACCGGGGCAATGCCGGAGGCGGTGGACCACGTGGACCCGAACTGCGCCGCGTGCACGGGTTGCACGTTTCAAGCTCGCTACGAATGGACGGAACAAATATCCACCCGGGTGATGGACGCCTCCATCATTCAGCGTTCCGCCTGGACGGAGAAGCTGGATGAACTGTTCACCCACCCGATCTACGGGGTAGTCGTTTTCAATCTAGTGATGATCGCGCTGTTCGGGCTAATTTTCTGGGCGGCAAAAATCCCCATGGAACTCATCGACCACGGTTTTACCGGCATTGGCAAATGGGTCGGCGCACACATGGCCCCCAGCGATTTGCAAAGTTTACTGGTGGATGGCGTCATCGGCGGGGTTGGCGGCATCCTGGTTTTTTTGCCACAGATTTGCATTTTGTTTTTCGCCCTGTCCCTGCTGGAAGACACCGGCTACCTCTCCCGCGCCGCATTTGTGATGGATAAAATCATGCGGCGACTGGGCCTGCCGGGCAAGGCTTTCGTCCCCCTGCTATCGGCGCACGCCTGCGCCATTCCCGCCATCATGTCTGCCCGCGTGATTGAAAATCCGCGCGACCGGCTACTGACGATTCTCATCACGCCACTCATGACCTGCTCGGCGCGCATCCCCGTTTATGCGATGGTCACGGCACTGCTGTTTCCGCATTCGCCCATGAAAGCGGCGCTGGTATTCACGGCATCCTACGGCGTCGGCGTGGTGGCCGCCCTGGGCGCGGCTCTGATATTCCGCAAAACAATTCTACCGGGCGGCAGCAAACCGCTGGTCATTGAATTGCCGCCCTATCGTGTGCCGGCACTGCACACAGCATTATTACACACGTTTGACCGCGCAAAAATATTCGTGAAACAGGCGGGCACCATCATCCTGACCATTTCCTTGATCTTGTGGGCGCTGGCGCATTATCCAAAGTCCGGAGTGCCGGAGGCGGCGGTGCATTTGGCCACGCAGGCTGCACAATTGGAAAAGTCCGGCGACGCCAAGGCCGGCGCCAAACTCCGCGCCACCGCCGACCGTCTGACGGCGCAAGCCGCCCTGCAAAATTCTTATGCCGGCAAAGTCGGGCATTGGCTCGAACCAGTCATTGCACCGCTGGGCTACGACTGGCAAATCGGCATCGGCATCGTAAGTTCCTTCGCCGCCCGCGAAGTCATTGTCTCCACCCTGGCGATCGTTTATGGCGTGGGCGATGACGAGACGGACAAAGATCGCACATCACTTTATGATTCGCTTCGGCGGGCGACGCGCTCCAACGGATCGCCCATTTTCAACACGGCGACGTGCGCCAGCCTGCTGGTATTTTACATCCTGGCGGCGCAATGCCTCTCGACGACCGCCGTCGTGCGGCGCGAGACCAACAGCTGGAAATGGGCGCTGTTTCAAATCGCCTATATGACGGGCCTGGCGTATCTTGCCGCACTGCTGGTTTATCAGACGCTGCGACATTTTGGCTACGGCTGACCTAAGGAAGCAAAGGTATTTCGCAGAGACGCTGAGGCGGGAAGCTTTGGCAAAGAGCCACCGACCACCATGCCGGATCATTTCACAGCGCGGCGGTGAGTTGGCAATTCCCCTTATTTTTATCCGTGTTGATCATTGCCCATCCGAAGTTAAATGAATGGTCCCGGGTTTGAAATGATGGGGGCAAGAGACGAGTTCAAGACGCGGAGCAATGCCCCGCGCTCCGCGATGGCATCCCATAATTCGTCACCGTTGGCCCGGCTCAGCGCTTCAGGCGTTACCGCCATCCGCCCCACCACCAAGGGCGTTTAAAGTCTTCGGTCACGATCGGTTCCATGGTAACGGTAACAGAAACGTAACGCGCCCCACAGGAGGGAAACTTTTTCAATTCGACCGTAACCCGGTCCGGATGAAATTCCTTGAGGATTTTATTGGCAATATCCGTGGCCAGGGTTTCGATGATTTTCCAGTTCCTCCGCTCACCCATCTTCTGCAACCGCTGGGTGACTTCAATATAATCAATGGTGCGGTTGATCCGGTCACTGATCGCCGCGGAAGAAAAATCGTAATCCATGTCCAACGAAACCAGCAAGCGCTGCGGCTGCGCCCGCTCTTCTTCGGACACGCCGACTCGACAAAACAATTCAAGATCAACGATGTTTATTTTCGACATGAACAGCCATTAGGATATACATTTAATGAAGTCAAGGCACGTTATTTTTTTTGCATTTTTATCAGGCCGGCCTTCTATCCAGAACAAATTATTTAGCAAATCAAACGCACGATCCATTTTACGGATATACCAGCGGGGTTGGGCTGGATTTTTCCTCGCCCCCCCCACCCCAAAGGTTGGATTTTTAAATTAATTACAACTTGGCAAATTTCACTTCCCATGGCACCACAACTTCTTCTGCTTGACCACAAAAAACGGACTATTTTTCTTGGCAAAAGAATGCTTACCAGCAAACTGTCGAGGTCTAGAAACTCAGGCCATTATGGAAATACACAAAGCTGTAATTACTGCTGCCGGCCCCAGCCAGCGGACTTTGCCCATCCAGACGCTGGTTGATCGCGACGGGAAAACCAAAACCGCCCTGACGATCATCATTGAGGAGGCGCTGAATTCCGGCATTGAGGAAATTTGCGTCGTGGTGCATCCCGGGGATGCGGAGGCCTATCGCGCTTCCGCCGGCGCGCACGGGAAGCGACTCCAATTTATTGAACAGACGCGCCCACAGGGCTACGGCCATGCCGTGTGGTGTGCCCGCGATTTCACCGCCGCCGAACCATTTCTCCTCCTGGTGGGGGACCATCTTTATCTCAGCCGGGAAAATCGACCCTGCGCCCGCCAGTTGATGGAAGTGGCCGCCGCTGAATCCTGCGCCGTTTCCGCTGTGCAAGCCACCCATGAAAGCAAACTGCCCTATTATGGGGTTGCCGGAGGCCGATTGGCGGATCATCGCCAGGGACTTTATTTGATTTCCGAAGTCATGGAAAAACCCACGCCCACACTGGCGGAACAGCGGCTCATCGTTCCCGGTTTGCGGGCCGGCCATTACCTTTGTTTCTTTGGCATGCATGTCTTGACTCCCGCAGTCATGGAACTGCTCGGAGCGGAAGTGGCGGCTGGCGGCCGTGTTCAGTTAAGCGCCACGCTGGCGCAACTGCTGCATCGGGAGCGTTTCCTCGCCTGTGAATTAAAGGGGCGACGCTTTGATATCGGGCTGAAATACGGTCTCTTGAATGCCCAGCTGGCGTTCGCCTTGAGCGGCAAGGATCGCTCAGAAATTCTTTCCGGCATGGTTGAGCTACTGGCACACGATCACGCTTGAGCGGTGCATCCACCAAAACCTCCCAGCGCACATGCCCAACCCGCTCATAGAAATCATCACCTCACCGGATCCGCAAGTAAGGAACCGATCGTTGGACGCAATTTGCCTGCCCGCCTCCGCCGAGGAACTGCTGGTGATGAGCGCCGAATTGGATGCCTTTCGCCGGACCAGCGAAAATCTTTACGAGCGCGTGCGCGCGCTCTTTTTTCTCTACGCCATCCACCGTTTTCACCTGCCCGGCAAACTGCCAACCGCTGGCGGCATGATTCCGTTTAAAGGCTTCGAGCATTTGCTACAGCGCCGGTTTGAAGAAGCGCTGGACCAATTTCTGGCGGCGCAAAAGCCGGGAGGACCGAGTGCCGCCATTTCCAGCGCACTGGCGACCACCTATCAACGAATCGGGTTTCAAACCCTGGCGGATCAGGTGCGCCGCAGCGTTCGTTCGGTGCGAGGCAACCAATGGATGTTCCGGATGGGGCACCCAGCCGATCACCCGTTACGGCTGCGCCCGGAATTGCGCCAACGCTCAGCGGACGGCAGTTATCCGATTCTCCGCGAGCGGACACCCGTCCGGATGGATCTAAGCCATTCCGGCTGGAGCGATATTTTCTTTCTGGGCATGGATTTCCCGGAAGGGGCACGGGTGCTGAATATCTCCATTGATCTCGGAGTTCACGGGCGCGATGCCGCCCCGCTGCCACCAGTGGAAGTCTGCCTACGGGTCATTGAGGAACCGATTCTCCGTTTGACGAGCGTCGATCTCGGCGTGAGTGCGGATATCCGCGACCTCGCGGAAGTGTTTGATTTTGCCCGGGACTATCTGGGCCTTCTCAAAGCGGCGGTGATCGCCGCCGGGATTGTGCCGCCGGGCATTGAAGGATCCGGCCAGAATCTATCAGATCTCCTGGCGCGCGTAGTGGGGCCGGGCTGCGGACTGGAATTGGTCAGCCATGTAAACGGTATTCCCAAAGGATCGCGCCTGGCAGTATCCACCAACCTGCTGGCGGCGCTGGTCGCCGTCTGCATGCGCGCCACCGGGCAGGCGGGCTCCATGACCGGAGCCCTGGCTGAAGAAGAACGGCGGCTGGTGCTGGCGCGCGCGCTGCTTGGAGAATGGCTGGGCGGGTCCGGCGGCGGCTGGCAGGATTCCGGCGGGGTGTGGCCGGGCATGAAACTCATTTGCGGCGTCGCGGCAACGGAAGGTGACCCGGAGTTTGGCATCAGCCGGGGCCGGCTCATGCCTACGCACCGTATTTTAAATGCGCAAGATGTGACACCAACCACCCGCCAGCGCTTGCAAGACAGCCTGGTGCTGGTGCATGGCGGCATGGCACAAAACGTTGGCCCCATCCTGGAGATGGTCACGGAAAAATATCTGTTGCGGTCCCCGGCAGAATGGGCTGGCCGCCAGCAGGCCATTCACTTGCTGGATGATATCGTCGCCGCCTTAAGTCAGGGAGAGGTTCGCAGGGTCGGAGAACTGACCACGCGCAATTTCCGCGAGCCGATCCAGACCATCATTCCATGGGCCAGCAATGCCTTCACGGAAAGGCTTATCCAGCAGATGCGCGGCGAATTTGCGGACGATTTCTGGGGATTCTGGATGCTGGGCGGCATGGCGGGAGGCGGCATGGGTTTCATCTTTGAGCCGTCGCGCAAAGCCGAGGCACAAAAGCGGTTGCAAGAGATCATGTCGCAGTCCAAGCGCGCATTGCAGCATGCATTGCCGTTTGCCATGGAGCCGGTAGTTTATGATTTTGCCATCAACGAACGCGGCACGTGGGCCGAATTGTTATCCGGCGAGAGCGCCTTGCTGCCCCGCGAGTATTACACCCTGCATGTGCCCCGCTGGCTGCGCTCTGATCCGCAATCCCTGGCGCGCGACCAGCGGATTGATTTAGACAAATTCAGCGTCGCCTGCCGGACCCGTCCGGAGTGGTCCGGAGTGATGCCGGCCTTGTTTGACCGCTTGCTACCGCGATTGAAGGCGGACGGCGGGGAGACGCAATCGCTGGAGGAACTGCTGGAGCAAAATGGCTTTGACCGCGCCCAGCATGAGCAAATTCGCGAAGACCTGAAAAACGGGCGCATTGGCATGGCGCAAAACCGCCTGTCGGCCAGCGCGGATATTAAGGACGTGCAGGATGGCGACGTGCTGGAGGCGGGACGCCTTTTGAATAACGATATGCGCGCGGCTGGACTCGCCGCCCTGGAACGCGGAGAACTCGCCATTGTCACGCTGGCCGCCGGCGCGGGCAGTCGCTGGACCCAGGGCGCCGGGGTCGTGAAAGCTTTGCACCCGTTCTGCAAATTTGAAGGCGTGCATCGCACCTTCATTGAGACTCATCTGGCGAAAAGCCGCCGGATCGGGCGGCTCGCCCATAATCCGCTGCCGCATATTTTTACCACCAGCCATCTTACCCATGCGGCGACCCGGCAATATTTGGACGCCCTGCATAATTACCATTATCCCGGGCCCTTGCGACTTTCCCCGGGTCGATCCATCGGCTTGCGCATTGTTCCGATGGTGCGCGACCTGAGATTTCTGTGGGAAGAAATGCCCCAGCAACGGCTGGATGAGCAGCAGCAGAAGGTGCGGGACAGTTTGCGGGCCGCCTTGATCAACTGGGCGCGCGCCACCGGGGAAGTATCCGATTACACGGATAATCTGCCGGGGCAATGCCTGCATCCGGTTGGCCATTGGTTTGAAGTGCCTAATCTGCTCCGCAACGGGGTACTGGCGCAATTATTGCAAGAACGCCCGCAATTGCAGCACCTGATGCTGCACAACATTGACACTCTGGGGGCGGACGCCGATCCGGCGATGCTGGGTTTACATCTGGCGCAAAATGCCTGCCTTACGTTCGAGGTGATTCCGCGCTGGCTGGAAGATCGCGGAGGCGGTCTAGCCCGCGTGAATGGGCAGGTGCGGCTGGTGGAAGGATTGGCCATGCCCCGCGAGGAAGATGAATTCCAACTGCGCTATTATAATTCCAACACCTGCTGGATTAACATTGATAAATTACTGAAGGTTTTCGGGCTCACGCGCGCAGATTTAGCGGATGCAGAAAAAGTGGCCAACGCGGTGCGTTCAGTCGCCGCCCGGATGCCGACCTACATCACCATCAAGGATGTCAAAAAGCGCTGGGGACACGGCCAGGAAGACGTCTTCCCCGTCAGCCAATTTGAAAAGCTGTGGGTGGATATGACCGCCCTGCCGGAGGTGGAAACGCGCTTTGTCACGGTGGCGCGCCAGCGGGGCCAGCAACTCAAGGACCAGGCCCAACTCGATGGCTGGCTGCGGGATGGCTCGGCAGCGCATGTCGCCCGACTTTGTGAGTGGAGTTAAAAACGGGAACGAAGAAGCCGGTCATTTCTGGCCGGAAATACTCCCGACCAGTCGCCACGTATTTAATTGCCACCGGTCGCGCTAGCGATGTAATTTCTCCTCATGAAATTCCCCTCCGTTACCGCCGTTGTATTGGCGCTAGGATTACTAAAGATTACCGCCGCCGAAGTACCGGCGATTAATTCGCTAACTGCGGCGGATAAATCCGCCGGCTGGCAGCTCTTATTTGACGGGCAGACTTTTAGCGGCTGGCATAATTTCAAAAAAGACGGCATCCGCCCCGGGTGGCAGATTAAAGAGGGAGCGCTGGTTTGTGCGGATCCCCATAAAGCTGGCGACATCGTCACCACGGCACAATTCGATTGGTTTGAACTGCAACTCGACTACAACATATCTGAAGCGGGCAATAGCGGCATTATTTTTCATGTCACCGAGGCGGGCAACGCGGTATGGGCGACCGGCCCGGAGTTTCAATTGGAAGACAATGCGAAGGCGGTGGACAAGCAACGATGCGGCTGGCTTTATGGTTTGTACCAGCCACCACTGGACCCAAAGACAGGCCAGACGCTTGACGCGACCAAGCCGGTGGGCGAGTGGAACCACGTGCGGCTGCTCATCAGCCGCGCAAAATGCGAACACGAAATCAACGGCGTGAAATATTTTGAATACGTCCTCGGCAGCGATGATTTCAATACGCGCGTCGCCAAAAGCAAATTCGGCAAAATGCCACTGTTTGCCAAGTCAGACAGCGGGTTTATCGCGCTGCAAGGGGATCACGGCAGCGTTTCTTTTCGCAATATCAAGATTCGTCCGATCGCAGGAAACTAAGCTAGAAACCACAGTTCAACCACGGATGGACACAATCTAAAGCATTGATTCAGATAAAAGGATTTTAGCAAATAGCTTGGAAAACTAAAGAGTATTCAGGTCAAACTGGCAGAATTTTCGGCAATTAGCGCCAGCTTTTACTGGCAGTATTACTGGCAGTCGAAACCCGCTGAACACGCCGGCTGCCCGGACAAAAGGAAAATCCAACGGAAAAATTTTCAGTTGGATCGCGTTGTCCGGGGCGTGTGATAATCTGGTGGCAGGCGTTGCGGCAGTTGGCCTCTGGTTTTTCGCGCACCGCCCCGGTCAATTGCGCGGGCTGGTGGATGCGGCAAACTCGTCCTCTGACGGAAAACAGTAAATTCTTAGCAAATTATTTTACCAGCCGCGATCTTCACTCGGGCTTTGGCATCATCTCAAAACTGACAATGCTCGACTGAAATGACACTTCAAGGTTTCTTATTTCCTCCGGTTTTGCTGGGGCCACAATCAGTTTGACCCAATTCCATTTACCCGGAAGAAGCGAATTACTGAATGAATGACCGATAATTTCACGATTGTACAGATCCATAATGACCGTCAGAT
>CAISVF010000065.1 GCA_903888765.1 uncultured Verrucomicrobia subdivision 3 bacterium | reverse complement strand
GCGCAGGCGGCGCAGGCGGTCAGGGCAAGGATAGATACGATTTTTTTCATACGATATTATGACGTAAATAATGGCTGGCTGTATGTTACAATTGCGTGACAATTAAAATTTCCACATCAGGTCAGCCATGAAATGCATGGCACTGTTGTTGGGTTCAGTAACCACCGCCCCAGCCGGTTTGCCATACAGATTCTGATTAATCAGATCGTTGATGAAACAGGTGGTGCTAATCGAGAGCGAATCCGTGATGGAGTAGGTGAATTTCACAAGATGCCCCTTAACATTGGTGCTGCCGTAGTAGGTGTTAGCACTGCCACCGCCGGGGGCGGCATTTTGATAAAAAGCACCATTATCATCATCCACCATCTGATCATACCAGGCATCGGCTTCGAGATACTCGTAGCGGTAAGACAAATCCCAGGTTTTCCTGGTCCCCGATTTGCCAAAGGTCACACCCACCCAATAGCCATTATTATTTTTGGGCGCACCGGGATTGTTCATGGCTTCGCCAGCCAGTTTCAGCGGGAAAGCACCATTATACAGAGGAAAACTGGTGAGAGTGTAGGTCACGCTGGCATCGGCGATGACCGGCGTAAAATTGTAGGCGGGCGCACCGAGATAAGGCGCGAGGTTTATGCGGGTGTTGCCTTGATTGATGTAAGGAACAGCACCAGAGTTATCAGTTTTACTAATAAGTTGTTCCGGGCTAACGATGGCGAGCGCACCCAGCCCCAAGCTGCTGGACCACCTGTCATTCCACTTGGCATTCCAGAGAAACTGGCCGCCATACATAAAGGGGTCGTGCGTGGAATATTGCTCTTCATCCAACACAAAAGCGCCACCATTGAAAGCGAGGCTGTGAACATCATTAATGATGTAGTTACCCTGCAAGGCTGCGCCTTCGGGGGTAATGTCCGGATCAAATACCATGGGGGTGAACACAAACGGATTATCCATCTTGCCCACCGTGGTTGAGAGCATCCAGCCAGCGGCATTGATGGGCGTCCATTTGCCATAAGCCGCATCCACGTAAATGCCTTTTTTAGTGAAGTTATCCTGCATGGTGCTGTTTCCGGAAACAGAGTTTCCCGCCGAAGCCTGGCTGCCTACGCCTTTGGAGTCAGCCGAGGAAAGCCGCAAACCCGCTTCCACATTATCCAGCATATTCACAGCGACGCCAAAGCGCACACGATAACGCAGCCGCGCGCGATCCGTCAGCGCCGCATTGTCGCCAGAAAACTGTTCAAAACGGCCACGCACGTCGCCGTTGATTTTATAGCCGGTCACCCAATCCGGCATGCCGGTCTTGGCTTGAAACGCGGTGTTAAAATTCTTGTCCGCCTCGTCGCGAAGATCCTTGGCTTCGTTGGCGGTGAGAATTCCCTTGTCCACCAGTTTATCAATCAACGCATCAGAAGACTGCGCTTGTGCCCGAGGGGCCAAGGCAGCCAGAGCGGTTGCGCCGGCAAAGAAAGCCAGTTTGGTCGTCGTTTTTGATTTTGTCATTTTTGTGATTAATTGTTGTAAAGCGCCAACAGAATGCGGCATTTATGTTACGGCAATATGGCAAATATGTTACATTCAGGTTACAAAACGCTTTACGTTAACACAATCATTTGCTTCCTCAATTGTCCCAATGCCCAGCGTGACCAATAGCGGCACAATGAGGTGCCACTATTCACGCCGGCAAACCGGACTGCCAAGTGAGTTGGCAGCAACCCGCGGAATTTTAACCCCGGCTCTGAGGCTTCTCCCCCAGCAAAATTTCCTGCACAAGCTGGAATGATTGATAACCTTAAAACAAATAATTGCAACCTGACTGATCCTTTGAAAGTCTATGCGGAAGATTATGAATGAGTTCATCCTGATGACGCATGTCCTGCTGGGAG
>CAISVF010000064.1 GCA_903888765.1 uncultured Verrucomicrobia subdivision 3 bacterium | reverse complement strand
CTCCACGCCGTTTTCAGTCCAGTCCACAAAAGTGTAGCCGGCGCTCGCTGTGGCCGTGAGCGTGACGTTGGTGTTCACGTTGAAGGCAAACCCGCCGCCGCCGATGACTGTGCCGCCCTGCGGCGGCGATGCGCTGCCGCGAATGGTGTTGCCGGCAAAGAAATTGGCCGTGAGCACACGGTTGGCATTGAGTGAAAAAGTATAACTTTCGTCCGTGCTCACCACGCGACCATTATCCGTCCAATTCAAAAACGCAAAGCCCGAAGCCGCCGTGGCGGTAACGGTGACCGTGTCGCCGTTGGGGAACAATCCGCCGCCGGCCGACCCGCCGTTGGCGGGCGCAACGGAAACTTCGACAAGATGTTGCGCCGGTAAAATTTCGCCCGCCGCCGCGATGTTCAGTGTGTAGGTCTTGACGAGGGAAGTCACTCCGTCATTGGCGCCGATGGTGTAAATGAAAACGCCGTTGGTGACAGGTGTTCCAGAAAGAATGCCCGTAACGGCGTCAAAGGTCATGCCCGGTGGCAGCGCGCCGCTGTTCGTGGCGGTGAACGGGCGACTGCCGCCGATGACCACGGTGCGGGCGACGTAAGCCACGCCGGCCTCGCCGTCGTTGAGGTGGTCAATCATGCCCAACGGCACATCTGCCGTCATGGCGGACATCTGCGCGCCGAGATAATTACCGGCCACCACCGTGTTGGTGTAGCGGCCGCGGCCGTGAATTCCGTCCTGGCCGACATTATCCGCCAAGGCTTCGCCCGTCTCGGCATCAATCGGACCAAGGTATTTGTAAAATTCGTAACGCCGCGTGACCACTTCGTTGGTGTGGCCCAGGTCTTCCGGCGCAGCCTGCAGTTCGCCGTTCAAGCCGCCGTTGGTCCGGCTGAATTCGGTCTGCAACAACTGCCATTCCACTTCGACTTCATCTGGTTCGCCATTGCGCCAGTTTTTGTTATGCGCATCGTGCGGATCGTCCGAAACCAGATCGCGCAGTTTGATGGAATTGGTATTGTGGGAAGTGGTGCGAATTTCCTTCACCCAGACCGGATCGCCGAATTCCTTTTGCACCGGCGGCGGCCCGACTACCGGCGGGGCGGGCGGCGGCGGCGGAACGATGGCGGCCTGCACGCGCGGCGGAACGGGCGGAATGCCGGGCGCCGCCACTACCGGCGGGCTATAGACAAAGGTCGGCGTGGCCACCTGCACGGCCGGCCCCAGCACGAGATTTCCTGCACCGTCGTCCCATAACCAGTTGTAACGAATGGTGGTGGGATTGTTCAGGAAACCCACGCCAAAATGTTCGCCGCCGAAATTGACCGATGGATCGGTGAACATGTGGCCGTCGGTTGGCGCAATCGTATTGGTGGGGACCGCCGTGTAAGCCGACCAGGCACCCGCGATGGCATCGTATTTTGCCGCATAGTGGACGATGGTATTGGTGTGGCCGGGCCGCGAAACCGTGTCTTCCGAGATGGCGGGCGTGCCATAGTGGTTCCAATCGTAAGTGTAGGTGATGTCGGTGCTATGCGTGTCGTCCAGTTCGATCTCAAATCCGTGACAGTTGGTGCCGGTGTCGTTGACCGCATCGAAGTTATTGATGCTGCCATAGGCGATGCTGGCATGGGCGCTACCGCAGGCCGCGAGAAATCCGGCAAGCGCGAGAACGACCGCGAGATGTTTGATCAGACAAGTAGTTTTCATGTTATCGGCCCAGTGCTGGTTTGAGTGGCAGAGTGTTGAATAACAGTTTCACGGAGTGCTATTTAAAAGGTAAGCCTAACCGTGTTTGCGTCAACAGAGAAATGCGGCAGATAAATGCCCGGCCTGAGTGATAAAGCTTCCATGATTGGCAACTGGTGGAGCAATGCCGCGCATTTCGGGAGCCCATGATGGCAATTGGCAAGACGCAATTACCACTGGCACAGAAACCGGATGAACACTGGCGGAAAGGATTATTTTTCTGGCGATGAAGGCTGGATGTTCTCGGTGTCCACTATGGCTTTTCGCAGCGCTTCCAGCATGGCCGGGACGGCCACGAAGGAATCGTAATCCTTCCAGCCAGAGGCCAGAGTCTCGATCGGCAGATACCCTCGATAGCCGGAGCGGCGGATGATGGTGACCAGTCGTTTCAGATCCGTGCGCGGGGAATCGCTGGTGGTGCCGATCAATTCTTTAATCTGCCAGTTCACGGCGTAAGGGGCCATGAAGGCAATGTCGGCATAAGGATCCGGCGTGTTATATTTGCCGGTGTCCACCATGGCGGCGCAATAGTCATGATTCACGCGCTGCAGCAGGCTGAGATGTTGCGCTCCGGTGCTGATAAAATCGCCATGGTTCTGCACCGCGATAATGACCCCGAATTTTTTGCCGTGCTCGGCAGCTTCCCGCAAAGCATCCGCCAGCCATCCTTCAATGACCTCGCGGCTGGCTCCGCCAGCCGCCTCCTGCCAATTTTTAAAGGGTGGCTGGGAATCGGCAAAAGCGCGAATCGTGGGGGCGCCCAGCTTGGCGGCTACTTCGATCCAGGTTTTGAGCCGCTGCACGCCTTCGGCCCGCACCGACGGGTCGGCCGTCACAAAATCATTGCGCACGCCCGTGCCGCTGATGGCGAGACCGAGGTCAAAGGCGTGGCGCTTGAGCCGGAAGACATAGCTATCAGCGGGTGCCTGAGGATAGCCGGGGAAAAAGTAGCCGGTGAGATCCACCGCGTCAAAATTGACCCGGGCACAGAAATCACAGATCTGAAATAAATCCACGCCCCGGCCCGGATCCTTGGCATTGGCTGTCAAGAGATCCAGGAAGGAATACGCGTTGAGGGACGTTTTTAGATGCGACCCTCCTACACGCGGGATGGGGGCAAAGGCGGCGGGGGAGTTAGTGAGGCCAGCCGCAAGGCCGACCGGCAATAGGGCGGCGCGTTGGAGAAATAAGCGACGTGAAGTAAGCAGCTTCATGGTTGGAAATAGTTTAGGGTATGCGTCAAGATTTGGCGAAATAAACCTTCACACCGGCAAGCACGGATTAATCCCGACCGAGCTGATCAAGATAACCGCGAATTTATCAAACGGCTGTGCGCCGGTCGGCTAGCTCAGGCCAAGGTCTTTGACAAAGCAAGCGTCCTCGCTGAAATCGGGTCGGCAGTTGAGGGTTTCCACGATAATTTCTCGCACGCGGGCGGCAATCTGGTCGCGCGTCCAGGAGGTAACGCCGGCCCGGGCCAGATCCGGTTTACGAGTCATCACCCAACTGGCCAGATCACCAACGGTTTGCAAATTAGAGGGAAACTCGGTGCATAGCGGCCTGGTTAAACGCAACGCGATGCCAGCCGTTACCATGGCCACGCCCATAAAACCCCAAATCTTCAAGGATGGTGAGGAGTGGCCCGTGGCCATGGCTGCCAGCAAACCCGCCCCCAGCGAGACCATGAGCAAGCTGAGATTCACCCAGCGGGCCCGGACAAATGCCGGTGACTTGGGGATACCTAACGCGACGGCTATTTTTTCCACCTCTGCCTTCCGCTGCGGGAGGGGAAACAATGAGGCCAGCCGGATCGCGGGAGCTATCTCGCGCCGTTTCCAACGTCCTTGTTCGAGCAATGCCTTGCGCAGGAGGTTAAAGGCGCGCTGGGGCAGACAGAATGTGGTTGTCGTACTGGAAACTTTGGTTTGGATAAAATCTATTAGCTGGCGGGGAGTGAGCAGTTTTTCTGCTTCGGCATCTTCGATGTGAATATCAAAGGCATCCTCAACCGCCAGCACAATTTCCACAGCGTCCAAACCCATAAGGCAATATTTGGCTGTGCCTATGGGAAAGGTCAAGCAACCGTTTTATCCTGCAGGAGAATCGTTTCAGGGCTGCGCCAGTGATCAGTTCCATACATGGCTATGGGTCAACATTTGGCCGGCCGCCATGCAATTCCTACCGACTACCAAGTGATGCTTGCCAGCAGTTGGCAAATCGTCGGGCGGCAGCGAGTGCGGATTTAGGCCACTTCAGGGATCTGGCTAACGGCCCAGATATTTGTTCACGGCCTCAACTTTCGAATGAACATGCAGTTTTTCGTAGATTTTGCGGATGTAATTTCGCACGCCGTGGACGGAGATGCCCAGATGATCAGCGATTTCCTTATAAGCGTAGCCCTGTGCCAGTTCTTCCAGAAATTTTTTCTGTCCCGGGGTCAACTCGTCCAATTCCGGATCGGTACCTTGGTGGGCTTGGGGAGCGTGCGAAAAGTATTGCACCACGCGCCGGGCGATGTGCGGGGTCATGGGGGAGCCCCCCGCGTGCAGTTCCTGAATGGCGAGCAGCAGATTGGCCGAGGAAGTTCGTTTGAGCAGATAGCCGCCCGCTCCGGCTTTGAGCGATTCAAATAACCGGTCCCCATCCTCATAGGCCGTCAGCATGAGAAAATTCACCGGGGGGAGCGCGGCTTTTAAGGTCCGGACACATTCCACCCCGTCCACTCCGGGCAACTGGATATCCATTACGACCACGTCCGGCTTTACCTGGGGAATCCCTTTGAGTGCGGAGGGGCCATCTTTATAGGTTCCCACCAGTTCCAGCTGGGGCGCCTCATTGGCCAGCTCCACGAGTTTGCTGCGGAACTGTTCATGATCCTCCACGAAAACAACCTTGATGGTTTTGTGCATTTTATACTCCGGAACGGATGATCAAACTTCGCAAATCAAACGCGCCGGCTCAAGGGCATAAACCGAGAAGGGCGGCCCGGCAATTATTTTTGCGCCGCCTGCCCCGGCGGAAAATCCACGGTCAATTGAATGGTCGTGCCTTGGCCCGGCCGGGTTTGGATCGCAAATTGGCCGCCCAGTGCGGCAATGCGCTGGCGCATGTTTTCCAATCCGTTGCGTTCGCCGCGCGATTCCATGACCGCGGCATCAAATCCGGCGCCGTTGTCTTGCAAGCATATTTCCATTTGCGAGCCGCGGGTTGTTGCGCTGAGGGAAATTTCGGTGGCGCGTGAATGTTTCAGGGAGTTGGTGAGCGCCTCCTTCACCACCAGAAACAGATTGTGGCGCATCTCCGGCGGCAGCGGCACCTCCGGCAGGTCTTCCGCAATTTGAAATCGGCAATGCACCTGAGTGTTTTCAAACAATTCGCGGGTGAATTGGGTTAAGTATTCCACCAGGCTGCGCAAGGAATCATTGCGCGGATTTACCGCCCACACAATTTCATCCAGCGCGCGGGCGGTGCGGACGGCAAAGCTGGATATTTTTTCCACGCGTGCCTTCAGTTTTTCCGCGCTGACTTCTGGCGATTGACCGATATCGGTGATGGACATGGAGATGTAGGTCAGGCTGGAGCCCAATTCATCGTGCAAGTCGCGCGCGATGCGCCCCCGCTCGTTTTCCATGGCGCGCTCTTGCTCCATGCGCTTGAGTCTGGCCCGGTAGCGGCGACGTTCTAGGTCTCTGATACCCAGCGCAATCAAGCCGATCAGGAGGCTGGTCAGCAGGACTAAAAACCAGGGTTTCTGCCAAAAAAACGCTGACACTACAAAGGACATTCCGGCTCCCGGCTCGTTCCATTGCCCGTTAAGATTGCCGGCCTGAACGTGAAAGCGATAGGTCCCCGGGGGAATATAATTGTACCGGGCCACGCGAATATCCCCGGCATCCGTCCAACTGGGGTCGAAACCTTCCAGCCGATAGCGAAACTGAATTTTTTCCGGCGCCTCAAAGCTGATGCCGGTGTAATGGAATTCCAGAGGATGCTTGCCCGCCGGAATCGTCACCGCCGGATTCGATCCAGTCGGGGAGTGGTTGCTTAGCGGTTGCTTATCCAGCAGCACCTCTTCCATTAAAATGGCCGGCAGAGCGGACGCCTGACCTTGAGCATGTGGATCAATGGTGACAATGCCCTTGGCGGTGGCAAAACAAAGCCTTCCATTCCGGGTTTTCATGGCTCCGCCGAAATTGCCCACGCATTCTTCTGAGGGCATGCCTTCGGATACTCCCAGATTCAGGGCGTGCACGGTCTCCGCCTGCCCTCCGGCAACCGCCGCTAAATCGCGTTTGCTGACCCGGCAAATGCCGCGATTGCAGCCCAGCCAGAGGTTGCCATCATCATCCTCCAGTATTTGCAGCACGATGTCGTCCAGCAGTCCTTGCCGCACACTGAAGGATGCCAGCTGTCCGTGGGACCAGCGGCTCAAGCCGCCGCCGTCTGTGCCGATCCATAGGGTCCCATCGCTTTCCAGATGTAGCGTGCGCACGAGATCGCTCGGTAAACCGTTCCGGGTGCTGAGGAGTGTGAGGTTCTCGTTTTGGCGCCGGGTCAGCCCGCCTCCGAGCGAGCCGATCCACAAGGTGCCATCGGTTTCCTGCGCCAGCGACGTCACCGGCTTGCCGGAAAAGCCCTGGTGTTGGGTGAATTTTCCCTGGATCAGCTGGCCGACTTTTCCGTTATACGTGCCTACCCATAGTCCGGTGTCCCGATCTTCGCACAAACTCCACACCCGGTCGCCGATCAGCCACGGGGTGTCGCTCAAGCGCGCCATTAATTTTCCGTTGCGCCATTGGTACAGCGCCGGCCCGGCGCCCCACCACAGGCTGCCGTCCCGGCCGGCCTGCAGCGCTTCCACCAGCAGGTGCCCGCGCGCGAAGGCGTCCTGCAGCGGCCCTTTTTGCGCTCCCTTCCAGCAGTAGAGGCCCTGGCCATAAGTGCCCGCCCAGAGTTCTCCGTCGGCGGTTTGCGCCAGCGAACGCAACTGGCATTCCGAGGCCCCATCCATGAGATGATACGCGGAAAGTTTTTTGGCCCCGATGCGATTCAATCCGCCCGACTGGGTGCCCACCCAGAGAAAGGAATCCGGTCCCGCAAAGAGCGTCAATATCGCATCGTCGGAAAGCCCGTCTTTTCTTTGCAGTGCGCGAAAACGGCCGTTTTGCCGATAATAAAGCCCCTCATTCCAGGACCCGGCCCAGAGGGTGTCGTCCGCCGTTTCCGTAAGGCGATAGGTCACCACTTCCGGGAATCCTTCGTTGGTGCCGTAGGTGG
>CAISVF010000063.1 GCA_903888765.1 uncultured Verrucomicrobia subdivision 3 bacterium | reverse complement strand
TTGCCAAATGGCAGAAGCTGGCCCCCGGCCAGCGCCAGCGTCCCGCTGCACCCGGCGATAAAGCCCCGGAAAAGAACTAAATCGGGTCTTCCCGCAAAATACCAGGGACGGCGCAAGCCGTCCCTTTTGCATTTCCCCTTGGCCCGATGCGTTGACGGATTGGATTGATCACGGACGTGGCTTTTGTGTCAGGGCAAGGGAGTCGCTCACCACGGATCAGTGGCAAAGTGTTTTCCTGGTCGGGTCCGTCACTCCGTGCGTTCCTGCGTGCCAAGCCAAGTGCGCTCATTGGTTGATTGACGACTGCAAATGCCCGCCTGTCGCCAATTTAATCCGAACGACGAAAGTCGAATTTGATGTCTGTCCCGTAGCGCAGGTGTCCCCACCTGCTGTATCGCCGACCTCCCGGTCGGCTTTCCTTTCCTTGAATCCGCCGCCAAATTTTCACTACCTGCGGGTTTAGCCTCTCGCCAACCATTCAACGGGGAATTCCGGAGTGCGTATTGTTCGTCCTTTGCCTTGCTTCCTGTGATGACGGCCCCGCCAGCATAAGCGTCCGGCCCCGTGCGCACACTCCTGCATCCGGGTTCATCTTGACACGGTTCTTGGAGCGCGGACTTCAGGCCGCTTCAGCGTCCAAACCGGCGAAGGCGGATCGCTTGACCTGCGGGCTTGTGAATGGTTAAGCGGCGTAAACGCCGCGCTCCGCGTCCATTGGCAATTAAGAACAGTGGCAAGATGCACACCCTGCATCCTCGAACGTCACCTTTTTCCGGGGTGTACATTCAACCCGGTGGAGGTTAGCGAGCTTATTTGTCGGCATTCGGTCGGGGATTAATGCAGGAACGGATTTCTCGCATTGGTTGAGGCGGTCCCATGGTCCTGCCGTGGTCGGGTGGGCAAAATCGGCCGAAATTTTTCCGCCTCTTGCATTTCCCCGCTGAAATATGAAGGGAAAGCAGCCCTTGCTTGCGGCTAACACTTTTAGGACGGCTTCTACCCATGATGTTTCGCGATTGTCACCTGATGGACATGAATTTGTCGCAAACTGTTTATAGCCTCTCGGCTCGATTATGCGTTCAACGGAAATATGCAGCAGTGCTGGCCGAAATGCAGTGCTGGCCGAGATGCAGGGTGGGCACATCAAAAAATAGAACAATGATTAGCAGACAAAAAAAACAACCAAGCGGTTTTACATTAATTGAATTATTGGTGGTAATAGCCATCATAGCCATTTTGGCGGCCATGCTGCTACCGGCGCTGGCTAAAGCCAAAGCCAAAGCGCAACAAGTAGCTTGCTACAACAATTTAAAACAGTGGGGCTTGGCGGATACGATGTATGTGGATGATAACCGCCAATTCTTCCCCTTTCCCCGGTTTCAAGTCAGTTCGCTGCCGCAGCAGGACAACCCCACCTGGGGTGATATTAACACGTTTCGCCTGGTCGGCACGGGCAATGATGTTTGGTTTAACGCCTTGCCTTCGTACGTTGCCGATAAAACGCTGTATGACTGGGTGAATGATGCCCCGGGCTTTTTAACTAAGAAATCCATTTTCACGTGCGCTACGGCGCAAGCGCAGGGAGTCGCCTCGGAGGACATCATTCAGACTCACGGTTACATGGATGGCACCAAGCGCCCGCTTTTTAATTTTGCGATGAACTCAAAATCGCTGGCGAATGAAAGTGCCACCTTTCTCAAAATGCAGATGGTGGTGCATCCTTCGGCATTTGTGATGTTTTCCGATGTGCGCAACCGGTCAGGCGAAACCCCTTTCAATGGCAGTGCGGCGAACCAGGTTGATCTTGCCACCCCTCATTGTTACACCACGCGCTACTCCGCCCGCCATAGCAGCGGCGGTGACATCACCTTCTCGGACGGACACGTAGCTTTCTTCAAATACAACTACGTAGTGAACGCCAGCGGCAAGGATCCCGGTCAGCCGGATATTAACTGGGACTGCAGCGGGATCACCGTGCCCTGAACCTGAATCAATCACCGATATAACCTCAAAATTGACTGAGTACGCCACCAAAATAAACAACGTTAAAAACATCCACAGAATGAATCATCCAATCAAAATGAAACTACCAACAGCATTAGCCATGATCGCCGGCATAGCCCTCACTGCACTCACCGGCTTCTCGCAGACGACTATTTATTCACAAAACTTCGGGGCGGGCACCTCCCTGCCAACCGGTTGGACGTCGTCCGGTAACAATGCAGCTCAAATCATCGCCTCGGCATCATCGGTTTCCTCGGGCTACACCACCCCCATCACCGCCTCCGGTACCGGCAATCTTGCTGATAATGGCGCGACCGCTCCTAATTATGTCGGCGTGGCCACGGTTTCCGGGGTCATCTCCACGGTGGGCTATAATAATATTCAATTTATCCATGCCGCGCGCCGCACTTCGGCATACACCGGAGTGGTGGCCATTGATTGGAGCAATGACGGGGCTACCTGGAATTCTGTGAGCTACACCGACGTGGGTAACACCAGCGCTTGGGCCATTGTGAATGGCAGCAATTGGATGACCCTGCCGGCGGGAGCGGAAAACCAGGCCAACCTCCGGTTCCGCTTCACCTTCACCCGTGTTAATAACTCGGGCAATTATCGCATTGACGACTTTACGGTTCGAGGTAACGCGAATGTGGCACCGAGCGTGGCTTCCACCGCCGCCACAGCCATCGGCACCACGACGGCCACCCTGAACGGCAATGTGACTTCTGCTGGCAGTGCAAGCGTGACCGAGCGCGGTTTTTGCTACAAGACCAGTGCGGGGGTGACCACGAATGACAACAAAACCTCCGTGGCTGGGACCACGGGTGCCTATACTTTGGCACCGACCTTGAATGTGAACCAGCAGTATTACTTTGTGGCCTATGCCATCAATTCGGTTGGCACTACCTTATCCACGCCGGAACTTAATTTTTGGACGCTGGCAAACACCCCGACAGCACCGACGGTAAATGGTGCGACTTCCAGCAGTTTAAACGTGGCGCTGGGAGCCGGTGATGGCAATCCGGCAACGACGACCTACGCCATTCAAGAAACGACGAGTGGCAATTATGTTCAGGCGGGGGGAGCTTTGGGCGTTAGCGCGGTTTATCAATCGGTTGCGGTCTGGGGGACGAAAGCGGTAACGGGTTTGGTTCCAGCCACAACTTACAACTTTCAGGTTATCGCTAAGAATGGTGCTGGCACCGCAACGACGGCCGGTCCGGCCACGGGCGGTACAACGAGCGCGGCCATTGACCCAACTATTTCAGTGACCCCTGCGTCCATCGCCTTCCTGCCGACGGCAGTTAATGGAGCGTCCGCCAGCCAAACTTACACGGTTTCAGGTGTAAATTTGACCGGTAATATTACCATCACCGCGCCGGCCAACTTCCAGATCTCCACTGCGAGCGGTTCCGGTTTTGGTGCCTCGGTTACCTTGGCGCCCAGCGCTGGAGTGGTGACCAATACTACGATCTACGTGGTTTTTAATCCCACTGCGCAGACCAGCTATGCCGCAAATATCACGCACGCGAGTGCGGGCGCAAACAGTCCGAGCGTGGCGGTGTCTGGCGTGGGTGCCAACGCTCCCGCCATCGCCACCCAGTCGGCTTCAAATATCGCTACTGCGGGGGCAACTTTGAACGGGACCGTTACTGCCTCAAATAACGCCGTGTTAACCGACCGCGGCTTTTATTATAATACATCCTCGGGCGTCAGTGCGGCGAACACCCAAGTTTCTGAAGGAGGCACCACGGTGGCGGCTTTTTCGGCCGCGATTACGGGCTTGAATCCCAATCAGATTTATTACTATCGGGCTTACGCCCGGAATTCTGTGGGGACCACCTTGGATGCCAG
>CAISVF010000062.1 GCA_903888765.1 uncultured Verrucomicrobia subdivision 3 bacterium | reverse complement strand
GCGGCACCGGCGGGGGGGAAATTCAAGTGGTGGAGACGCCCGGCGGCGGCCTGCTGGCCTCCATGCGCGATAATAATTTTTCCTGGAGCGGTATGCGCACCTTCAGCCGCAGCGCCGACGGCGGATTGACCTGGGGCGCGGTTTTCACCGGCACCGGTAATCCGCCGACGATTCTCGATCCGGCCTGCCAAGGCAGCATCCTGCGTCTGACCACAACCAACGATAGCAATGCCAGCCGGTTGGTCTTGGCCAATTGCAACAGTTCGTCCTCGCGCGTCGCCATGACCTTGCGCCTCAGTTACGATGAGGGTGCCAGCTGGCCGGCCAGCAATCTGGTTTACTCCGGCGTCTCCGGTTATTCGGCCTTAACCCGGCTGGCCAACGGGGAGATTGGCTTGCTGAATGAAGTGAATAATTTTGCCCGCATTGATTTTGTGCATCGCAGCGTCAGCGCCATCTCCGGCGGCACGGATACCAACCTCCTCGGCAGCTCGCCCTTGTTGAACCTGAAACCGAACGGCGGCGCTTTGCCCGGCTTCAGTTTCCCCGCTTTGTCCAATAATTCGTACACGGTGCAGTGCTGTTCCAACTTGGGTTTCGGCGGCTGGCAACGCTTTCTGGATGTGGCGGCACCGGTCACCAATTCCGTGGTTCGGCTTCCGGTGTCCCCCACCAATGGTGCCCAGTTTTTTCGCCTGGTCACTCCCCAGTTGCCCTGACGGGAAAACCACCGCTCAACAATTCGCAGCCATGCCGAAGCTCCGAGATGAGGAGCAGCGAACAGCGGCTGTGAAGAGTACTCCTGAAGCCACCCGCAGAGGCGGCGCAAAAACCGGACCTCTCCGTATCGCGCGAAGCATCTGGATTGCGGACCATTTATCCGAAATTCCGCAGTTGAAACCGCGAAATAAGCGAAATACGCCAAAGTGTTGCAGCTTTGCGAAGCGGGAACCGCTCACTCACTGAGGGAAGCATTTTGGGTACGGCGGACACCCTCTCAGCCTTCCCTTTCGCGTGGTTAGCGTGGTTAGCGGTTCAGCTCAATGGCGGTTGCTAGGTTTATCGCCGCGTTGGAAACCCGCGTTCATGGGAGGGGGAGGGGTCTGCGTCAAAAATAAATCCATTCCCATAGCAGCAGGGCAGGTGGCCGTCTGCCAACTGCCTTACCAGTACGATCAATTAATTACTCGCGCCGCGCACGCGCAGGAAGCCGGTGCGATTGGTCAGGGGGATGGTGCAATTCGTCGCCGTCTGGGACGAGGTTACGGCCTGCCAGTTCGCGGACAATCCTAGGGAAGCCGATTGCTCCACCACATAGGGCGGCAGACCGCCGCTCCAGCGGAGGACCGCGTTCGTGCCCGTGATTTGCAATCCCAGAATCCGGGGACCAGTAACCGAGGCTGTGTTCGCCAGGGACACGTTCACCGTGGCCAATTCCTCAATCGCCCCGTCATTGTAATAGCCATAGAGACGATAGGTATAGGCTCCCGGCAATTTGGCTCCCGCGTCCGGAACCGTATATTGCTGGCCCATATCCAGACCGGTCGCCCAGACCAAACTGGGAGTCACATCCTGCTCGGTTCCGCTCGCCGTGGACCGGGTCAGGTCAAAGGCCAGCAGGCCGGTTTCCGTGTACGTTTGCCAAGTCACCCAAGCCTGACCTTGAACCACCGCAGCAGACAGATTGACCAAGGACACCGCCGTGGGACTGGGTTTAAACCCGGCATCCAGCGTCAGATTCGTGGTGCCACTCAACATCGTGATGAAGGCGGTTAATCCCGAGGTGGCGTTGGCATCGCTATCCAGATTGGTACTGCTGCCTTGCAAAGCCGCAGTCCCCGTGTAACCACCAGCAGGAGGCGAAGTGAAACCAAGCTGGTAAATTCCCGGCGGCAGATTGGTAAACAGATAATAGCCACCCGTTCCACTGGTTTTGGTACCAACCGTTGTCACGGCATGAGTCAGGGTGTTGCTTTG
>CAISVF010000061.1 GCA_903888765.1 uncultured Verrucomicrobia subdivision 3 bacterium | reverse complement strand
TCAAAGAACAGGAGGCGTTTTACCGCCAAAACTGTTTAGCCCGAATTATTTTTCTCTGATTTAGAGACAAAAATTCCGACCGCCGGTTTACAATCTACAAAAATCGGCTTGTCAGTATCGAACTAGAGTTTGTGATCTTACCGGATCCGAACTCATTGTCAACCGGTTTTTCAACCGCCCCCGCTGCGTTTGTAACGCGAAGGGACAGATAGATTATCAGACATTCGCCATCATGCAAGGGTTTTTTTAATTTTTTTTTTGATTGTTTGAAAACATCTAAAAAGCCTTTGTTTTCAGGCCTATTCTACGCCTCGCTACAAAAATTCATTCTCATCCAACAAAAAAATATTCACCTTCACGTAAAAATGTGAGGCAAACTTCGCAAGCAACCAATTCCTCGGTTACTTCAGCAAAACCCCACAAAATGCACGGAAATCGCGCGATTTTTGCCGCCTGGCAGAATTCTTAGGTCACTTACTTTACTTCCAACAAATAAAATCCCACCGTAACGAGGGCAATTCTATCGGCCAGCAACGCTGAATTAGGCAATCAGGCATCCATGATCGAATTATTTTCAACCTGCTGCAAAAGTGTTCGGGCAATTCGTTTAGAATGCCCGTAATTTCTTGTTGCCCTAATTCCTGAAAAAAAATCCCGATTATTCACACCCAGTTTTTCATTTATTCTTTAATCGCACTGTTTCTCCGCACGGCAACTGGCTGTGTATGCAACAAACAAGGCTTTGGTAAGCAACGGATCCATTTGATTTTATTCGGTCAGGGAAACGCCACGCTGGAACAAAAAATGCCGATATTCAGGCAAGTAATCCTGCATTCAAATTGACAAACGCCAGATCGAACGAATTACCTTCCGCATCATCGGCCAAAATTGACACCAGCAGCATAGAGATATATCCAGGTGCCGAGGGCAATATGCATTACGGTCCCAACCGGATACGGTAAAAGCGCTGCAGGGAGAAATTTGTGTCGCCATCGGTCCAAGTGAGCGGCAGCGATGGTGAATTAGTGCTGAACACCGTCTGCCAAACACCAGGGTTCGCCAGGCTGGCGGTCACATCCACAAAATAAAAATATCCCGCCGGCCCGTTGATCTGGAGTTGCGGACGCCCCCCATTCAGCACTGGTCCCTTGATCCTCGGTAACGCCACACCGCCGCCGAGCACATTGACGCTCACCGGCGCACTGGTCGCACTCACGCTCGAACCATCCCTGACCACAGCAGTAAAGGTGTGCCACCCGGACACCAGATTGCTGAGTGTCAACGCGTATGGCACGCTGGTATCAGCCCCAATCAAAAGTGCCCCCGAATAAAAATCCACTTCCGCAATACCGAGCGGCGCACCTGCATTTGCAGCAAGGGTCAATGGCGCACTGACCGTGGCATTATTTGTCGGGGCCGTTAGCGTGACCATGGGCGGAAAAATCGCCCCCCCGGAAATCAGCGCCAGAGTGACGTCGTTCCCATCGCCACCCTGGTAATTAATGCGCCAAACCAGCGAATTGTTAGTAAACATCGTCAACTGCGGCAAACCGGCAAATGTGCCGCTCACTGGCAGCGCACTGTCGTTGCGGATGAGGGTAAACGTGTAACCGGTGGGCAGCGCATTTGCATTTGACACACTGAGACTGAGGGTTCCCGCCAGCGAAACCGACCGGGCGACCACCAACTGGTCATAGTTTGTGCCGGCAAGGTAGCCATTCAGATGAGGCTGAAGGGTTGCCCCCGAGGTCATCGTGAGATTGCTCGCAATGGTACCACTGCCGGTGAGCATGCCGTTGCTTACGGTCAAACCGCTGGCCAGATTGCCCGCCAGTTGCAAAGTGCCGGCGGCAACCACAGTTCCGCCACTGAACCCATTCGTCCCACCCAATGTCAACCAACCGCTGCCAGTTTTCACCACCGAACTGCCGCCATTGATCTCCCCTGCGTTTAAAAGCATGCCACTGCTGGCGACAAGGAGAATGGGCTTTGCGGATGAGCCGAGGTTTCGACTATTTAAATTCAGGGTAGCCCCGACCAGGTTGACAAATCCTGTGGCAGTCAAGCCAGAGGAAATGATGTCGGCACTAACATTGAAAACACCATTGGAGAGATTGAGAGTGCCGTTGACGGCACCAACGTTATTCGTGGCGAAACCGAGAAAAAGGTGGGAGGCAACATTGACAACTCCGCCGTTGAGGTTAAAGACACCGGCGACCTTTTGCGTGTTGCCAAGATTATCGTCAGCGCTGTAACCAAGGAACAGATTGGAGTTCACGATGAACTTGCCGCCACCCATGGTTAGCGTTCCGGTGTAGGTCGGGGAGTTGTAAGTAGTGCCCACAGCGGAGTTCAAAGTGGCGTAGCCCAGATAAACATTGTTGACGTCCACCACGCTGTTGGTGCCGCCGAAAATCAAGGTTCCGCTGCCGGAGCCATAGGTCTGACTCGCCACACTGGCACCGATGCCGAGCATCAATTGGTTGAGCCGGGCATCCACGGTGCCGCAGCCAAAATTGAGGGTGCCGGCAATGCCACTTGACCCACCAGCGCCGCCACCAAGGCCGGAGAAGTTGGCCTGGTCACCTATGAAAAGATTCGCACGACTCAAGCCACCAGAGGCGCCGCGCATAACCAGATTGGAACCAGTTCCAGCAAGGAAACTCATGGTGCCGCTATGGCGCCCGCCGAAAAGCAAAATGCCGCTGGCATTGAAGGTATTGCTCAGGCCGAGGTTAATTGTGTCGGTCCCGAAGCCATTGCCGCTGGCACCGAGGACAAGGTTGCTGGCGGTGATAGAATTATTAGTGGCCAAGGTAAGCGTAAACTGACCCTGTACATTGTTGGGTTTGCCGCCGACGACTGCCGCGCTGAAACTGCCGACCTGGGCCGTAAAGTTGGACAACCCTGACAAATCGAGAGCAGCCAAGGCGAGACCAAGGTTATTCGTACCACTGGGCTCCACGGAAAATACCCCGTTGGAAGCATTGACCGCGAGCGACCCGCCGCGAATAAACGAAACACGGGTAGTAGCAGTAATACCGCCAATTGTGCTACCGTAATTGCCAACGCCAAAAGCGATACCCGGAGCGGAGTTGCTGATCACCAAAGTGTTTCCGGCAGCGATACTGACGAGGTCAGTATTAACGCAGAGGGACTGGAAATTGAGGCCAGCCACAGTCTGAGCGGCACTCAGTTCCAGATTGCCGACGGTGCCATTCGTGCTGCCAACGTTAATAGCTACGGTAGCCGGAAGGGCATTATTCGTGAGGCTACGCAGTGTGCCATTGGGGACAAAAACATTGCCTGTCAAGCTCACAGCCCCGCCCAAGGACAACCGATTGATGCCCATTTTTGTGAAATCGGTGTCGGCAATGATCGGCAAATTGAAGGTGGTGTCGGCATCAGCCGTGATGATCATGGCTCCGCTGGGATGCGTCAAAGCACCCCCATTGAAAACCCAAGTGCCGTTCGTCGTGGAAACTTGATTCACTATTTGCGTACTGTTGACTGAAATGGCATAAGAGCCGCCCGAACCCATGAATCGGGCATCGTTGCCAAGGGCGGGCCACGCAAGCAAGGGACTCGATCCGACGGAGGTGTAGGACCACGCCGCGGTGGCTCCGTCCCAAATACCGCTGGCGGGCTGCAAGCCGGCAGCGGGCGACGTGTCCCAATACCACGTTGCCGGCGAAACACTGACAAGCACTCCGGCTATCGATGCGTTGGTTGCCGCGTCAGTAACGGTGTAAAGATACTGACCGGCGCCGAAAAACCCGGCAGCGGGTGTGAACCGGGCAGTGTGACCGTCAGCCAGCAGGGTGACCGAGCCGTTGGTCGCAGCGGTGACGGTGAAAACTAAATTGCTGGCAGGTGTGGAGGTGTCGCTGGCGAGAGTGGTGAGGTCCACATCTACCGGAGTGTTTTGCGGCGTACTGACACTGCCGTCGATCGCGATCGGCGGATCATTCTCGGGAATCATCCACTGCGCCAACGGCGTAATCGCAGGCGGAACCAGAGGCGGATTCTGGCCGGCCGTCAGCGGCACAAACCAGACGGCAAGAGTCGCATTGCTAACGCCGGTGAGATGGATTGCGAGTTTCTGATAAGCAGCATTCAGGTCCTGGCCGATGGGATCAGGCGAGGTTGCAAGCGGCCGGGCATTCATGATTTGAAAGAAGCCGCCACCACCGAGGATTTTACCCCAAAGCCGGCTGCCTCCCTGGGTCATCGTGACGCTAGTGCCATCCGGAGACAAGGCAACTTGCGTGCTGCTGCTTTGGTAGTGCAGGAACCACCAAACGCTGGCATTCGTGCCGCCAACAATTTCATCCTGCATTAAAACCTGCTTGCGCTGCGGACCGAATAATTGAAAACCGCGCCAGACGCGGGCGAGGTTCGACTCAATCGGCGTGAGGTCCATCACCGCCAGACCGCGCACTCCCGATTTACTTTGAAACGTGAGTACCGGTGCCACCGGTCCAAGCTTCGTATCCGGCCCGTTCCCGGGATTGATGACGATGGTGTTCTGCCCCTCAGCGCGCATCCGATAATAATCCCACCGATTCGTCGCCGACGCCGGATTGGAATCGAAATACCCCGGGAGCGCGTAATTGTCGGAGCCCAGATCCCAGGCCCAGCGCTGCCCCAGGGCCTCCAGCACAAAGTCGCCCGCATCTAGATCGCCGTGGCTCGCCCCCATTTCCCCGCCCTTGAACGCAAGCATGGTTTCATTTGCATCATTCCATGATGAACGCAGCACTCCCACATGCTGCGGATTGAACGGGGTGGTGCCGGTGGGGCCCAGGAAAAGGGTGTCGCAGCCAATACCTTCGCCCGCCGGATCCCCGCCACGTCCGTCCCACCACAAGGCGCTCAACACTTCGGCGGAATTATTTGTGCGCTCATAGCTAGCATAGGCCGGCACATTAAAACGCCGCGCCCACCAGATCATTTGCGGCCCCCCGGAAACACCGGCGCTGCCAACATCGGCAAAGTTAAAGTTTCGCTTGTTGGCGCTGGTAAGCAACATAGCAAATAGGCCACCATTGTTTAGTCCGCTAGTGGCGCTGAGGCCAAAATCCGTACCGAGCGCGGATTGCAGCCCGGCGAGCATCCGGAAATTATAATCACTGGCATAATCCCAATAGCCGGGCCCCTCATACCAGGCTCCATTATCAATGGTCCAGTGCTGCATCACCGGTGCCTGCGAAGGAATCGTTTTGCTCAACATTAATTCTGCGGTTGCCTTCGCATCCGTGCCCACCGCCAGCGCCCCCAGAGAAAGCCCGCCGTTGCAGACCATGTTCCAGTTATTGCCGCCGGATTGCGACCAACCGACGTTGTTCGTGAATTCCGCCAGACCAGCCGAAAGCCCCTTGGCAGTGAGATTGGTGAGGATGAAATTCCGCCGCGCCGCCGACCAATAATCATAAAACCAATCATAGCCCACTCCAAATGCACCGGTCATTTCGGCAGTATCCAGAAAATGCGGGGGATGCCAGTCCGGAAAATTTCCAGCCGCGTTCAACTCGATCCAGGCACGCTCAGCAAAATTCGTGTCGCCGGATATTTTCCAGGCGAGCCCCAGCAGATACATGCGATCTTTCACCGTGCGGCTCTGGTCAAGAATGGTGCCGCGGACATCCTGAGCATACGTCACTGGCGCGGCGGCAAACAAATTCGTGGCGCTGCGGAACAGCGACGCATACCACAGCGCTGGCTGCCCCGTCGAGTTGGTGGCGATCTGCTGGCGCAACCAGGCAAAGCGCTCGGCAGTGGCAAAAAGTCGCGGATGCGAAACCGACAGTGTGTTGAAGACATTCGTCTGCGCCGGCAACGAGGCGCTCAGACCGGGAGGAATCAGATAATCAGCACCGATGATGCTGAATTGGGACGCCCCTGGCGGCTGCCAGGCCACCGAAAAATGATTATTATTCGTGCCCGCCTTGTGCAGGAGTTCCACATAATACTTTTGCCAGGCCACCAGCGTCCTGCCGGTCGAAATTTGGGACACTTGATTTGACCAGTTCCGGAACGTCGTAGCCGCGGCGACGGAAGCAATGATTTGCTTATTCGCGGGGTTTGTATCCGTACTCAGCCATAATTCTGCGGTATCACTGGCCGCGACGGCGAAATTGTAAATCCCGTTGGTCGCCGGCATAACGTATCCGCTCATTCGAGTGCCCAGGTTGGTGGTCCAGTTTGGCTGCAGACACTCAAAATTCAGGAGCATCTCTCGGCCATCGGGACGGCCAGGATAATTTGTTGAAGAGGTCAAATTGGTGATCGCCATCCCCGGTAGATTCGCCCAATGCTCGCGCAGTAGCGATCCACGCTCAGCTGGCATCATGGCCGGATAAAGCTGGACCTGCGGAACCACCTCACGAGTCTGGCTCGTACTGGCCCATTCCAGACGCACGCTCGCCAGGTTGGTTCGCTCGATATATTCCAGCCGGAGATTCACGCGGTGGCCAGCCTGGAGCGCTATCTGGCCAGCCATTTGCGGGGGAGTGGCGGCGAATAATCGCGAAACCACCAGGCGATCATTCACCCAGAGCGTCGCCCCGTCATCTGCAGTCACATAGAAGGTGTACGTTTCGTCGTAACGAGGCTCCACCTGCCCCGACCAGCGGATGGAGTAATTATTCGTACCCAATCCACCAAAGCCGGGTGCCCCGGTTCCCCAATCAAAGTTAATGCTCGCATCCGTACGGGTGGACTTACTGCCGGTAAAGTTGCCGGCACTGAAGTAGTCGCCGGATAGTCCCGTGCCACCGGCATAAGCCAGCACGCCAGTGCCCAACATGAACACTGCCAAAATCCATTTTGAAAACCGCCCCATAATTATTTCAGTCATTCCCACCCGGGTTTAACCAGCGGGAGATCGACCCACTGCCAACAATAAAACCGTCCTTCACAACTTTCCAAGGCAGCTAACATTTCCAGGCAAAACAAGAAACCGCGCAAACTGCCAATCATTAGCGCTTACAAAACCAGAAAGCGTTCAGTAACCATGGCAGCAGCAATGCGGGCGGCTGGTTTTTCCTGAAGGAGAAACTGAACAGCAAAATAACCGCACGCTAAATGAGACGCGAAAACCACCCGCTTTTTCACCAACAACCAAACCACAGCCAGCGCATTCACATCAAAAGTTTAAACAAATGTGGCCGATCCTTCGGGATGAGGTAACGAGGATTTTAGCCCTCGCTCTCCCTGCGATCTTGCCCGCAACCCAAATACCATGCTGCCCATCAACACATCGTTTTGCACTCGGAACCCAAATTTACGGTGTACTAAACAAATAAAACCGGTGCGGGTAATTGGTGGCCTTCAGGTCAAAGTTGGTGGTGGCACCGGAGGCAGAAATGGTATTCGTAGCCAGCGGCAGCCAGGTATTTGTGACGGGAGCCAACGCCAAATTGGTGGTAGCCCAAAGCCGGTATTGGGCGCCTACCGCTCCGGTTGCCACGAGCGAGAGGTTGCCGTCCGGCAAAATTGAGACTGCGCCGGCGGGGAAGCTCGAGGGGGTCGCAGGAGCACTAGTCGTCACAACCAGGCTCACGATACCTCCACTGGTGGTGATGGCACCCTGGGTGCCAGCCACCAACGAACCTTTATCCACCACTGGATTAGGATTGAAAGCGCCAGAGCTGCCAGCAGGGTTGAAGGTAGCCAGCGGGTAAGTCCCCACCGGCACGTTGTTGGATAAATTCAAATGCACATCAGGAATACCGCCACTGGTGGCAAGCACCAGCGCGTCGCCAAAGGTAAGCGGAGAACCAAGAGTAAATACGACATGCGATCCGCTGCTGAAGGTGGTCGCCGGACTAATTGTCCCTATTCCGCCGAGCGTGGAATTGGCCTGAACCGTGACACCGCTGCCGCCAATGCTACCATTGACCAACAACGTACCGCCACTCACGGCGGTGGGGCCGTTGTAGGCGTTGGCAGCCGTGAAGATCCATGTGCCCGTGCCGGATTTGCTTACTGCGAGGACGTTGGTCGTCTGACTGGAAATCACCCCGTTCACCACACCATCAGCCGCGCCGCTGAAGATCGCGGAGCGAGTTGAGGTATTGCCGAGAAAGATCGGGCCATTGAACACCAGCAAGCCAGCATCCGAGCGATACTCACTGCTGCCAGAACCGCCAATGATTTCGACTGGATTCGGAATGGTATTGGTGCCAGCGACATTGCGGATGGCGAGATAGCCCGCCCCCTCGCCAGTGGAACCAGACCAAGTGCTGGTCTGAAAATAAATATTGGTGGCAACCGTCACACCACCTTCCAAATGCAGCTCGGCGCGAACAACTTGAACCGTCTTGGAAATTGATGGATCCCCGAATCCATAAGCATTAAGCAAGCGGATTATGCCACCGGCAGTTCCCTGCGTGGTGGGACCACCGCTGCCGGTCACAACGGTTCCGGGAAAACTGTTGCTGGAAACAAGGGTAAGCGTGCCGTAGCCATATTTGGTAATACCCGAGGTCGTATCAATGGTTCCGCTGACCGTGAGATTGCCATTGCTGTAAACATTGAAGCGGCCGGCCCCGGTGAGTTGGCCAGCCAGCGTCACCAAACCAGTGTTTTGCATTTGCCAGGTGCCCGGCCCGGCGACCGGAGCCGTCAATCTCAAAGGAAGGCTCGAATTGTAGATCAAGGTGGCGTTATTGGTGAGCGGCCGGTCGGACAGGCTGCCATCCGCGCCGCCGCTGCCGATTTGGAGAGTGCCGGCACTAATGGTGGTACCGCCAGCCCAATTGTTAGCCGTGCCCGTCAGGATGGTGGAACCAACCCCCAATTTAACGAAACTGCCCGGTCCCGTTACCGGGCCGGCAAGAATGTTACTGGCTCCCGCACCGGTCGTGATATTGCCAACGCCGTTGAGCGTGAGGCTGCCGTTCAACTGGTTCTGGTTGGCAGCAGAGCTGCTATTGCCGCTCAAGGTTGCACCATCCTGCAGGACGACATTCCGCCCGAGCGGCGTGGCCAATTGGTAGAAGGAAAGCGTGGCCGTGCTGTTCACCGTAATCCCGAAACCGGCATTCATCGTGGAAGCCGCCTCAAAGGCCACATTGCCAGCGGATACCAAAATATCACCCACGCTGACATCGCAGCCGGCGGTCAATGCCAAGGTGTTAATGCCCGTCTTGGTGAGCGGATAGCTGCCGCCATGCAGAAAAGCCGAACCAGCCGCCCCGGTGCCACGAATGTCCCAGCGATAGGGCGTGCCAAAGGTCGTCGGACCATCCAGCACCACATAGCGGGTGGCGTTGCGGGCATCGGCGCCGCCGTTGTTAACGATAGCACCATTGCCATCATAGCCAACGCCTTGTGCATGAATCAGCTCGGATCCCAGGTTTTGCAAATTAACATCCAGCGTGGCATTTGCGGCTATGGTAGTGGCCCCATTGGTTGCCCCCAGTGCCCCACCATTGCCAATGGTGAGCAAGCCCGCATTAATGGCAACCGGACCGAGGAACGTGTTTGACGTATTCAGCGTCAACTGAGCGGTGCCATTCTTCGCAAGGCCACCCGGGCCGGCAATCATGCCCGAGCCAGAGAAAGTGTATGAGCTGAGGTTATTATTAACCGTAACCCCACCGGGCTGAACCGGAACATCCAAACTCACATTTGGATTGGCACTGGTGTCATCAAACTGGACCTGGTCGCTATCAAAATAGAATTGGGGAGAATTGTCGAGGCGATTGGTCCAATTCTGCGTCGTGTTCACATCCCAGGCCGAACCCAGTTCGCCGCCCCAGAGCAGCAAATAGGGGTTCCCTGTAACGACCAAGGTCAAGCGCTTGGGAACCTTGGTTTCATCTGCCACCAAGGCAAGTGAGTATCTGCCTATCGTGGACGGATACGTTGGCAAACCCGTCAACTGACCGGTGTAGGTCGCTAGAACATAGGGCGTCGTAGTGTCCAGAGTACTGGAAGCCTGGGCGATGATAAGCGAAGCATTCGGGAAACTGAGATCACCATTGACCACCAGAAGATCATTGACACCACCACCGGGCGTCGGGTTTCCGGCCAAATTCACGCGCCAAATCGTGCCCGAATCCAGAACAAGACTGCCAACGGTCAGCGTGCCGGCGGAAAGTGCCGTGCCTGGATTCAACGATCCCGCGACGGTCAAAACACCAGCCTGACTCAGGCTGGCACCGGAACCACTCAGACTGGTTACGGAAATATTGTTTGCATTCGTGATTGTGCCATTCAGCACCAGATTACTGACGGTAAGATTACCCTTCACAGAATCACCAGCGGGAAGCAAATCCAGAAATCCACCACTGACATTGACGGTACTGATTCCCGCGCTGGTGATGTCGCCGCCCACGCTCATGGTTCCGGAGTTCAGATTTAACGTGCTGGTGCCCCCGGCATTAGCGACGTTGCCGGCGACGGTAAAGTTGCCGGCATTAAGATTGAGGGTGCCTATGGCGGTGCCACTGCCGCTAAAATCGTAACTTGCCAGAGTGAGGTCATTGTTCACTTTGAAAGCCCCTCCATTGAGATTCAAAGTGCCGGCAGCAGCCGTGGAGCCGGAGACGTTACCAGCCATGCTGCCTAGAGTGACGCTATTGACATCCACAAGGTTGGCCGTATTCGTGGCCAGCGTCAGCGTTGCAACCGCACCGCCGGAAAGACCACCAGTTTTCTGGCCCAGAATCAAGTTGCCCAGAGATGCGATGAGTGGCCCACCACTCAGGTCCATTAAATCAGCAGGAACACCCGCCGTGCCGGCCTGATTAGCTCCCACCGTGAGGTCGGTGCGACCGTTGGCACTGTTGGTCAAAATCAGGGTCCCGCCTGCGGGCAGCGTGAGTGTCGCCGACTGTTTCCGCCCCCCCACCACCATGATCGGGCTATCTATCCGGTTACTTCCCCGGCCGAACACCACTTGAGACGTCAAGGTACTCACCGCCTCGATGGTATCGCCGATCATGACATTGGTCGCAAGAATGGTATTGTTGGTCGCGAGAAAAACGAAACCTGCAGCACTGGCTCGCGTGCCTGAGGAAGCCGCCCCGCTATAGCCGACCAGAAAATTCCCCACATTGGCGTTAAACTGGCTCTGGGCCGAAACGTCCAAAGTAGCCACCACATTGTTGTTCGTATTGGAAAGGGTACGCCAGGCAACGCGCAGATCGCCCGCCGGACCAGTGCCGACGTTCAAGTTGCCGCCCGCGCGCACGATATTGGTGGTAAAGTAAACGTTGGTGGTAAATGTCCCCAACCCCGCATTGGTAACACCCGCCACCGTTGCATCTTTGCCCACGACCAACGCCGAAGGTGTCAGGACCGTGGTGCCGTCCATATCCACATAATGTCCCGTCAAGGTGAGCGGACCAGCAAACGGGTGGGATCCGCTCAAATTGAATGAGCCCAAACCCACAACCGACAGGTTGTTCGAGCCGGAAATCGTGGCGGTCCAAATGATGGTGCGATTGGTATCGCTGGAGTTGACCCAGGCATTGGTCTTAATCAACACATTACCACCGACACGCACGATTTTCGGGATCACACCGGGGTCTCCATTAATCAGGCCAGAGGTGTTGTTGCTTAATACCAAACTGGGAAAGATAATCGTGTTGGAACCTTTCATCGACAACTGGCCCGCCAGGGTCAATGAATTGCCCGCAAAAGTATATTTCGCTGACGGGAGTCCGTTGGTAGGCGTTCGCAGGGATTTGCCGAAGGCCACGAAATAGTCGTTGCCTGCAGCGGGTGGCTGCCCGTTATCCCAATTGGTAGCGCCCGTTCCTCCGGTAAAGGAACTCGTGTTGATTGCGTCGTTATTGGTGTAATTGACCAGACTGGCCGAGGCTACCCCGATGGCAAAGCCCAACGTGGATCCAAATATCAGGCAACTTGTCACAAAACGGCCAACGAAGCCGGGATCGATTACAAAAGGCTTAAGATTAGAATGATGGTTCATGAAAGTTTATGGGGCGTAACAATTGGCAGCCTTGGCGGGCAGTCGCAGTGATTTACATGCGGTACACTTCTTCAAATCGAACCAGCCGGACCGACTTTTTTTGTGCTCACATGCTGATCAAAATAAATATAATTTCTGACACTTCCGTGGACGGGTTTAACCGGCAGTTCGTTCGCCCAACCAGCGGTTCCAAAAGCCACCTGATCTGAGTCCACCAGAATCCAAACTGTTGACAAAGAGGCCCGGCTGGAAACCGTGCTTAGCTTGGAAGACGGGTAGCCTGGCGTGCCGTTGAAATCGGGATAGCCCCACGGGTCAAACGACGTTCCATTCGGATTGGTCAATCCCACCGCCGACGGCACGGTGCGGCAATAAACCACGACGTTAGACATCGTTGTACTGGCGGCGTTCTGGTTATCATGCTTATACCCGGGGCAAAACATGGCGGGAGCCAGACGGGTGGTGGCATCGGGAGCTTTGTAGCCCAAATAGGTAGCCAAATAATAAACCATATCATTCTTGGAATTCTGATTATAGCTGACCGGCTGCCCCACCCAGAGACCGGTGGTGTTATCTTTCCCGGGCGGCAAATAGCCTTCGTTGTCATCCACCCACATTTGCAATGCCATGCCCGTCTGCCGGAAATTGCTGAGGCAAGCAGTTTGCAACGCCTTGCGCTTGGCATTAGCCAATGCGGGTAGCAGCATCGCGGCAAGAATCGCGATAATGGCAATAACCACCAGTAATTCGATCAAGGTAAAAGCATTTCGGGATCGAAGTGGCAAATCAAGATGGCACGATTTTTTCATAACAAATTTTTGGTTTGATTAATTATTACCTCAGTAAATGGAATTTGTCCATACCACCAAAAAAGTTTTTTCACGGACCGCAAAAGCGAAAGAGACCCAATTCAGCCATTTTCGGTCTGCTGATTTAATCTCAATTGAAAGTCTGCGAATCGGTAGCAACCCAGCATTTCGCCCGAATGAAACTGGATAAACCAGTGCGCTTTGCAATAAAGGCTTGCCCAAATGTTTTTTTATTTATATTTCTGTAATTACAGTAATTTGTATTTTATGAAATTAAATCCAGTCATTGAAAAACTCGTATTGCATTGGGGTGAAATGGGGACCCGCTGGGGTATCAGTCGCATGGTGGCGCAAATTCATGCCCTCCTGTATTTCTCGCCCAAACCCATGGCGGCGGACGAAATTGTAGCAACACTGGGGGTTGCCCGTTCACATGTCAGCAACAGTCTCAAGGATCTTCAGTCCTGGGGAGTGGTCAAGGTGGTGCATGTGCTGGGGGACCGCCGAGAACACTTTCAATCCATCAAGGACGTCTGGCAATTATTCGAGATTCTGCTGGACGAACGCAAACGTCGGGAACTGGATCCGACGCTTAAAACACTGCGGGAAACGCAAGCCTGGCTGAACGAAGGCGTTCCGGTAGAAACCCACACAAAGGAACGGGTGAAAGAAATGCTGGAATTTTTTGAGGTAATGGATGGCTGGTTTGGCGAGGTTCGCCGTTTGCCGCTAGAATCGCGCGTCAAGCTGGTGCAATGGGGAAGCCGGATTCGCGGGTGGCTAAAATAATTTTTGCCCAAAAATTCCACTCTTTTCAGTCTTTTTAGAAAATGAATAAACAAGAAATCCATGCCGTCACCGGGGCCTTTGGATACTCCGGTCGTTACCTGGCCGCCCGGCTACTGGCACAGGGTCGCTGCGTAATCACACTCACGAATTCATTGAACCGCGCCAATTCCTTTGCGGGACAAATTCGAGCTTTTCCATTCAGCTTCGATAAACCAGACCATTTGGCGGCAGCTTTGGAAGGGGTGGATGTGCTTTACAACACCTATTGGGTTCGCTTCAACCACCGCCAATTCACCCATGCCCAGGCCGTAGAGAATACGCTCATATTATTTAAGGCGGCCCGGCGGGCGGGCGTCCGGCGGGTTGTCCATGTCAGCATCACCAACCCGTCAGAAGACTCCCCGCTGGAATATTTTTCAGGCAAGGCGCGACTGGAGCATGCGCTTCAGGAGAGCGGTCTATCCCATGCCATCCTGCGCCCGACGGTCCTGTTCGGGCGGGAGGATATTCTCATCAACAACATTGCCTGGGCTTTGCGGCGCTTCCCGTTTTTTGGCGTCTTCGGCGATGGAACCTATCGGCTGCAGCCCATCCATGTGGAAGATCTCGCCGAGCTGGCAATCACGGCTGGGGCTGAATCAAAAAATACGATCATCAACGCGATTGGCCCAGAAACCTTTACTTATGGAGAACTGATCCATTCTGTGGGCCTCGCGATTGGCCGGCAACGCCGCCAGGTTAATTTACCGCCGAGCCTGGGCTATCTGCTAGGCAAGGCGGTCGGGGCTTGCATGCATGACACCTTCATCACGCGCGAAGAAATTAGCGGATTGATGGCAGAATTACTTTATGTGAAAACACCTCCCACCGGCACAACCCCGCTCACGGACTGGATGAAAAAGAATGCGAGCACACTGGGTCTCCATTACGCGAGCGAACTCGGCCGACGCCGTGACCGCCAACGAGCCTACTTTAAGGAATAAACCCGGCGCACTCTCGTTTCTGCTACTTAATCCCCTGCCTGCACGAAATTAAACCAGAATGGCTCGGGTCGTTGGAGTTGGCCATCAGATGCAAAATCAGTTGAATTGACAATTAGCAGTTTCACGGTTCCAGACTTTATTGGATTGATGCATCAAAGCCGATACCAACCAAGCAGGTCAGCCAACCCCATCACAAAGGATCCTCTTGGCGAACCCAGGGACTAAGCTTGATGCCGTTTGTGCTCATGCTAGCATTTACCCGGCTGTCGCGGGAAACCAGCCACGAACAAACACCGCATGAATACAGAATTATCCTGCTTTGCAAAGCGCGTGAGGGAACTGATTACCAGTCCGACAGCGGAGTTTGACCCATGTCAATTTTCTGATCTGGCGGTAGAGTTGTTCACCCTCCAATTCCAAGCCAACCCCGCTTACCGTAAAGTCTGTGAGGGGCGCAGTCTGACCCCAGCCGGAGTCAAAAAGTTTGCGCAAATTCCGTTTGTGCCGACCGCAGCGTTCAAGGAACTGGAATTAACCAGTCTGGCACCCGCAGAGCGCACCACCGTTTTTTATTCCAGCGGCACCACCGAACAGCTGCCAAGCCGCCATTTTCATAACCAGGAATCGCGGGCTCTATATGAAACATCGCTGTGGTCCTGGTTTTCCCAAAACCTGTTCTCCGCCAGCGGCTTGGAAATGGTTAATTACGAACTAATCCTCCTCGCACCAGCGCCAGCACTGGCACCACACTCGTCACTGGTTCACATGTTCGAAATTATCCGACAAAAGCTGAGCGCACCATCGGCGGCATTTGTCGGCCGGATTGGCACGGACGGCTCGTGGACACTGGACTTAACCGCCACGCTGGCGGCGCTGGAAAACCAGACAAACCCCGCAGGTCATAAACCAAGATTAATACTCGGGACCGCTTTTTCTTTCGTACATCTATTGGATTTTATGACCAGCAACAACCTCCGGATCCGGCTGCCCGCCGGTTCACGAGTGATGGAAACCGGGGGCTACAAAAATCGCTCCCGCACCATGCCCAAGGCGGATCTGCACGCACTGATCACCGACCGGCTCGGGATTGCCGGGGAAAATATCCAGTGCGAATATGGCATGAGCGAGCTCAGCTCGCAGGCTTATGATAGGGGAAGCGGAATCACAACACGGCAGTTCCGGTTTGCGCCGTGGGCCCGAGTACAAATCATTTCGCCGGAAAATGGCGAGGAGGTAGCGGCAGACGAAACCGGGTTAATCCGCGTGTTTGATCTAGCCAATGTGTTTTCTGTGGCCGCCATCCAGACTGAAGATTTAGGCATTCGCCGCGGTGAAGGTTTTGAACTGGTTGGCCGGGCCCATCTGGCCGAAGCGCGCGGCTGCTCTTTGCTGGCGGCACCCACCCCCAAGCATTACGCAAACGAACCATGAATTTGCCAGACTTTTTTCTAGCCGACCTACCGCCCGAAGCTAGCTTATCGCCAGCGATAATCACGGAAGCCTGCCATACCTTGAAACACAACCGCGCCCGGCATCTGGCGACCCGGAGGACGGATGAATTGGTCAACATCCTGTGCGAGGTGGCGGCGGGGTGGCTGGAACCGAACGGTAAATTCCGCCGCCTGGCACTGGAAAAAGGGCCGGCTGAAACCGGTTTTTCCAGGGCGGTTCTGGCTAATGGGCTGGATGATTTTTTCCGCCGGTTTACGCCGGAAAACTTTCAGTCCTTGCTGGACCAGGAATTAGGCGGAGCCGTCCACGTGATGACTGAGGATTCGCTTGAGAGCGTAAGCACCCCCAACCTGCGTCGCTGGTGGCGCGGGCCGGATCTAATGGTTCACATCGCCGCTGGAAACCTGCCAAACCCGGCCCTCATGAGCCTCACACTCGGACTGTTGACCCGCTCGGCACAGTTCATGAAATGCGCCACGGGCGCTTCCCTGCTGCCACGACTGTTTGCCCATTCCATTTACCAGGCCGATCACAAACTCGGCGCTTGCCTGGAAATTGCTTGTTGGCAGGGGGGGAATCATCCGCTGGAAACCAATTTGTTTTCCGAAGCGAACTGCGTCACGGCCACGGGCAGTGATGAAACCCTGGGAAATATCCGACAACAACTGCCATCACGCGTACGTTTTTTAGGCCACGGCCACCGCGCGAGTTTTGGCTTGGTAACACGCGAGGTGCTGCGGCAGGAATCCATTGCCCAGGTGGTCGCCAACGCAGCAGATGACGTGGTGGCCTGGGATCAGCATGGTTGCCTATCGCCACATGTCATTTATGTGGAGGAACGCGGCGCGGTGGAATCAGATCACTTTGCCGAGCAACTCGCCGTGGAACTAGCCAAACGCGAAATGATCGAACCACGCGGCAAGATCCCCGTAGAAGCCGCGGCCACCATCGCATCCCGGCGGGCGATCTACGAAACTCTCGCAATTCACCGGGCCGATGCAAAAATTTGGTCAAGCCAGAATTCCACGGCGTGGACGGTGGTATTTGAGCACGATGTCAGGTTTCAATACTCCTGCCTGAATCGGTTTATTTATGTGAAACCCGTACCGGATCCGGCAGCAGCACTGCGCGGCGTGGATGAGCTTCAGGGGCGAGTCTCCACGGTTGGCCTGGCCGCGCCGCCAGAACGTTTTTCGGAACTGGCGCGGCAATTTGCGCGCTGGGGGGTAACCCGCGTTTGCCCGCTCGGCCAAATGCAAAATCCTCCACTTACTTGGCGCCACGACGGACGCCCAGCGCTCGGCGACTTAATTTTGTGGACCGACCGGGAATGATTTTTGGAAACCGCTGCCAAGCAAGCTGAATTGGCCGGCTGGAATAGAAACCAAAATGAAGATCCGCAAATAAACAGGAATCAGGAAAGGCACTCATGACTCAGCTTCGGAGGGGATTCAAGGCTCCGAAGTCAGGTCTTTTCATCCGGTCCAAACCAATTGAATGATGGCTTAATGTTTGCTTAAGGTGGTTTGGGTAATCATGCATTCATGAAAAATTGCTTTCGGCTTTGGTATATGGTGCTGGCGACAGGCTTGTGCGGAATTGGCTGGTCCGCCGGCCTGACCTACCCCGTGGTGGATACCGGCCAAACGGAATGTTTCAACAATCGCAACCCCATCGCGCCTCCGGATGCCGGGCAGCCTTTTTACGGTCAGGACGCCCAGACACATCATCATCCAGCCCACTACACCCTCGGCGCTGGCGGGTTGACCGTTCAAGACCAGGTCACCGGCCTGACCTGGCAGCGAAGTCCAGATACCGACGGCGATGGTGCGCTGACGCGGCATGATAAATTGACTTTGAGCCAGGCTCAGGCGCTGCCGGCAAAATTGAACACCGCACGATTTGGCGGGTTTGACGACTGGCGGCTTCCCACCATCAAGGAACTTTACTCACTCTTTGACGGGCGTGGCACCGATCCCAGTGGACCTGGCGGCAACGACCCATCTCGATTGACGCCCTTCATTGACACGAAGTTTTTTCCATTTGCCTACGGCAACCCGGGCGCTGGCGAGCGCGTCATTGATTCCCAATATGCTTCCAGCACCCGATACGTTGGCAAGGGAGCACGCGGTTTCCCCAAGCTGTTCGGCGTCAATTTCGCTGACGGCCGCATTAAAGGTTACGACCTGTTTATGCCCGGCGGCAGCATGCAAAAAACCTTTTTCGTTATTTGTGTGCGGGGTAATCCAGCTTACGGCAAAAATGACTTTCACGATCAGCACGACGGCACGATTGCCGATCGAGCCAGCGGCCTCGTCTGGTCCCAAGCTGATGGCGGCCAGGGCATGAATTGGCAGGCCGCTTTGGCATGGGTGCAACAGAAGAACGCGGAAAATTATCTCGGCCACAGGGATTGGCGGCTGCCCAGCGTAAAAGAATTGCAGAGTATCGTGGATTATTCCCGCTCACCGGAAACAACGCAATCGCCCGCGCTGGACCCGGTTTTCCATTGCACGGCCTTTACCAACGAAGCCCAGCAAGTGGACTACCCGTTTTTCTGGTCAGCAACCACGCATGCCGGATTCATGGGAGGTGGCGCGGCGATGTATGTTGCCTTCGGTCGGGCCGCCGGCTGGATGTCCGCACGCAGCCTGGCGGGCGGGCCACCGGAACGACGCGGCGGCTTTGATCCCGGCCCCGGAGGACCGCCAGAGATGGGATCGCCGTCCGATAGCGGCGCTTATCATTACGTTGATGTTCATGGGGCCGGGGCCCAGCGCAGTGATCCCAAAGTTGGCAACCCCGCCCTGTTCCCGCATGGTCGCGGCCCGCAAGGCGATGTCATTCGCATTCAAAATTATGTCCGGCTGGTGCGCGATAGCTCAACGCCCTAACCCCTTACAATCGGCGCAAACAACTTTGAACTGGTTCAACTCAGGGTATTTGGGCGATAACCACCACTTCGCCTTGAGGCGGAGCGGTGATTTGAGAAGCTCGCGCCATTTAATGAACCCACCGAAGGAATTAACGAAACAAGAATAAGGGCACCAGCAAAACCCATTTATTGTCAATGTTTTGGCAGGGGCAGGGTATCGCTCGTGTGGGCTGGTTGATAGCGAGCGGGAGGCAGGCTCTTCAGCGGGTTGTGCTTCTGCTGGTGCCGTAAAACCCAGATCATCAAGCCAACTACCAGTGCCATCAAGAGCAACGC
>CAISVF010000060.1 GCA_903888765.1 uncultured Verrucomicrobia subdivision 3 bacterium | reverse complement strand
GCTGGCTGACGAACGCGAGATTGAAGAACTGCGCCGCGCACTACGCCGCATTCAGCCGCCGCGCCGCGAACAGCCACAAACCGTCCCCCAGCGTCCGCCGCAACAGTCGCATCGCCGCGAAGAATCGCGCTATTTTCAGTCCGCTCCCCGTGAACAGTCGCAACCGGCCGCGCGCCCAGCCGAACCCCGTTCGCCTCAGCCCGCGCCGGAAACGCCCACGCCGCCGCCAGATTGAAGCCGTTTCCGCGCCATGAACCTCGCGGAAAAACAGCTTCAAATCACCAAGCAACTGGCCGCCGTTAAAAATGGCCAGGATCGCTTGGCAGTATTAGTGGCGGCGGCCAGAATGCGGCCAGCGCTAGCCTCGGCATTACGCGTGGACGACCACTTGATCCCAGGCTGCCTGGCTAAACTCTGGTTCGTTGCGCGAATGGAAAACAATGTTTGCATGTTTGACTGCGATTCCGATTCCCTAATCGTCAAAGCCATCGCCGGCCTGCTCTGTGACTTCTATAGCGGACACACGCCGGGCGAAATTCTCGCTCACGACCCGGCATTTCTGGCCCCGCTTGGCATCACGCAGCACCTGACGCCCAATCGCCGCAACGCACTCGCGCGGATTTGGGAACAGCTCCGTGGTTTTGCCCAAACCAATCGGTCGTGAGCCTCGATGCTGCAAGATGGATCCCAGCGGTTACAAAGCACAGGTGGATAGATATCACCGAGGGAAGGCGCAAGGCAGACAACTCCGGAGGAACCCGATAGTTCTTAGAATTTGCCTGGCGGTGGAGTTTTGCCGTCCAGGTCTGGTTCAAGATCGGCTGGCAAAATGAACTATTGCGATGCCCATAATCATTTGCAGGATGACCGTTTGGACGGCCACCTCGATGACTTACTCACCACGTGCGCCCGCGCTGGCATCGCCCGCATGGTGGTCAATGGGACCTGCGAAGCCGACTGGCCCCAGTTGCTCGCACTCGCACGCCACGCCGCCAGTGCGGAGGATCCGGCCGTTCCTGCCAGAGGCATACAGATTATTCCCAGCTTTGGCTACCACCCCTGGTACCTGGCCAGACGCACCCCGGAATGGCTGGAGCATCTGGAACATTATCTGACGGAAATTCCGTCGGCCGTGGGTGAAATTGGACTCGACCGCTGGAAACCGGATTTACCTTATGCCGGCCAGGAAGCAGCGTTTGTGGCACAACTCCGCCTCGCCGCCGACCGGAATTTGCCTGTCAGCATTCACTGCCTGCAGGCCTGGGGCCGGCTGCTTGAACTATTACGCAGCCACCCACGGCCGGAGCGTGGTTTCTTGTTGCACAGTTTTGGGGGCCCTGCCGAGTTGATTCCTGCCCTCGCCAGACTGGGCGCCTATTTCAGTTTTCCCGGCTATTTTTTACACGCACGCAAAGAGCGCCAGCGAGAAACATTCAAGGCGGTTCCGTCTGATCGCCTGCTCATTGAAACGGATGCCCCGGACCAATCGTTGCCGCCGGAAAATATCCGTTATCCACTGACTGGCCGCGATGGCAAGCCGCTGAATCATCCGGCCAATCTCGAGGCGGTTTATGCGGGTCTGGCTAAGTATCTGGGCGAGGACCTCAATACACTCGCGGCCAAGGTCGAAAACAATTTTCAGCGGGTCTTTGCAGAAGGTCATCTGCTTAAAAATTAAAAACACAGCAAACCACCATGCTGCCGCAGAGTGCCAGCTAAACACGGATTGGGGGAGGGCGAGCATTTGAAAAAACACAACCCTGCTTTATCATTCCGTTTGCTACCATGGGATGAAAACCACGACCATGCCAACGGCAGTCATAATACGAAAAATCTGCGGGATGCATCGGATGCCATTTCATTTGATGTGGTTGCCCCTTCTGGCAGTAGAGTTTTCCAGCTTCGGTCAGGAAGCCATATTAATCACTGTTCCAGTGCGCTTACGAATGGAACCAGCTGCCCAGGCTTCATAGCCGGCGGATGTGGGAGTGGTGGAAATGACGCCGGGCTTGCGTTTGCCGGAGCCATTCTCGGTGTATTCGGCCGATGGCAAGGCGGTGGCCTTCCAGACGCTCTGGTCGGCGGCGGGCGAGCGGACCCTGATCCGCTTTGACACGTCTGACAGCGCCAAGGCCACCAAGATCAAATTTGACTTTGGCCACGACAGACTGGTGATCCATTCGGTTCCAACCGATAATTCCCGACGCTATTTCCTTTGTTTTGGCGCTTCATTGCCGGCGGCCACCGGCGGGTGGAATCCGCAAGCCAGAGTTCTGATAGGAACCCGCGCCTGCGTTTGGCAGCCAGCCAATACCATCGCCGAAGTTTCCCGGCTGCTCAGCACAGCCGCACCCATTCTGGGCCGGGGTTAACCCAGTCACAAATTTTTCACCCGACAAAATTTCGCAAAGACGTTACGGAAATAACAGTCATGCTTTTCGCCTATTATCCGGCAGGGGTTTGCTGGTTCGATAATATACAGATAGAGCCGGTTGCCGAAACGCCGGTGAAATAGCGAAGGGGCCCTTGATGAAAACTTCCCGGCTTGGGTAATAAAAAACCCGCCGGAGAATCCGGCGGGTTGCTGGAGAAAGTTGTCTATTACGGGGCGGCGAGAATTTCCGCGCGCTGGCGATGGTATTCTTCGGGGGTCAGTTGGTCGGCCTGATATTCCACCAGAAGCGCCTGTAGCTTCTGCTCCTTGGTGGCATCCAGCGGCGAGGCCGGGGCGGGAATAGGTTGCAGTCCCAGTTCCTTGCCGGGGTAGCTGCTCACTTCCGGCGGTACCTGCCCCGCTTTTTGTTTGGCCGCCCGCTTAGCGGCTATTTTCTTTGCCTTAGCCGCTTCCGCAGCCAGGGCCGCCTCCTTTTGCGCCTCCTCGCGGGCCTTGGCCGAAATGGCTGCCTGTTCCGCCGCCGCCCGTTTTTGCTGGGCAGCCAGCACCGACTTTTGTTTAGCCAAAGATTTTTCTGCTTCCTGTTTCGCTTTTAATTCGGCCGCCGCCTGCACCGCCGCCTGTTTCTTTTTCACTTCCAGTTCTTTCTTTTCAGCGGCAGCCCGGATTTTTGCCTCCTGCCGGGTCCGCTCCACGGCGGCGGCTGCTTCAGCGGCAGCTTTCTTCTGCTGTTCCAGCAGGGCAGCCTTTTCTTTGGCGGCCTGCTTTTCTGCTTCCTGTTTTGCTTTTAATTCAGCCGCCGCTTGCAAGGCCGCTTGCTTCTTTTGGGCTTCAAGTGCCTGTTTCTGTTCAGCGGCTTGTTGTTTGGCTTTCGCTTCTGCTGCGGCTTGCTCGACAGCGGCCTTCTTCGCCGCCTCTTTCTTGGCCTTGGCCTCGGCTTCCGCCTGTTCGGCGGCTACCCGCTTCTGTTGTTCCAGCAGGGCGGCCTTTTCTTTGGCGGCCTGCTTTTCTGCTTCCTGTTTTGCTTTTAATTCAGCCGCCGCTTGCAAGGCCGCTTGCTTCTTTTGGGTTTCAAGTGCCTGTTTCTGTTCCGCCGCTTGTTGTTTGGCTTTCGCTTCTGCTGCAGCCTGTTCGGCAGCGGCCTTCTTCGCCGCCTCCTTCTTGGCCTTGGCCTCGGCTTCCGCCTGTTCGGCGGCTACCCGCTTCTGCTGTTCCAGCAGGGCAGCCTTTTCTTTGGCGGCCTGTTTTTCAGCTTCCTGTCTGGCTTTCAATTCCGCAGCGGCCTGCTTCTTTTGGGCTTCGAGTGCCTGTTTCTGCTCCGCCGCTTGTTGCTTGGCTTTTGCTTCCGCTTCCGCTTGTTCAGCAGCGGCCTTCTTCGCCACTAATTTTTTCTCCTTTGCGGCGGCTTCAGCAGCTGCGGCAGCCTGTTTAGCCCGTAATTTTTCGGCCGCCCGATCGACTTTGCGGCTGTTCTGGTCAATCGTCCCCGGGGCCTGCCTGGCCGGTTTGACGGGGTTGGCAGGCATGGCAGCAGCGGGCGCAGGGGAGGCTACTTGCGAGTTCAATTCTTTCATCTTGGCATCCAAGGCGGCACGGGCAGCGGCCTCGGCGGGAGTGTCTTCGGCGCGAACCGGGCCGGCGACAGCCACTGCCAGAGCGATGATCAGCAGGGTTATTTTGGAAATTTGCATGCCGCGTTTTACGCAAAATCGCGGTCAGAAGCAACTGCTTTTACAAGTGCGGATACAATTTTCGCCAGGCGGAAGGCCATCCGCAAGCCATCAGCGAACGGAATATGATCCCTCGCACTTCGCCACGTGAGACTTTAACGCGCCGTTGCAACGCAGCCACATCGGCCGAGCGCAGTTTTTCCAGCGTGCGTACGCCCAGCAAAATCGGCCAGGCACAGGCCAGGCGAATGCGAATCTGGCCAAATGGCAAGGTATTAGTGTAACGCCAGCCGGCAGCCAAATAGGAGTCCGCCAAATCCAGATGCGCACGGAAGAGTTGCAGAAACTGCGGTTCATGGGCTGATGCCAGCAGGTTTTCCGGCGACAAGGATGCGGCCGCCAATTTTTCCAAGGGGAGATAGCAGCGGCCGTTTTGCAAATCCGCCGGGAGGTCGCGAAGGATGTTGACCAACTGCAATCCTTTCCCAAAACGAATGCCGTCGGCGAGAAATTGCGGCTCGTCGATCGGCGCTTCCGGAAAGAGATGCGCCCGGCAAATGCGAGTCCAAAATTCGCCGACGCAGCCGGCCACGCGATACGTGTAATCATCCAGTTCGGCGGTCGTCTGCAGCGCGACAGTTTTCCCCGAAGCAGCGCCGGAAAAACGTTGCAAATCCAAGACCTGCCCGCTGGTGATGGTGGCTAGGACGTCGCGCACCCTCTGCAAATCCGCCGTAGAGAGTGTGCCCAGGCAGGCCAGGCTGGACTCGGTTTCTTCCAGCAGGATTTTTTCACCGGACTGAGTTTGCTGACCAGCCAGCACAGCAAAATTAACCGGCGTGGCGGTATCGCCGAGAATGCGAGCTTGCAAATGCTGCAGCGCAGTCAGGCGTTGCGCCAGCGGGATAATTTCCGTATCTGCAATGGTATCGGTGGTCCGCGCCAGCAGGTAGGCTAAACTGATTTGCGGGCGGACAGCCGCCGGCAGCACGCGCAACGTGAGGTAAAAGGAGCGCGACGTCGCCTTGAGTAATGCATCTGGGGTCCGGTTCATGGCAGACCAACCGGCTGGCCGGTGGTCGGAAGGAATGGTTGTGAACTTCGGCCGCAAAGTCCACCGAGTATTTTGGCAAGGCAATAATCTGCGGAGACACTTCCGCCTGCCGAAGTTGCTTTGTGACGTTGCGGCTTCGTGTTTAAATACCATCGCACATGACCGCAGCCACGATAAACCCGCCAGCCAACTTGCCGCCCGCAACGGGCCGCCTGCCCGAATTGCTCGCCCCGGCCGGTGACTGGGAGTGCGTCAAGGCCGCCGTAGAAAATGGCGCAGACGCCATCTATTTTGGCCTCGACAAGTTCAACGCCCGGATGCGCGCAAATAATTTCACCGAAGCCGACCTGCCGAAGCTGATGGAATTCCTGCATCATCGCGGCGTCAAAGGGTATGTCACTTTCAACACGCTGGTTTTCGAGAACGAACTGGCTGAGGCGGCCCAATTTTTGCGCGCCATCATTGCTGCCGGGGTGGATGCGGCGATTGTACAAGATGTGGGCATTTGCCAGCTCATCCGCGCACATTCCCCGGATTTTCCGATTCATGCCTCGACGCAAATGACCATTACCAGCGCCGCCGGCGTGAATTTCGCCCGCAAACTCGGCTGCAGTCTCGTGGTGCTGGCCCGGGAATGCAGCATTGCGGAAATTGCCCGCATAAAGCAGGCGGAACATGCCGCCGCACGCGCGGAGTGGGAAGCGCCGGCAGCCGGTTGCGCGACCTTCCGCCCCGACGCCATGCCGCTTGAAGTGTTTGTCCATGGAGCGCTCTGCGTGGCCTATTCCGGGCAATGCCTGACCAGCGAGTCTTTGGGCGGACGTTCAGCGAATCGCGGAGAATGCGCGCAAGCGTGCCGCCTGCCGTACGATTTGATTTCCGATGGCAAGCCTGTGCCGCTGGGCGATCGACGCTACCTGCTCAGTCCGCAGGATTTGTCGGGAATCAATGTGCTGCCGGAGTTGGTCCGCTCTGGCGTAGCCTCGCTCAAGATTGAAGGGCGGCTGAAATCGCCGGAATACGTCGCCAGTATTACCCGCATTTACCGGGAGGCCCTGGACCAAATCCCCTCACCCGCCACGCCCACCCGGACAAACTCCGCAGTTTCCGATTCGCAATATGAATTGGAGATGTCTTTTTCGCGCGGTCTTTTCACCGGCTGGTTTGGCGGGACAGACAACCAGAAACTCGTCCACGCGCGCTTCGGGAAAAAGCGCGGCGTGTATCTCGGCGAGGTTAAAAAGATTGTCCGGGACGGTATTATCATCAATCTGGCCGCGCCCGTTAAACTGGGTGATGGCATTGTCTTTGATGCCGGCCGGCCGGATGAAAAAGAGGAAGGCGGGCGCATTTATGAAATCCAGGAGCCCCGCTTCAAGATTCCCGGCGAAACATTGACGGAGCTCCGCTTCGGCTACGGCGACGTGGATTTTTTGCGCGTGCGCGTTGGGGACAAGCTTTGGAAGACGAATGATCCGGAGCTGGATAAGCGCTTGCGCCAGAGCTTCGCCGGCGACGCGCCAAGATTTCAGCGGCCGGTAACCATGGAAGTTCACGGGCTCGCGGGCCGCCCCCTCACCTTGTTGATCCGCGATGAATTCGGCCATGCCGCCCAAACGGAATCCAGCATGCCTTTGGTCCAGGCGGAAAAAATTCCCCTCACGGAACAGAAGCTGCGGGATCAGCTGGGCCGCCTCGGCGGCACCCCATTCCAATTGGGCGAGCTGAGAGTCTTCCTCGCGGATAATATCCTGTTGCCCGTAAGTGAACTGAACCGGATGCGGCGTGATGCCGTGGCGGAACTGGAAAAATTACGCGCCCGGCCGAAACGGTGGACGCTGCATGATAATGAACTGCGGACTATCCAAAGCGGACTTGCCCTGGCAGATGTCCAGCCGGCTAACCATCCGGATCCTGGAACTGCCCAGCCGCAATTAATTATCCTCGTCCGTAATCTGGTGCAACTCGAGGCGGCTTTGCGCTGCGGCGCAAAGACCGTGTATTGCGAGTTCGAGGACCCCAAAAAATATCGTGAGGCGGTAACCCTGTATCATACCGCGCAGGGTTGTTCCGTGGTGCCATCTTCCCTAGCCCATGCGCAAGTATACGGCATCTTTGTCGCGCCACCGCGCATTTTCAAACCCGGCGACGAATGGATTCTTCAACAGGTCCGCTCTTGCAACGCCGACGGCTATCTGGTCCGCAACTACGACCATCTGGAATTTTTTGCCGACACGCGGCGGATCGGCGATTTCTCCCTGAATGTGGCCAATCGCATGGCCGCAAATTTTTACAAAAATGAATGCGGGCTCGAACGGGTCACCGCAAGTTATGATTTGAATGCGGGGCAGTTGGAGGCCCTGCTATCGCAGGCTCCGCCCGCCTGGTTCGAGGTGACCATCCACCAGCACATGCCAATGTTTCACATGGAGCATTGCGTGTTTTGCGCCTTTCTTTCCCGCGGCAAGGATTACCATGATTGTGGGCGGCCTTGCGATACCCATGACGTGCGCATTCGCGATCGCGTGGGCGCGGAACATCCTCTCAAAGCCGATGCCGGCTGTCGCAATACGGTGTTCAACTCCCAGGCGCAGACCGGCGCGGAATTTGTGGGACGGCTGCTGGCGCTGGGCGTGCGGCACTTCCGCCTGGAATTCCTGAATGAGCCCCCGGCGGAGGTGGAGCGGACCATCGCCAAATATCGCCAGTTGTTGCGCGGCGAAATTTCCGGCACGCAGCTCTGGCGCGAATTAAAACTCTTCAACCAGCTCGGCGTCACGCGCGGCCAGATGGGGCGGTAACCGCCTGCGGATTGGGAGTTTAAACATGAAGAAGCTCATCTGTTTTACGCTACTTGCGTCGGTCACGCTATTTATTTGCACCAGTTTGGCCGACAAACCTTGCGATCTGAAAACACGATCTGAAAACAGACTTGCCCAGAACTTTTTCTGAAGTCAAAGTGTTTTTAACCGGGCCGCCGCCGACCAAAGCAGAAAAGGGACGCCTGGAAGCCGAGGTTATGGACTTGCGAATCTGCATTGATAAACAAATCAACGCCGCCGAATTTATGTATAACTATGGGGCGCCAGCTACCAAAGCCGCCCGCTGCAAGGTCATTGAGGAGATTGCCGAATTGATCCAGCCGTATAACCCGTGGCTGCTTGAGTTGGATTTTGGCACAAAAAACGAAACCAACGCTGTGATCATCAACGTCGTGACCGGCCTTTTGAAAAATACCAAGCCGGATGACTTCATGGTGGCAACCTTGAGAAAGAAAGCGCAGGAAAAATCCGAGGGGTTTTGGTTGGCGATCGCTCTGTTGTATCAGCATGATTTGATAGATCAGACGGTTCGAGATGTGCTGAAAGAATTTGTGCGCAACCAGCCGACGCCGGAAGCCAAGAAGACCGCAGCCATGTATGCAGTGGGTTATGGCTATGGCGATGCTGCCATCCCTTATTGCGAAAGGTTGTTGCGGCAACCATTCCAAACGAACGGGTTGATAGATGCGAATGGTTATGCCCAAGAAAACAAACTTTCGTGGGATTACCGCACGGCTTGCCTGACCTTGGATCAAATTGGAACGAACGCTAATAGTTTGTTGCCGTTGCTCAAGAAGCGGCAGGCGGAAATCAAGGCTGCCCAAGGAATTGACGCAAAAAAACCATCTTTGTTGGGACATTTTACTGGAGCCATCAAATGTCTTGAGGGAACTCGGCTAGTACAAACTGAGGGAAAAGCACCGCATTGCACATGGTGTAAATGAAAACATGAAGAAGCTCATCTGCTTTACACTACTTGCGTCGGTCACGCTATTTATTTGCACCAGCTTGGCTTGATGAGCGGTATGTGCTGTCCGACAAACCTTGCGATCTGAAAACGGACTTGCCCAAGACCTTCGCCGACATCAAGGCGTTTCTGGCCAAGCCAGAACAGACCAAAGCGGAGGCCAAGCGGTTTCAGATGGATTTGGCATATCTGAGGTCTTGCATGGATAAACAAATCAATGCGCCGGAATTTACCTTTGGCCCAACCGAGCAGCTAAAGCCAGTGAAAGCCGCCCGCTGCAAGGTCATTGAGGACATCACCAGCTTAATCGGCCGGAGGACAAGCTGAACCTCAGCCGACCGTAAAGAGTTCAACCGAATGCGCGGCAGAGGATTGTCAACCCGGCGCAGAGGTGCGTGCCGATTGCCAATGGTTTTACCCCGTCACGACCGTAAAAAATCTGTCACTTGGCACGTGTTTGAAAATGGGTTACTGCAGAGTTTCGGGTGGGCTTCCTGTTTGCACTCGTGCTGAGGTTTCGGGTACTGCGCCATCCGCACTTGGTAGAACCGCTGCGGCTCATTGGTGTTCACCGCGAAGGTGTAGGAGAAAGTGCCATTCGTTGCGAAGTTGTTGGTGAGGCACGGCGACCAATTGGCCAGCGGCAGACTGACATTCGTGGCCGTCATCACCAGCAGGGCAAAGGCGCAAGAGTAGGGCCGCCGACACCGGACACCGTCATCAGCTTGTGGTTGGCATCGAAAGTCGATGCTCGTGGTCTGCGGCGTGATGGGCGGTAGGATGCCCACCGTGCCAATTTCAGCTTTCCGTATTTTGAATGCCCAAAGCGCAAATGCTATCAAAAAAGCAGGTGCATAACCACCATCTCCTCGGAGAGCGGATGTCGGTAATGGATACACACGTTTAGCCCGAATAAATCATAAAGAGATTGAACAAAGGTGCGGTGAGTGGGTCCGAAGGCTTGATAACCTTGAGCCGAATGAAAACGCCATGCCCCGCTGCTGCTGCGACAGACTGTACCGAACCGGCCTTACTTTTTGCTGACCTCGGCCCGCGAAAAGTCGCGGCTGATTTTTCCGGTGGGACGATCTCCAGC
>CAISVF010000059.1 GCA_903888765.1 uncultured Verrucomicrobia subdivision 3 bacterium | reverse complement strand
TTAGCGCTATTTTACAGCACTCACTCAAGCAGCTCATCAAAGCGATCCTTGCCCGAAGGACAACTCTTCTTGTTTCAACCGATTTTTAACCATTGAACGGCTGGCAAGACAAGCCGATCAGGTTACTGGCGTGGTGCGTCCCTCCAGATCAATCAAGATGCCCTTGCATCAGACATAATGGTTATAATGCCGGACGAGGCTTGCTTACTGCGGCCTGAGCCGGTGACAGTGGCTCCCCCATGGTCAACTAGGTGGGCACTAAAAAAATTCGGCGAATCGTTCAGCGTTGGTCGGTTTTCGGAATGGAAGTAGTTGCCTGGGGCAAGTCTTGGGCCCAACCCTGACCACAAATGGTAGCCTCCGACCGATAAGTGCATTAAAAGATCCTTCGACAATGATTTATTGCGGTTTTCCAGCTCCAATTCAAACAATCCCAGCAAATCCTTTCGCGTCATGCGCTGCAGCAATTGCACACAGGTGCCCCACGACAGGGCGCTGAGTATTAAAAATGGGTTTTGAACATTAACCCCATCGTGGTAACCCTCTTTGATAATATGGATGGCAATTTCACGCAATTCCTCGTCTGGCTCTGTACCTGTGACAAGTGAAATAAATTTCCCGTCAGGACAAAGCGCCATGAATCGTTTTTTTAATTCGTGCCTGCGCATATCTTGAAACTAATATCTCTATTCGGTAGGCACAAAGGTTTTAAATACCGAATTTCAGGTATCTTGTTTTTTTTGAGGGGGCAACGCAAAGTTGGCATTCCAATGGTATCGAAGGTGGGTGGTCTTCCTATAAAAGCTCAGCTCGCGTCCGTCCATGAAACAAAAAGGCTCCTCTCACCAAGGGATACCGACCTGAATTTAAAATGCAAAAATATTATGAAATTTATAATTAATAATAAAAAAAAGTGCTAAATTAACTTCGGCGCTTAGCGCGTTGTCGGGCTTTAGCTTTTTCCACCTCTGGTGGTGCTGGCGGGAATCGGAAGCGGGATTTATGGTGTATTGTGGAATAAACTACAAATTCTGCGGCAGCAGACCGGCAACCGGAAAGGAAGAACCATGCTCAAAGCTGCGGGATGCAGTTCTTTAGCTCCTTGCCGGCGGGCAAGCTGCCAGGGGCTGGACGACTTGTCGGGGGCGATTCCCGTCATGGAACCACTCAACGATGCACTCGCCCGAATGACTCCGCCTTTTTGTGATGATGCCGTGAGGGGCATCAGTTTTTCGGGATCTCCACTTCATGAATCGCCTTCAAATTAGCAACATTATGGAGCTGGCGGGTACGGCCGGCAGGATCAACAGGCATCACGAGAACTCGTGATTGTAAAATTTATCTACGGATTTATAGTCCTTCAGTTACCCGGACCATAAACATTAAAAAACGAACTCAATTTGCCTGCGCACATAACACCAATATTGTTACCCCGAATCAATACCTGCAATAAAATCTCTATGAAACCAAATCGTATACCCTTAGCCGATTCAACCTCGAGCGAGTTTATGAGTACCCATCAGACTCTTGTTCCTCATCAAAATAGGTTTGGCCTTTGCCGGCCGGTTTCCCTTGCCCTCAGATTCGTCTTCAAAGCCAGGACCGACGCACGGCTTTTGTCGGCTGCCGCACTTGTTGTCTTGGCTGCGGTCCTAGCGCCGCAGCCGGTGGCCGCAGCCACCATCACCTGGGGCGCGGCAACGACCGCCAGCGGTGATGCGGATGTTGTCGCATCGGGCACCGCGCTTTACGCTTATGCTGGAAGTGATGTATCGGTTAATGGCGTGACTTTCGCGTCGGTCAGCAGCCCCACGACTTGGGGTAGCGTGACGTTGAGTGGTTTTACCGCTTACTACCCCACCTTTACGGGCGCTGCGGCTCCGTTCAACGCTTTACCGGGCGAATATCAAGCGGTGATTTCCGGCGGGGCTTATGGCGGAACTACTGCCGGGACCGTGACCTTGAACGGCCTGACCTCAGGTCATGATTATGTGGTTCAGATCTGGGTGAACGATAGCCGGACCGCCGGTTCAGGACGAAATGAAATTGCCACCAGCAGCGGCGGCAATTCAGTCACCTTGGACTACAACTCATCCGATACAACCGGTGGCGTCGGTCAATATTCGATCGGCTTTTTTACGGCGAACAGCGCCAGTCAGGCTTTCACGCTGACTCCCAGCGCATCTGGCTCTGTCCAACTCAATGCGATCAGCGTGCTGGACGTCGGCACTGGCGGCGGCGGGCCGGCGCGGACCTGGGCGGGCGGCACCAGCACTTCCTGGGGCATGGCGGGCAATTGGAGCCCTGCGGACAACGTATTGCTGGGCAATGCCATTATATTCAACCAAAATTCCACCGCAAATCTGGCGACAGTACTGGATATCAGCTACAATATCTCTTCGCTGACTTTGAGTAATGCTCCTTCTCCGGTTTCCATCGGCTCCGATGCAAATACCTTGGCGATCAGCGGCGGAATCAATCTTTTCGGCACCAGCCAGAGCTTGACGATTAACGACGCGCTGGTTCTTGGTGCCAGCCAGACTTGGAATGTCACCAACAATGGCACTTTGACGGTCGGTTCGGCCAGCAGCGGCGTCTCCGGCAGTGCGGCGCTGACCATTACTGGCGGCGGCACCGTGTCATTCCAAGCACCGGCCACTTATACCGGCAACACGACGATCAATGGAGGCAGTCTAATTGTGGGCAGCGGCGGTTCTCTTGCCAGCTTAAAGATCAGCATTGCCACTAACAGCCTTTTGTCCAGTGCCGGTTCCCTTGATGGCACAAATATTATCGTGGCCTCCGGTGGCTATCTAGCGTTGAGCGGGAGCGCAAGTTTTCCCGTCGCCCCGACGATCACCTTGGCTGGTGGTGCGAAGTTCGATGTTTCCGCTGAATCTCCCGCCTACGCATTGTCTGGCGGCACGGTGATCGCCAGTTCAGCCGGGGCGGTGATCAACGGCGCGAACGATTGCAGTTCGGGCACGATTTCGATGCCCAATTACGATGGCGTGAATGCGCCCTTCATTCAAACTAACGGCACCCTGACGCTATCTTCCGGCACAACCATCAATGTCAACAACACCGGCGCGGTGTTGGGCGCTGGCAATCACACGATCATTGCGGCTGCCACGGCGGGCACCATCGGTCAGGTGACCGGCTCGTTGCCGTCGGTCAACCTCACGGGCAGCGGCGCCGTGGGCGCGGTATCGCTGGCTATCAACGGTTCTGGCGGTCTGGATTTGGTGGTGGGCGCTGCCGATGTTTGGACCGGCGCGAGCGACACCTCCTGGGCGAACCCCGGCAACTGGATTCCGGCCAATGAACCCGGCGCAGGCGATTTTATTATGTTTAACAACTTGTCCACGGCCCATCTAAACACCCTTCAAGACATAAATTATGGGAATGGGGAACTGGTGGGTGGCTTGACCATTCTGAATCCGTCAGGGCCGGTCACCATCGGTGCCGGCAATAATTTGGAGCTTGGGGGCGGCATCAACATGCAGAGCGCCAGCCAGGATTTGACGATCACCGCGCCGTTGACGGTGCCGAATAGCGCAAACTGGAACGTTGCCGCAGGTCACAATTTGAACATCAATGGTGGTGCCACGGGCGGCAGTGGTCCGACGATTGTGGGTGCTGGCTCGGTGAACCTCAACAGTCCGGTGACTTTTTCCGGCACCACTACAGTGGCGAGCGGCAGCACGCTGAAGATGACGACGCCCAACGTGCTGTCCAGCGTGTCATCCAGCACCTTGGCCATTGATGGCGTGCTGGATTTGAACGGCAATCCGGAAGCGATTGACGCCTTGAGCGGTAACGGCATTGTGAATAACACGGGAGCCGCCGCCACCCTAACCGTTGGCTCCAGCAGCGGCACCACCACCTTCAAGGGCATCCTTCAAAACACCGGCGGCGCTTTGGCCTTACAGGTGGTCGGAGGC
>CAISVF010000058.1 GCA_903888765.1 uncultured Verrucomicrobia subdivision 3 bacterium | reverse complement strand
TTGGGCGGCCAGTCCAATCGCTTCATGGACCAAGGGGCATAAAAAAATCCTGGTCATCCCGGTGCGCTTTACCGATGCGAACGGGCCGACCAATTCCGACGTTTATGGCCTCACGGGTTGGAGCAACCTCACCAACGGTACCATGCAGACGGAGATCAATAATTTCTTTCTCAAACAATCTTACGGTCAAATCTCGGTGGACTTCACCATTCTTCCGGTCATAAATCTCGGCGTTGCGACCAGCTATTACACCAATCTTCTTTCCGGCACGCCTTACTCCAAGTGGACGGCTTGGGGGGATCCCGGTTCATTGGCGGATGATGCGCGGGAAAAAGCGCGAGCCGTTGGCTTGACGAACGGCCAGGCGGCGCTCTACGAAAGCGCCAATTATGACCTTGATATCATCGCCCTGGGATACGTTCCCGGTCAGGCGGGCGGGGCGTCAGACGGTGGCCGGACGGTGATTGCCTTCGATTTCTTTAACGCCTTGCCGCATGAGGTGTGCCACTGCTTGGGATTGCAACACGCGAATGGCTACTCGCGCCCCACGTTTAATTTGCCGGTGAAATCGGGTAGTTATTTTTTCAATGCCTACGGCGATGTCTATGATCTCATGGGGTGGAAAGAATTCCCGCACACCGCCTCGCCGCAGCCAGATCGGGATGTGAATGCCTATTTCAAATACGAACTCGGCTGGCTCACGGATAGCAACCTTCTCACCCTGACCAGTTCCGGCCTCTATCGCGTCCATGCGTTTGACCAAGGCTCGGTGGAGGCGGGGAAGAATTACGCGCTGCGCGTCGCGCGCGATGCGAGCTACTTCTACTGGCTGGATTTCCGGCAGGCCATCACGAATCTGCCCGACGCCAAGTGGTCGCAAGGCGGATTAGAAGTTCACTACGGCGCGGATTCGCCACGCGCCACCAGCGGCGCAACGATTCTCTGGGACATGACGCCCGGCAGCCGGGGGCCAACCGGTGCCACTTTCGCCACCATGCACGACGCGCAGTTGCAGCTCGGCCGCACCTACTCCGATGCCGGGGCAAACCTCCATATCACGCCGCTCAAGAAGGGTGGAACGACGCCCGAGTCCTTGGACGTGCAGATCAACTTTGGACCGTTTCCCGGCAATCAGGCCCCAACGCTTTCGCTTTTCCCCACCAACCTCACCCTTGGTGCGGGGGGCGGGCAGACCTTCACCGCCACGGCCACCGATCCCGATGGCGACACGCTGGCATATTATTGGGAGTTCGACGACAACCAAACCCTCGGCGGCACCGATTTCGGCGGCGTTAACGCCGATGCGCGGTTTGCGACGAATGGTTTTCATGTGTGGAGTCAGAACGGAGTCAATTACGTCCGCTGCACCGTGTCGGACATGAAGGGCCATACCAAAACCTTGTCCGCGACCGTGACCATCACCAACGGTCTGCCTGCCCCCGCCACGCTCAGCGGCACCGTGAAGGACGAACTGGGCAACCCACTCGCCGGCGCCATCGTGAACAATTATCTCTCCGGCGTGGCCTACGGGTCCACAAATTTCGCCGGGTCCAGCGTGACTGCGGCCGATGGAAAATATCTCATCGCCGTGCCGGCCACGAATACGTTTTACCATGTCAGCGCCATGTATCAGGGCTACACGTTCACGAACAACAACGGTTTGGTGATCAGCACCAACTATGTCAGCGCGAGTGGTCTTACGGGCGTGAACTTCACCCGCGTCCGCACGAACCGCACCATTTCCGGCGGCGTGTATATCGCTGGCCGCGGCTACGATAGCCCGGCCGACGGCCCGCTCACCGTCAGCAACGGCGCGCAAAGCGTGATGGTGTCGAACGGCTTCTGGCAGTTGGACGTCGCCGATGGTTCGCTCGTTACATTGACCGCCACCGCAACGAATCCGGCCTACACCGTCACGTCCGATTTTCCCAACCCCTACACGGTTGTGGATGACGTTATCTCGCTCTCCTTCTTCGTCGATGTTCCGGGTGCGATGCCGCTGACCGGTTTCAAGTCGAGCGGCACGAACAGCGATGACACCGTGGGCACGGTCAACATTCCTGTGGTCATGACGCTGCCCGCCGGCTTGACGAACTGGCCCGGACCGCAATCGTTTCCCTATACGATCGACAACAGCAGCACCGCCGAATACGGAGTGGATTACAAGATGCACGGCGGCATCATCAACTTCTACGGCGGCTTTATGCCCGCGCCATTCAATATTCCGCTCACCATCTTCCACACCGGCGTGCCCAAAACCAAAACCGTCGTGATCAAACTCTTGCCGGGAAATTCCGTCGCCAGCCTCGGGCCGATCTCCACGTTTACCTACACGATCAGCAATCCGCCGCCGGCCGTAAGCGGCGTCAGCCTGACCAACGGTATTTTCAGTCTCACTTGGCCGGCAGTGAGCGCCGCGCATTACACGATTGAATCCACGCCCACCTTGAACCCGCCGCTCTGGACAAGCCGGGCACCGTACACCAATGTACCCGGCATTGACGGGCTCATGACGCGCAGCCTCATCCTTGGCGGAACCACCAACCAGTTCTTCCGGGTCAGGGTGGAATGAGGCGCCAATATCTTTTCCCCGCTCGGGGGATTCGGGTCTTTGGGATACAACTGCCTCGTTCGGTTCAGTGCATAAGGAGGGCAAAGCCGCCGGTGATGGCCAGCGCGTGCAACCAAATCACAATGATTTGCACCTTGTTCCAGGCGCGCTATCCTTCATTGTCGCCCGAAATGGCATGACCGCGTAGCGGCGAACTGGCGTTCGCCGCATTTATAAAAACCTCCGCCGCACCGGAAAAGCCTTCCGCTCACTATGCGTGAAACTGCCCACCGCCAACGTTGCCCGATTTCTGAATTTCTGATTTTGCGTCCCCCCTCCTGCCCCTCAAAGCGCCAGGGAAAGCGCATTCCAAGACGCTTCGCGCCATCCAACTGCCCCCGCGAACCCACCAGCGTCCTGCGGTGGCAAGGCGCAGCCGCGACACCGCTTTCGTCCGTGCCAAGGCTTCCCACAAGCCAGCCAACCATCGCCCGCCTCCGATCCCCATTTCTTCTGAATTTTCCCATCCTGATCATCCTGTTAATCCTGTCACAGAATTCTTGAAGCAAGCCGAGCGTCAAAAATGAAATCCTTTTCAAGGCGGGCAGTCCTCTGTACGCCGTCGTGACAAACCCAAACCCATCCATTTGCTGATGACCTTCAGCAAAGTGTACGCTTGAGCAAAAGATGGCCGTCCGCAAGACCCGCCTACCAAGCCCTGTTCGCAAGCCCCGAAACGTCGCAGCGCACAGACGTCCGCAGTGGTATCCACTAATGAAATCCC
>CAISVF010000057.1 GCA_903888765.1 uncultured Verrucomicrobia subdivision 3 bacterium | reverse complement strand
TGCCGGATGACGCCCATTTCATCACCCGCAATTTCATCGTTAACTTTCAGCAATTAAAGTTCGCCGAGCCGGGCCTGTATTCGGTGGATATCCGTCTGGACGACGAGTCCCAGACCAGCATTCCACTGCTGGTAAAAATGATCGAAAATCCGGTGACCTGAAAAGCCCCTGGCACTCATCCAGCCTGCAACTTCCAATGGTAAAAGAGGTAAGCGGCCGGTCTGGCTTGCTTTGTTTTGTCATTTTGGACTTTGAACTTCTCTAGCCGCCCTTTATTTTCGCGCCATGAACGAGCCCATTTTACAATTGGATTTGCCCGGCATTCAGAAAGTTCGCTCCGGAAAAGTCCGGGAAGTTTTTGATTTAGGCGACCGTTTTCTGCTGGTCGCCAGCGACCGCATTTCTGCCTTTGATGTCATTATGCCCAATGGCATCCCGCGCAAGGGGGAGGTGCTCACGCAAATCTCCCATTTCTGGTTCGAGAAGTTTTCCGGGCTCGTACCCAACCATTTGCTGGCCGGTGCCAACGACCCTCTGCCGGCCGTTCTTCAGCCTTTCAGCGCCCAACTTTCACGACGCTCCATGATCGTTAAAAAGGCCAAGCCTCTCGCCATCGAATGCATCGTGCGCGGATACCTTTCCGGCAGTGGCTGGAAGGAATATAAAAAATCGCAAACGGTTTGCGGCATCCCCTTGCCCCAGGGTTTGACCGAATCCGACGAATTGCCGGAACCAATTTTCACTCCGTCCACTAAGGCGGAGGCCGGGCACGACGAAAACATCTCCTTCGCGGAGGCCTGTAAGATTGTCGGCCCGGATCTGGCCACGCACGCGCGCGATTTGAGCCTGCAGATCTATCAGGCCGGGCGCGATTACGCGCGCCAGCGCGGCATCATTATCGCGGATACCAAATTTGAGTTCGGACTGTTTGAGGACCAATTGATTTTGATCGATGAGGTGATGACGCCTGATTCCTCGCGTTTCTGGCCGGCGGACCAATACTCACCCGGTCGCGGTCAGCCGAGCTTTGACAAACAATTTGTCCGCGACTATCTGGAGACGCTCGAATGGAACAAAACCCCGCCCGGCCCCAGGCTGCCAGAGGAAGTCGTCACCAGAACCAGCGCAAAATATTTGGAAGCATACCTGAAACTCACCGGGGAGAAATTGTAATGCGGCTGGACCGGCATGCTGACTTGCCCTGAGCATGACCCGGAGGAATGTTGGTTCATCCGGACTTCGGCGTTTTAAGCATGCCCTGAATATCCACAAACGGGATAAACTCATTCAATCATCCGAGGATGCTGGTTTTCCGGATAATTGTGATTTATCGGCCATAAATTCAACCGCGTTTCCGCCATTCCCAATAAGTATCTATTCCCCATGCCTTCCCACCGTCACCCGCAAATCGTCGCCGTTGTCGCCTTTCTGGTATTTGCCTTGAGCTTGAGTTGGGGCCCCACTGCCAGCAGCCTGCCGCTCACAGCCAAAGTGGCGGGTTGGGACTGGCAACCGATGACCGCACAGCCCCTCCTCTGGTTGTTCACCCTGCCTCTGAGGTTTTTGCCCGCAGGTTGGATAGCGGTGGCTCTCAATTTGCTTTTCGCCGCCCTCGCAGCGGCAACTCTGGGCCTGGTGGCCCGCAGCGTCCAGTTGCTGCCATGGGACAAGTCGTGGAACGAGGAAAATCGGCTGGGTGCCGCACTGCCGATTACGCTGGCTGCCATCCTGTGTGGTTTGGAATTCAACTTCTGGAGCGAAGCCACTGCCGCCACCGGGGAAATGCTGGATCTGTTCGTATTGGCCCTACCGGTCTGGCTGTTGCTGGAATATCGCGCTCGGGAAGCATCTCTCTGGCTTATGGCGGCGGCCTTCTTTTGGGGCGTGGGCATGGCGGAGAACTGGGTGATGATGCTCACGCTGCCCATATTTGTCGGGAGCTTGATCTGGCTGCGGGGGCGCCGTTTTTTCCGTCTGCGCTTTTTGCTGCGCATGGCCGTGGCGGGGCTGGCTGGTTTTTTAATCTACGCTTTGCTTCCGCTGGTTAACAGTTTGCTGCCGCATTCGCCCTGGGGTGCGGGGGAGGCCTGGCTGATCAGCTTGCGGCAAACGAAAAACATTTTCGTAATGCTCCACCAGCGGTTCTGGCTGACGCACCGGCTGATGAGTTTGGCGGTGCTGGTTTATTTTCTGGTGCCTCTGCTGCCGTGTTTGGTGCAGTTGCGTAACCTAGGCCAATCGGCCATGGATCGTTTTCAGGTGCGGGTTTATCGCCTGTTGCAATTGGCGCTCTTGCTGGCGTGCTTCTGGCTGGCCCAGGATCCCGCCAACGGGCCGCGCCAGATTATCGAACATCAGTTTGGCGGCGGTCTGCCTTTGCTCACGTTTGATTATTTGAACACCTTGGGAGCGGCTTTTCTGGCGGGCAACCTCTTGCTGCTCTTCCAGAGCGCCTCGGGCCAGCGCCGCCGCAGTGGTAATAAAAAATATCGGTCGCAATGGATCCTGGGCGGATCGATCGGATTGTTGGTGCTCCTCGCTGCCGGAATGGCGTTCCGAAACGGCCCGGCCATCCTCCGGGTAAACGAGCATCCCTTGCGCGGCTTTGGCGAACTCGCCGTCCAATCCCTGCCCGCCGGGCGAGGCTTGCTGCTGAGCGATTATCCGGAAAGACTCGCCGTTTTTCAGTCCGCGCTCTCCCATCACCCCAACCGCGGCGATTGGCTCCCGGTGGACACCCGCGCTTTGCCAAAAGTGGCCTACCGCGCCGGGTTGGAGCGCCGGCAACCTGCCGGCTGGTTGACTGCTGCCAACCGGCATGAACTCACCGCGCTGGAAACCTTGCAACTGTTGGAACACCTCGCCGGCACAAACCGCTTGTTCTATCTGCATCCCAGCTACGGCTATTTTTTTGAGCGCTTTTACTTGGCCCCTGTGGGTTTAATTTATCAAATGAATTTGCGGGCGCCGCATGACTTGGAGAATCCGGCGCTCACCGAAACAACGGTCGCGACCAATGAAACCTTCTGGACCCATTGCTGGCAAAAACACCTGGTCGATCTTATCCCGCCAGCGCGCCCGCCTAGATCCGGTCCGATGAGTGCCCTGATTAAGAAAATTCCCCACTTGGGGTTAACCCCCGTGTCGCATAATCAGGACCGCCTGCTCGCCGAATGGTATTCGTCCTCCCTGGACGCCTGGGGAGTGGCTCTAGCCCGGCTTGATCGCCGGCTGGAAGCTCAACTGCGATTCCAACAGGCCCTGCAATTAAATTCCAATAATTTATCCGCCCGCATCAGTCTCACCTGCAATACCAACCAACAAGCCGGCATCACAATGGGCCTTGCCGGAGTGGAACAGGTATCCGGGCAATTAGGCAGCCTCCAGCATTTGGGCCAGATCATGAACAACTGGGGCCCGTTTGATGAACCGGTTTTTTGTTATCTGCTCGGATGCGCTTTTCAAGAAGGCGGCCTGCTCCTGCAAGCTGCCCAACAATTTGAACGCACCTGCAAGCTGGCACCCGGGGTTCCCGCCCCGGAATTGGCCCTAGCCCAGATTTATAACCGCTTGCAGCGCTCTGATCAGGCCTTGCTCCTCATTCATCACGTGCGCGAGGAAATCAAAAAGCAGCCCGCCAGCCAGCCGCTGGATTTGGAATTAGCCCTGCTGGAGGCCGGCACCTGGCGGCTCCAGACCAATCGCGCCCAAGCCGAACAAGTGCTTGAGACGGTGCTGCAACAGTATCCGGAGGCACCGGCCGTCGCCAATGGGGTAATGAATGCCTATTGGGGCTTGGGCGACTTTACCAACGCCCTGCGCATCATCACCACTCAACTTGCCCGGTCACCGGATAATGTGACCAATCTGAATAACCAGGCCGCCCTACTTATCCAATCGGGCAATCCCGCTGCCGCCATTCCGGTGCTGGATCATCTTTTGCGACTGGCGGATTTGCCCTCCGCCAGACTAAATCGTGCCATTGCCTGCCTCGCTGCCAAGGATTTTACCGCCGCCGAAAAAGATTACCGCGAACTCGAGACTGCGCGTATTGCTCCCGCCCAAGTCGGTTATGGACTGGCAACCATTGCTGACCACCGCCATGACACCAACCAAATCCGGCACTATCTTGAAATCTGCCTTACCAATTCTTACCCTGGCACACTGCTGTGGCTGGAAGCCAGTAACCATTTGCAGATTCTGAGAGTTGCGCCCAAAACATAACGGCGCTGATTGAGGTGGCAAAGTTTGCGGTAGAGGAAAAATTCGGTAAACTTATGGCCGAAAACCACCCCTCACCCCTTTATGGGTAGCCTGCGACAGTTGGGGAAAGCTACACACTTTACCACCTGGAAAAATAAAACTGGTAAAGCAACGGTAAGTTTTGCCGCCCTATCGCCCGCTGTAGCGGCAGTCTAGGACTGTCGCTTGAAAATATTCAAATAAGGTAGATTTTAAGTGGTGCGCATAAAATGACGCGCCAAAAACCGCCAAGTTCGGCCGTTTATCACCGCGTAAACCACCTGTTTTAAAATATGCCGATTTCGCGTCTGCTCCTGAATGAGAACCTGAGATATACCGGTATTGGGTGCGGGGGCTAAAAATGATGCCCGCTAAATTTATCCTGCGAATACAAAAGATAAGGCTAATTGGTTTAATTTGGTGAGGTCGGGGATTTTTTTTCTGGCTTCAGCACATTCAGCTTGATTGGATGCTTGCTTCTGATGCTGACTTGCTTTGGCATATTTCTTCCATCTCAACTCCGGTCGGGATTGAAAACTGACTGGCTGGTGCGCGATGAAAAATATTCCGTTCCGGTGGCGCATACAGAACATTTGTCGGGGTGGCGATCTACTGGGTTTCTGCGATAGTTAACCTGTCAACATATTCTGAAACGAAGCCCGCACTCTGCATGCTTTGGTCGGTTCTGGCCTGCATGAGTTTATGGTTCATCAGAGTTTATGCATTCTTAACCCAAATAAAAATTATGTATCTGGAAAAACTCGTCAGCCGCTCCCTCGCAAAACACATCACTTGGATCTGTGTCGGTATGATTACCCTCTTCGCTCCCTGCGGATGGGCGGCAACCGTAACCAGTGTCGCAGCCGGCGGCAACTGGGGCACGGCGGCCACTTGGGTGGGCAGTGCGCTGCCGGCCGTCGGCGACAATGTGGTGATCGCCACCACCGGTGCCAATAAGGTGACCGTGGATGGCAATTATACCAATGCTTCCATCACCATTAATTCCGGTGCCATTTTGTCCTTCGATGCCACGGCCCGGTCCCTTGCCTTGGCCTGCATTACCAATAACGGTGCCATCACCAATAATTCAACCTCGCCGACGCACAAATTTTTCTTTGTTTCCAATGGGTTCTGGACCGGCTCCGGCGATATCTCCAACGTGAAGGCGCTGATCAACGTGGGGGCCGGGGTGACGCTGGATGCCTCCCTATTAACAACGCCCATCAAATTTCGCAGTTCGGGAACGTTTGCTCCTGTTATTAGTGGCACGCTGATTGCGGGCACTCAAACCATCTCCGGCAATCCCTCCACCTTTACCGTGTCGGCTGGGGCTACCATCGTGACCGCCAACCCCAATGGACTGATCAATGGTGCGGTTGGCACCTTGAATTTGACGACCGCTCCCACCATTAGCTCCGGGGCCAATTTTACCTTCAACGGAGCAGCGCCGCAAATCACTGCCGGTCTGCCGGCGGCGGTCAACACGTTGACGGTGAATAACAGCGCCGGCGTGACTTTGAGCACCTCGACCACCGTGACCAATCTGGCTCTGGCGAATGGGGTGTTGACCACTTCCGGCAGCGCGGTTCCCACCATTCCGGCCACGGGCGCCATTACCGGGGCATCGTTTGTCAATGGCCCCTTGGCCATGGTTTATGTCGGTACCGGTGCCAGGACATTTCCCGTTGGCAAGGGCGGCAACAGTCGTTCGGTCAACTTGAACTACACCGCGCTCACCGGCACGAGCACGGTGACCGTGGAACAGTTTGAATCCCCCATGGCGGGCACCGCCCCGGCCAGTACCTCCGCCTTTGCCAGCCGTTATTGGACGGTTTCGCAAACCGGCGGCAGTGCCTTTGCTTACAGCCTGACTTTGGATGGCACCGGCTTCACGCCTTTGGGGGTGCCGGTGGTTTTGCAGCAAGGCACGCCCGATGCGAGCTATACTGCCACGTTCTCCTCCCCCGGCTATACTGCCGCCGGCATTGCTGCCACTGGTAATTTCACCCTGGGTGATTTGATCGCCGGTGCGAACCAGGTGGTCTTTACCACCACGCCCCAGACCACCGCCGCAGGTGCTTCGTCCGGGCTCATCACGGTTCAACTTCAGGATAACTCGGGCAACCCGTTGACCTATGCCACCAATTACACCATCAATTTGAATTCCCTGTCGGTGACCGGCATCTTTCGCGATGCTGCCGATACGGCCACCATTACCAGCCTGACGCTTCTGGCGGGAAATAACAGCGTCAGCTTCCGGTATCAGGACACGAAGACCGGGACTGCGATTGTCAGTGCCGCTGCGTCAGGAGTGGCCACCGTCAGCCAGACCGAAACCACGATTGCTGCAGCGGCAAGCGTCCTTGCCTTCGGCACGCAGCCTGTGAATGGGGTTTTTGGGAACACCCTGGCGGCGGTCAGCGTGCAAATTCAGGATGCTTACTTCAATAGTGTGGCGCAGTCCGGCACCCCGATTTCTCTGGCTCTGAATGGGGCCTCGCTGGCCAGCGGCACGGTGGTGCAAAATACCGATGCCACCGGCAAGGCGGTTTTCAATAATCTGGTTATCAGCACCGTTGCGACCGGATTGAATTATACCGCCTCCGCCTCCGGTTTCGCCCCGGTAACGAGTGCTAATTTTAACGTCTCAGTCGTGGTTATCACCAAGGCCCAGAACAATACCAATCTGAATGTGGGCAGCAGTTGGACCGGAGGCATCGTTCCAGGCGTCGGGAATATTGCTTCCTGGGATAGCACCAGCGTGGGCACTTCTTCGTCCCAAAAGAATGCGGATGTAGGCGGCTCGGCAAGCTGGTATGGACTGCAAATGTTAGGCTGGCCCGCCGCCACCAGTTACACGGTCGGCGACGCCTCCGGAACCAGCGTCATCACGCTGGGGCCGGGTGGCATTGTGGCTTCCACGAACATGAATCACACGTTGACCTTCAACCCGGGCCTGGCCTTTGCCGCGCCACAAATCTGGAATTGGGGCACTACGAATGCAACGTGCACTTTCAATGGCGGGATCACCAATAATGGTTTTAATTGGGTGCTTAACGGGGCGGCCAATATCACTTTCAATGGCGCCATCAGCGGGCCTGGCGGTTTGACCGATAATAATTCGGCGACCGTTACTTTCACTAACAATAATTCCTTTTCCGGTCCGCTGGTTTGTGCGGCGGGCGCCAAGATTGCCGGTAACGGTGTGCTGGCGGCCCCGGTCGTCGTTCAGTCTGGGGGGACGCTGCGCGCCGGCCTCGGTGGTACGGATACCACCTCGGCTCTGACCATCAATAACAACCTGACACTCGGGGGCACCATTATTTTTTATCTGAATAACACCAATGTCGGGGCCAAAGCATCCCGCGTGGTTGGCGTCAACAACCTCTCACTGGATGGCACTTTGAATCCGATCAATGTGGGCCCTGCTTATCAGGCTGGCGACACGTTTGTCTTGTTTCAAGCCACCAATTACAGCGGCGCTTTCACCAGCCTTTCCCCGGCGACACCGGGGGTCGGCTTGTTGTGGAATACCAGCAATATTGCGGTTAACGGCAGTCTTTCCGTGGTGGCGGCTCCGTCCATTGCCGTCCTGCCGGTGGCAACCAATCTCATCTATGGCACCCCCTTGACCTTGACCGCTATTGCCTCCGGTACCGGTCCCCTCAGCCTTCAGTGGTACGACAATAACACCAATGCCATTGCGAATGCGACGAACCAGAACCTGTCTTTGGTTCACCCCTCAGTTGCCGACTCGGGAAGCTACACCGTTGTGGTTTCCAGCCCTTTTGCCAGCAGTACCAATACCGTTTCAGTTGCGGTCGCGCCAGCTCCCTTGACCATCACGGCGAATAGCGATGTAAAAGTTTATGGCCAGACCAGAAGTTATGGCGTGGGATCAACGGCTTTTGTCGCCAGCGGCCTGCAATACAGCGACACCGTTGGCAGCATAACGCTGAATGCCAATGGCGGCACGGCGGCGACGGATTCTGTGGGCGGTTATCTGCTGACCCCCGGTGCCGCCACCGGAGGCACTTTTAATAGTGCTAACTACAGCCTCGTATATAGCAATGGTACCTTGACGGTGACGCCGCTGGCGGTTGCCCTTGTGGGAGCACGCCCATACGATGGAACCTCCAACGCCGCTGCCGCCATCCTGTCGGTTGCAAATAAGATTGGCGCGGACGATGTGGCGGTGGTTTCTGGTATCGGTCAGTTGGCTGGAGCGGGTGTGGGGTCGCAGCCCATGGTTTCGTTTGGCTCCTTAACTCTGGGAGGCGCCGCCGCGAATAATTACACCTTCCTGGCTGGATCGGGCTCGGTCAGCCTTGCCCCGGCCACGGGATCTCTGGGGATTTCCTCGTCGGCCAACCCATCGGGATACCAGTCCGGTATTTCCTTTATGGCAATGACTCCAGCGGATGCCTCGGGCAATGTCCTGTTTCTCGCCAATGGGGTGCCATTCAGCACCAATGCTCTGATTGCCGGAAGCGCGGTGAGTCTTAATTTGAATTCCCTTCCTCGTGCGACCAATATCATTGCGGCCATCTATTCGGGCGATGCCAATTATGTCTCGCTCACCAACTCGCTGACCCAGATCGTGACGAATCATCCTCCGGTTGCCGGCAATGCCAGCTATGTGCGCTATGCTGAAATGAGCACCGTGCGGATTGCCATCAGCGATCTCCTGGCGGCGGCCTCTGATGCGGATGGCGACTCCCTTGCACTGGATAGCGTCAGCAGTAGCACGAATGGGATCACTCTGGTTAACCGTGGCGGTTATCTTATTTATCAAGGTGCCAGCTTGATGAACGACCAGTTTGCCTACACTGTCACGGATGGGGTCGGTGGTCGCGCTAGTGGTACGGTGGGTATCATCGCCAACTCTAGTTCGGTTTTCGGGTCAGGCACTCCGCGGATAGTTAGTGCCGGCAATGCGGTCACACTTTCTTTCACTGGCATCCCCGGGCTCAATTACAGCGTCACTCGCTCCCCCGACCTGATGAACTGGACGGTGCTTGGAGCCACCAATGCGCCGGCTGGCGGACAGTTTGATTTTTCCGATCCCATTGCGCAGCCGGAGGCGTTCTATCGGTTGCAATTTAATCCGTGAAACCAGGTGAGGATTATCCATTCCGCGCTGGTTACCGGGGAAACCCGGTGACTGGCTGCGGTTGAAGCCCTTGCGAGGTCACTCTTGGAACATCGCCAACCGTCCGACAGACGTAGCTGGTTGGGGGCGCGTCGCCAAACGGATGGTTGAAGCTGGGAAACCGGCTTTTCATCATCGGTTCGCCCTCAATCAGCAGCAAGTTTTGAAACTCGAAAATATTAGTATAATTTATTAATATGCATTCGGAT
>CAISVF010000056.1 GCA_903888765.1 uncultured Verrucomicrobia subdivision 3 bacterium | reverse complement strand
CGCTTCGGCTCCCGCCCACAAGCGAACCGAGCGCTCGTTCAACCAAGGCGACAAGAGCTTAAACCGATCGCGCACCGCACCTTCATGGCCTGTATCCGGCACAGCAAAGATGGTAGCAGGACCCACCAATTGTATCAAGTTATTTCTGGACGAGTACTTAGGATTGCCCCGAAGACTTTTCTCTGGGCGACCGGAGGGTGCCCGGCTCGGGTTTTCTAAAATCGTTGGCTACTGCGTCCGGCCGAATTTTTCTCTAAATCTGGACCTTCGGATGGCCGCGTGCGTTCCTTTGCCTGTTCGATTGGAATACCGGTCGAATATCATCTTCCGCTCAAACCGCCGCATCATCACATTTTAAACGGTATATTTGCCTCGGTAAAGTGTGGCCGTTGTGAATGGTCAACGTAAGAAGGGAAACCGCCTCTGCGGTGGCAAGACGGCAGCCGCGATACCGCTTTCGAGCGGGCGAGCCACTGGGGAGTTTTCCATCCGTGTCGTGTGTGCGAAGGCGGCGTGGCGCTGCGCTTTCCGCCGCAGCCAGAAAGGCCAGCCCTATGAACAAAGATTGTATTTTTTGGGGGGGCATGGTCGTAGTTCCTGACGCTGCATTTAAAGCCGCCGCTCTGTGTCATTTTTGAAAAACGTGAACGCGGGCGGGGGGGAGGTTCCACCAGACAATTTTTGAAGCGATCAACCGGAAATCCTCGGCTCCCCGGCTGCGGCTTTTCACAATGTGATAGCTATACTGCACCCAGCGGCCGCGCGGTTCGAGTGCCGTGCGGATTTTGGCAGCAAGCGCCGCCGCTTCCGCCGGTGGAAAATTTAGTAGCGGCAAACTTGAAATGACCGCGCCAACTGATCGGACCGGTGGCGACAATTCGCCCAGCAGCCGGTCCATTTGCCAGGCATCGCCGGTGATGATTTGGGCGAGCGGAAAGCGTTTGCGCAAATGGGTGGCCAATACCGGATTGTTTTCAATGGCCACCAGCCGGTCTTCCCGCAAGCCTCGCTTGAGGAGTGCCTCCGTAACCGCGCCGGTGCCGGGACCGAGTTCGAGGACGAAAGTCTCCGGATCGCGAGGCAGCCATCGCGCCATGGCCGCCGCCAGTTTGGGCGAACTGGGCGTAACCGAGCCCGTGCGCTGTGGATTGGCCAGCCATTCGCGCAGAAACAACGTGGAGTCGGCGATTGCCGTCAGGATTTTTCGTGCCATGCCGATGTTCAGGATTTGACGGGAGTTTAGTTTAACTGTTCAAGTCCGCCACTGAAATTTCTCGGTTCAAGCCTTGGTTTTGTAAAGTTTTTGAAATTCCGCATGGACGGCGTTGCGGCGGGCTTCCCAATCCAGCCAGTCGCGCTCCCGGGCTTCGCCCGTGAAATTAGTCCGGGCGGTCGGCCATAGGGCTTCGATCCGCTGCAAGGTTTTCGCGGCTTCTTCGCGATTGCGCCATTTCAAATAGGCCTCGGCCAGATTAAGCTGGTTATCCGGATAATCCGGCGCCACGGCAACGGCGCGTTCAAACCATTCCCGGGCTTTATGGCGGCTGCCGACGCTTAGCGGCCAGCCGGGGGCCTGGTAATACAGTTCTCCCAGCGTGCGGGCCGGGCCGGCAAAATCGTAACTGACATCCAGATCGGCAGCGGTTTTGAATTCCCGCTCCACCTCATGCACCAGGCGGTAGGCGGCCAGAGACGGGGCTTCTGCCTCGGCCAGTTTGCCGAGGTTCATGGCGAGATAATAGTGCCCGCCAGCGGATTTGGGCGCGTGCGCCAGCCATTCCCGGCTGGCGGTGATGCCGGCCTGGGCAAAGGCCGCCTTGGCCGTCTCATTGGTGGCCAGATCGGCCGCGTCGAAGCTGGCCCGGGCTAATGGTTCGGCGGCGCTCATGGTATTGGTGGAGGTCTGAAATGCCTTCTGGGCGCGGGCAAACTCCGCTTCGGCGCGGCTGCGAAACAGGTGGTCCGGCCCTTCCGCACCGCCCGCCGCGAGGGCCGCCAGTAACAGGAGCAGTGCACAATTTTTGGCTTTCACCGGCATGATTTGGTCAATTAGAGGTTGCTATCGTGGCGTCGTGAATTATACTCCGCAAGTGAGATTAAAATGGAAATTCCTGTGGTTGGCAATGTTTGTCGCCTTGGCGGCCGGCGGGGCCGGTTGCGGAGGCGTGAACGCCGGCCAAAGCGTTTCCCCGGCTTCTTTTTTGCTCCCGGGCTTAATGCAGGTCACGCCGCCCCTGGTCGTTGAGGGCACCAATTTAATCGCCACGCTCCGTTAATTCTATGCGTTTCCCATTTGCCCTGTCGGCGAAAATCGCCGGCCACATCATCAAGCATAAGCTCAAGCGCACCCCGAAATTTGCCATGGTGCTCCAGCTCGAGCCCTTGCACACCTGCAACCTGACCTGCACGGGATGCGGCCGCATTCGCGAGTATTCGACCAATCTCAAGGACATGGTGCCGCTGGAAAAATGCCTGGCGGTGGCCATGGAATGTGATGCCCCCATGGTTTCCATCTGCGGCGGCGAACCGCTGATTTATCCGAAAATCGAGGAGCTGGTCAATGGCTTGCTGGACCAGAAGCGGGTGATCTACATCTGCACCAACGGGGTGTTCATGCGCAAAAAAATGCGCGATTATCTGGCGGCGATTTATTCGCCAGAAGTGGAATCCAAGCTGGCCCAATTGCTGGCCGGTAAATTGATCACCGACAAGGAAGCCGAGGCCATCCGCAAGGCCGATGGCGCCGCAAAAAAGAAGTCCGTCATCCGCCCGACGCAGTGGATGTATTGGAATGTCCACGTGGACGGTCTGGAATTCACGCACGATTTGATCGTGGAGCGCGAAGGCGTCTTCAAGGAGTGCGTCGAGGCGATTAAGATGGCCAAAATCATCGGCTATCAGGTGGCGACCAACACCACGGTCTATAAAGAAACGGACGTCACTGAAATCGAGGATATGTTTAAGTTTTTGTCCTCGCTGGAGGTGGATGGTCATACGATTTCTCCCGGCTATGATTACGATGCCGCCAAAAAAGACATGGTTAAGCGGCTGGGGCGCGATCCGCAGGAATTTTTCCTCACGCGCACGATGACTAGGCAGAAATTTGCCAAAATCCAGCAATGGGGCGAGCAGTTTACTATTTTTGGCACGCCGGTGTATCAGGAGTTTCTCGCCGGTAAACGGGAATTGACCTGCACCGCCTGGGCCATTCCCACCTACAATATCAAGGGCTGGAAAGCTCCGTGCTATTTGATGACGGATGGGCATTATGACGGCTATCAGGAAATGCTCGCCAAGGTGAACTGGGAAAAATATGGCGTCGTAAATGGCGTGGCGCGGGATTCGCGGTGCGAACATTGCATGGTGCACTGCGGATATGACCCCAGTGGGGCCCTAGGCACGAATTATCAGGCGGGCGATAATTGGAAAAATTTCAAATACAATTTTGGTGCTAAACCGAAACCGTTTGCCAAAACACCGGAGCTGCACCAGCGGGCCTACAATGGCTCAACCATTGGCAAGGGGCATCTGGCGGCCGCCCAGGCAGCGGTCAATTCCCCTGCCGCCGGAGCCCGTGGCGCATTTTCCACTACCGAGCATCACGAAGCGCATGTGGGTACTTTCTGCGGCACGGAATCCAATGAGGCCCAGGCACCGGAGGGGAAAAAATAGATTCCCACTGGATTTTTTGCCGAGAAAGCTGCAACCTTTTCCAAGTATTTCATGACTGCCACCGATAATAATGCTTATAACGCCACGGTCATCGGGCGTGAGGAAATCAATCCCCAACTGGTCATCCTGCGCGTTCGTCCCGACGCCACGGTTTTCGAATTTAAGCCCGGTCAGTTTGGTGTGCTGGGGCTGCTTGGATCCGCCCCGCGGGTGGCCGAGGCAGCTGCGGAAGACTCCGTTTCTGAGCCGGATAAACTTATTCGCCGCGCCTATAGCATTGCCTCTTCCAGCGTGGAACGCCGTTATGTCGAATTTTATCTCACTTTGATCACCAGCGGCCAGCTTACCCCGCGCCTGTTTGCCTTGCGGCATGGCAGCCGCGTGTTTGTGGGGCCAAAAGCCAGCGGCGTATTTACGTTGGACCGCGTGCCGACGGAGAAAGCCGTTATCCTCATCGCCACCGGCACGGGCTTGGCTCCTTATATTTCGATGCTGCGCACCATGCTCATGCACGAAACCAATCGCCGTTTTGTAGTGTTGCATGGCGCACGCTTCGGTTGGGATCTGGGTTATCGCGGAGAGCTCGAAAGTCTGGCCCGGCTGCGTCCCAATTTCACCTATCTTCCCAGCATTACCCGGCCCGATCAGGATCCGCATTTTCACGGTCATACTGGTCGCATCCAGACTTTGGTGGAGCAGGGATTGATTGAAAAGGAATCCGGCGTTGCTTTAGACCCGGCGCAAGCCGAGGTGTTTCTGTGCGGCAATCCCGAAATGGTGAAAACCGTCAAAGAATTGCTCGCAGTGAAGGGTTTTTCCCCCAGCCACGGCAAAACTCCCGGTACCATCCATGTCGAGGAGTATTGGTAAGCCAAATCCGTGATAGCGGACTGGTGGCCGCCACCCCTCTGAAAACCAGGGCTATTCGCCCCGCTGCCCCAAGCTGACTGTCGAGTATGGAAAGTCATTTTATTACAGCCATTTCATAATGGCCAGCACGGAGCCGGTCCCGACGAGGAACATATAAGGTGTGTCCCACGTGTGCGGCGAAAAGGCTTCCGCCAAAGTCATCCCCAAGGGCACGACTAGAATTGCAGCGGTTAATTGTGCCGGCGTAAAGCTGGCGTGAAACAGGAGCACTGCCACCAGACCGGCGATGAACACACAAGCGCTGCCCTCCAGACTCCGCGTATAACGGCGTGAGTTGAACAGCGAGCGGCAGGAGTATTTATGCTTGCCAAACCGCACCCCCACCGGCTCAGCCAGGCCGTCGCCAAAACCATGAACCAGAATGGGAATGAAGATCAGTTCCGCGAACCCGATTTTCCGGAACAGGATTTGCATGGGAATTAGCACCGCATAACCCGCTAACAGCTGGGTGGTGAGCCAGAACAGGGTGTGCGGCCGGTCTTCGGGGCGGTCGTAAGCCAGAAACATCGTGCTCGCCAGCGACCACCGTTCGCGGACCGGCTTCAGGAAAAAGGCCATCAGGCCCATGAATAAAACCGCGCGCACGGCGGAAGCTGCTGCGGTGTCCACCGTTGGGCAGAGCCAGTCCACCAGCATCGGCACCAGATAGAGCGCGAAGAAATTAATTTTGCGCGTGTAATTGACTTTCACCCCACGCTCGCTCACCAGCAACCCGCAGCCGTAAGCGATGCCGCCCAGGAGCGCCATCTTGCATAACTCGGCAAACCAGAACAGCGGAGAGGCCATAAGCAAAATGTGAGTCAGGTTTGCCGGGTTGGCAACTGCAAATACCGATAATGATCACTTCATCCAGCCCCTCCCCGCAACGCGGCTATCGGACAACTATCCGCAGGTCTTCGCCCCTGAGTGCGTGAACCAGTTCCGCCGCATTTTCGAATGCCGGGTCGGCGGCGCACGTCGCTTTTTCCACGTCGTGGCGCACCGGTTTTCTTTTTTCACCTTGGGTTGGCTTTGGGAATAGCATGATTTGCCATTGCCGCGGGTCATCGCCCGGATGCCGGACATCCAGCTTGACCGGCGTGGCTCGGAAATCCAGCAATGGCTCGACGATGCCCTGCGGCTGGCACCCCAGCACAAAATTCGCCGCTACGCCATTTTAGATGACAAGGTGGAACCGATTCTGGAAGTGATCCCGTGCCAGCACGTTTTTACCCGTGACCCGTTGCAATACCTCACGCCAAAGGTGGCCGACTAGGTAATCCGGCATTTTTCCGCCGCGGATGCAATCGCCAAAACCACAAAACCTCGAAAAACGGCCTGAAATGCCGCCAACACCATTTTGGCCAATGATTCCTCCACAGGGTAGAGACTATGATACATAAATTCGATCCCGGCCAACGCGTCATCTGAATCAACGACAAATATCACCCAGACATCTGTTTTTGGTGCGACACCTTTCTCCAGGAAGGGCAGGTTTACACTATCAAAAGGGTCTCACTATGCCCCACCACCTTTACCAAGGTGATGTGAGTTGGCCTGCATTTTGCGGAATTGAAAAACTTTACGGATGAATTTTGCTATGCGGCCGAGCGGTTTGAGCCGGTGGTTCCCAACCCCGTGGCACGGGAAAACCGGTTGGATTGCGCCCAATCTGCCCTGAGAGGCATCGCCACTGGTTCAAAAACCAGCCCAATGAAACAGCCCATAGCGCCCGCCAAACGTATTGAAGCCGGTCCCCGCACCCCGGCTGGGCAAACCCGACGGCCCTGGCCCGCCCAAGATCTCGGCGGGGTCAGCGAGGGCGACAGGACAGGAAGGGGCGGCAGGTTAAGCCAGGAGAACTCCCGCGGTGAGCCGAAGGCTCAAACCGCCGCACAAGGTGGCAACCCCACCGAGGCGGCGCGTGCTGCTGGAGTAGTCGGAGTCCCGCGTAGTGCTAATGATCTGCCGGAGAGTAAAACCGGCGGGGAACGAAGGCGGGGCACTTGGGACAAGGCGCGCGGACACAGCGAGGGACGGGATGATGGCCGGGCGGCAGTGGCGACACTGTTCGACCGGATAACAACGCCCCCGAAAGTCCAGCAGCTGCATCGCGTGCTCTACTGCAAAGCCAAGGCTGAATCGGGCTACCGGTTTTACAGCCTCTACGGAGAACTGCTGTGGCGCGACCTCATTGAGACAGCGATGAGCGCCGTGGCAAGCCATGGCGGCGCGGCGGGAGTGGACGGGCAGGCATGTTCGGCCTACCTCCGCAGCGACGAAGCCTGGCAACAGTGGCGGGACAGGTTGCTGGAGGAACTGCGCACCAAGACGTATCGGGCTAGCCCGGTGCGGCGGGTACGCATCCCCAAAGGCGACGGCAAGACCCGGCTACTGGGCATCCCCACGGTGAAAAACCGCGTCGTTCAGACGGCGGTGGCAATGTTGCTGCTGCCGGTTTGGGAAGCGGACAGTCATCCCCAAAGCTATACCTATCGCCCGAAGCGCAACGCGCATCAAGCGATGGATGCGATCGGAACGGTCCTGCGGAGCGGGCGCACCGAAGTCATTGACGCTGACGGACCGGGTCAACTCAGAGATTGCGCCGGTCGTGCCCTTGCGGCTGAAGATTGAAATCAGCACCCGGGAGCATTTCACGGTGCTGGGCCTGGTGCAGCCAACGCTGGCGGTGGAGTTGCGCTGGTTCACGGGACAATCGGCCATTCCCACATTTGCCGTGGATGAATTACTGGGGACGAAACTGCGGGCGCTCTACCAGTGGCGGAAAGGCCGGGATTTGTTCGACCTGTGGCTGGGCTTGATGCAAGGTGGAGCGAACGCTGCAACGGTGGTGGACGTTTTCCACAAGTATGTGGCGGCGGAAGGGAAGGCAATTTCACGGGCGGAATTTGAACCGAACTTGGCACAGAAGATGAAGCACGCGGGTTTCTTGAGCGACCTGCCCCCATTACGGCGGTCAGGCATTGTTTACGGTGCGCTGGCCGCTCATCACCTGGTGGAAAAGGAATTTCTGGCGCGGCTGGATCCGGTGGCAATAAAGAAAAGGTAAGGGCTCGCCATGGGGCCTGCCGGAATAAGCCCGGCACCAATTTCGCCGACCGTCCGGCGCGCAAAAACACGCATCACAATTCCGGCCCCTGCAAGGGGCGCGACTGCGTTTACAAGAGTCCCACCGCCTGGTGGCCGGCGATTCGCGGCGCGGCCCCGCGGAAGCGGGACTGCTCCAGGATTACGAAGCGTGGCTGGAGACCCTCGCCCCGCACGCACCCACCAACCAATACCGTCATAACCGGACGGGCGAGGACAATGCGGATGCGCATCTCAAGCGCCAGATCATGGGGCGGGAAGTCGTGGTGGCCATCACCCAAGGCCGGTTGGATTTCGGCCCCTGGGAACAAATTTTTTATGGTAAATTTGACGGCAATCGTAGGAAATGCGTGCTCGTTAAAATCATCGGTGAATAAAGACCGGCCCGGACACTTCACTGGAATTCAGGCGCTGATGGTTTATAAAATCCCGACTGCTGGCCGCACCAAGATTGCCGGGCAAAAATTTCGCGGATAAGCTGTCGAGGTGAACACTCGAAGGTCTCTGCTCGGATTCGGCGCGGCGCTGCTGCTCCTGCTGCCGGCCTGTACCACCCTGCGCGAACCGGCTCCCGGCGAAACCTGGCGCGGCGTGCACCTGTGGCTTGACCGCGAAAACAGCGCGCAGCAGTTGATCCGCACCCTGCCTGCGCTCGCGCAGGCGGGCGTGAACGTGGTCGTCATTGAGGTTAATTACAGTTACGAGTTCCGGAACCATCCCGAACTGCGAAACCGCCATTACATCACCCGCCAGACCGCCCACGCGCTCGCCGCCGCTGCGCGGCACAGTGACATCTGGCTGATCCCCGAATTCAACTGCCTGGGCCACCAGTCATTTGGCGGGCGCATCGAGCCACTGCTGCGAACCCATCCAGAGTGGAGCGAGACTCCGACCACGGCCATGCAGGAAACTAATTTTTACTCCCTGAACTGGTGCCCGCTCGCGCCCGGCTTGACAGAAACGGTTTGCTCGCTGATGGATGACCTTGCGGAGGGCTTTGAGGCGGAGGCCATTCATGTGGGCATGGACGAAGTTTATTACATCGGCGACGACCGCTGCCCGCGGTGCCGTGGAAAAAATCCAGCCGCCCTTTTTACCGAGCAGGTGCAGCAACTCCATTCGCACATTGTAACCGACAAAAAATGGCAGATGCTCATGTGGGCGGACCGGGTGATCGGCGTGAAATTCCAGGGCTGGTCAAAATTCGATACCTTGCAGAACGACTTGAGCGCAGCCGCGGATACCATTCCCCGGGACATCATCCAGTGCGACTGGCACTACGAAAAAAAGGTGGATTACCCTTCCATCCCCTATCTCGCCGGCAAAGGGTTTCGCGTTTGGCCGGCCGGGTTTCTGCCGCTACCGGCAGCGCAAGCGCTGAGCCATTGTGCGCTGACTCAACGGACCAACGTCATCGGTTATCTGGCCACCACCTGGAATGAAACCCGGATCACCAACGCCCCCGCCTGGCCGCCCATCAGGGAAATTTTGCCGCAGTGGAAGCAACAATTAGAACCCACAGGGAAGCCTTGGAAATGCCGTTGACAAAGCCTTCAATCGGCGGAAAATCGCAAAAACAGCATGAGCCCAAACGACAACTACAAAGTCTGCCGTGGCCAGTTGGCTATGGGCCCGGGCCAAAGCGATTATGCATAAATGGCTGCTCCTTCTTTGCCTGCCGGTGGTGTGCGTCAGTTGTGCCACGCCTCAATACTATATTTTGCCGGGCGATCCACCGTCGGCCAACAGCCTCCCGCCGACAGCCGATATGGCTCCGTTGCCGCCATTGTCACCACTACCGCCACTACCACCACCGCCGCCAACTGGAACGGTGGAAAAAACTTCACCGCCACGCGGTCCGCAGGTGGTGGCCCCGTTGCACTATGATATTCCGGTCCCGCCGGCCCCGTCATCGGCGGTCGCTGCCGCGTCGTCCCCACGGCGCAAGGCTGTCATGCATCCGCATGTGGTGCGACTAGGGCGTGTGGTTTATACCGGTTCCAAAACCATCAAACCAGCGACGCACTTGACTGGCAAGCCGGCTACCAAGAAAACAAAGTCTTGAGGGAGGGACCAATCTAAATGTTTGCTGCGGCCGCTTTCATGTTTATCGTCATGGGCCGGCGTCTCTGCGCTAGGGACGGGGAAATGGTGAGGGTGGATACGCCGAATACTCTGGCTCCGGTCAGAGTGGCAACCTATCAAAATTATACCGTGATGGCCGGCTAATTACCATTGCCTGCGGGCGGTTCACCGCATAGCGTGTTTGCCATAGCTGAATGGCGAAATCCAGAGATAACCTCCATCTGCCCGTCCCGGCGGCTGACGCTGAATCCGCGCGCATCGAGGCGCGGGCAGATGCCACCGCACCGACCGAGGCGGCGGCCCAGTTTAAGCGGCGCGCCGTTAAACATGCGGCGGTGCTGCTGGGCGGGTTGCTGGTTCTGGGAGTGCTGACCTCGCTGCCGCCGGTCCGCCATTTCATCACGGACCAACAGCCGCGCCTCAAACAGTTCATCCATGATTGCGGGCCCTGGGCTCCTTTGGTGTTTACCGTGAGCGTGGCGGTGCTGGTGGGCTGCGGCCTGCCACGGCTTGCGTTTCATTTTCTGGGCGGGGCGCTATTCGCCTTTTGGGGAGGCTTGCTGTGGAGTTGCACCGGGACCATGCTCGGGTACGGCGTGGTTTTCTTTGCCGTGCGCCAGCTGGGATTGCGGGAAACCATCCTGCGCCATCATCCCGCCTGGGAAAAACTAGCCTCCACCCTCAAGCATAACACCGTTCCAGCAGTGATTTTATTCCGGCAAATTCCGCTTCCGGGGATGGTCACCAATGCCGTGCTGGGGCTCTCCCCGATCCGGCGGCGGGAGTTTTTCCTGGGCACCACCATCGGCTTATTTCCCGAGGCCGTGCCTCTGGTCTTGATTGGATCCGGCTTGCGCAAAGAGGAGTTGGGGCACACGGTGCTTTGCCTGTTCGCTGCCCTCACCTTGTTTATCGCCCTTTGGATCGGCTGGGGCACCTATACCCGCCGCGTGGCGGCCAAAGCAGCAGCGCTGGACAAGGTTGGTTAAACACTTCAAATCGCAGTTCCGCGCAGCATAAAAAGGTAGCGAGGGGAAATGGAGTGGGAACGCTTTGGCATGAAAGAGCCCACACGAACAACCGAAAAGCCTGCTCACGGCTGAGCCAGAGCATCAATCATCCCGTTGAAAATAAAATGGTGCAGCGGCAGGACGGAATACCAGTAAAGCCGGCCGGACACACCGCGCGGTCGGAAGGTGGCGGTTTGCACGAGTTGCGCATCCACCACTTTAAACTCCAGCCAGGCCTCGCCGGGCAAACGCATCTCCGCATACAAAAGCAGCCGCCGGTTTTGCTTGTCAGCTACCAGCACCCGCCAGAAATCCAGTGCGTCGCCGGGATGAATGTCGCTCGCGTCAGTCCGTCCGCGATTCAAGCCCACTCCGCCACACAATTTGTCCAGCAGCCCTCGCATCGACCACAGCCAGTTTCCATAATACCAGCCGGTGTCCCCGCCAATCTTCCACACCCGTGCCCACGCCAGGTCGGTCCGCCCCGCGATGTCCCGGGATCGCCGGTCTATGAAACAGCCGTGCGTGGGAACCTCCAGGGCGTTGAATAATGAGGGGTTGGTTCCCGATGACGCAAAGGAGTCCTTCCAGCCGCTGATGACATTGCCTTGTTCGATGCGTTCCAAAGCCAGTTCCACCGCTTTTTGATAGGGGATGAGCGTGATTCCCAGGCGTTCGGCCAGGTCACTCTTTCGAGCGATGATATCCACCTTCATGCTGTCCACCAGATTCATCGCCAGCCGGAACGAGGTCGAAGTAATGAAATACAGCCAATAAGAGGACAGCCGGGGAGTCATGACCGGCACTGTGATGATCAGCCGCTTGAGTTTTCGCACCCGAGCGAATTGTTCCAGCATCTGCCGATAGGTCAGCGTCTCCGGCCCGGCGATATCAAAGTCCCGGTTGAGCGTCTCCGACCGCAGCATCACGCCCAGTAAAAATTCGATGACATTGCGGATTGCAATCGGCTGGCAGCGGGTCTTGAGCCATTGCGGCGCCACCATCACCGGCAGCTTTTCCACCAGATCCCGGACGATTTCGAAAGAGGCGCTGCCAGATCCCACCACGATGCCGGCTCGTAATACGGTGGTCGGGATGCCACCGGCTCGCAATATGTGTTCCACGTTCAAGCGGGATTGCAGATGCTTGGACAGCCTGTCCTCATTCACGATGCCGCTGAGATAGATGATTTGTTTGCAGCCGGTGGGTTGCAGGTATTGCAGAAAATTCTCGGCGGACGACTGCTCTGCCTCGGCAAAATTTCCGATCCCCTGGTTCATGGAATGAATCAGGTAAAAGGCCACCTCCAGGTCAGAGGGAAATTGAATTTCAGTCTTCGGCTTTAAAAAATCCACTTCGATGGTTTTTAGCCGGTCATGATTCAAATGTCGGGAGAATCGCGCCCGGTCACGCACGCAACAATAGACCTCATGCCCCTGGTCCAGAAGGCTGGGGATCAAGCGCTGCCCGATGTAACCGTTGGCCCCGGTGAGCAGGATTTTCATCGTGGGTTTTTAACAAAAAAACCGGGGCCGATTCCCTTTTACTCTTTTTTCCCGCCGGTGCGAATCATCACCTCATTGTGCCGCCAATATCCCAGCGTCCACGGCGGGTTAAAGTAAGCAAAAACCGGCGGCGCAGCTTCCGGCAGCCCCTGCGCTTTCATCCATTTTCGCAGCTCTTCCAGCGCCTTGGCTTCATTTTTGGCGCTGCGATAGCCGTTGAAGCGATATGCCGCAAACTGGCCCGCGGGCAAATCCTTGACCACCAGCCCCGCATCCTTGGGCTTGGGTGTATCGCTGGCCTTCATGGTCGCAGGCATCACAAAAGCCATGCGGGAATTGGTCGGGCTGCCATCCATGAACACGGGGGCGGTCATGGAGATTTTCTGCCCCTTGTCGTTGCTGCCGCGAATGAAACGGAACAGTCGCATGAAATTGCTGTCGGCATTGGGGCTTTGCGAAGCCTCCACCAGGGTCAGAACCGGGTATTCCCGCAGTTCAAATTTGCCGTCGGTTTTGATGGCTTGATACGGGGCCGACTCGGTGGCCCTGGCAGAAAAAGCGATAGCCATAATGATGAAGGCGGCAGTGAAAATGGTTTTACTCAGTCTCGTCATAATCGTCAATGTAGTCTCAACCAATAAAGCACCCTTGTCAGCAGGAATCGACACAGGAATCGGCGATTCGCAAAATTGAATTCATTCAGCCGGAAACCGCTTGCAATCAGCATTGTTTTTCCTAAAAGATTAGCCTTTCAATTCAACTTTAAATCATTCAGAAAGGCGCAGGGATATGAACGTATCATTTATCATTGGGCGGGCGGTTCTCGCGGTGGTGTTGATGGTGGGATTTTATTTATTGGCGCTGGGCATCGCTTCGGCCCTGTTGTGGATTCCCTATGCGGAATTGGTGTATGCCCATCGGGTCACGCCCAAGCTGGCCATTATTTGCGTGGTGGGCGGGCTGGCCATTCTATGGTCGGTGCTGCCGCGCTTTGATAAGTTCACCGCGCCGGGACCGCAATTGCAGCGGGAAAAATATCCCAAGCTGTTCGCGGAATTGGAATCCGTGGCCCAGGCCACCCAGCAGGCGATGCCCGCCGAGGTTTATCTGGTGCCCGATGTGAACGCGTGGGTGGCACAACGCGGCGGTATCATGGGCTTGGGCAGCCGGCGCGTGATGGGCCTGGGGCTACCGCTGATGCGAATCCTGACCTGTTCCCAATTCCGGGCGGTGCTGGCCCATGAGTTTGGCCACTACCACGGCGGCGATACCAAGATCGGCCCGTGGATTTATAAAACGCGGGGAGCCATCGGGCGCACGCTGCATTCCCTGGGCGATGGCTCCTGGCTGCAAGCCCCGTTCCGCTGGTATGGCAACATGTTTTTACGGATCACCCATGCAGTTTCCCGCCGCCAGGAATTTGTGGCGGATGAACTGGCTGCGCGCGCCGTAGGGGCCAAACCGTTGGCCGATGGGCTGCGCAGCGTGCACAAGGTGGCACCCGCCTACGATTATTACTGGCGCAGTGAATGCGCGCCCGTGCTGCACGCCGGTTTTTTGCCGCCCCTGGCGGATGGTTTTAATCAGTTCATAAACGCTGCCAACATCGCCCAAAAGATGGACCAGCATCTGGAAGAGCAGCTGGCGGATGGCAAGGTGGACCCGTTTGACACGCATCCGCCGCTGAAAGACCGGGTTGCGGCCGTAGCCCACCTGCCGGCCGGACCGGAATTGGCGGAAGATCTGCCAGCCGTGTCCCATCTGGAGGATGTGCCCGGATTGGAGCGGGAACTGGTGACCCAATTGGCCGGCCCGGAAACGGTGGCAAAACTGAAAGCCATCGGCTGGAGTGAAGTGGTGCCGCAGGTTTACTCCCCGCAATGGACCCAACTGGTGCAGTTGAATGTCGTCGCCCTGAAAGGGGTTACCTCGGAAGCTCTGGTGACCGTGGCCGGCGACCTGAAAACCTTCGGTTTGACGCTGGTGGATTACGCCAAGGAAAAACCAGAAGCGGAACAGGCCGAAGGATTGGCGAATGGCGTGGTGGGGGCTGCCCTGACGTTATTGCTAACGCAATCGGGAGCGACGCTGCATACTGCGCCGGGCGAGGAAATTTCCCTGACGCATAACGGGACGGAAATGAAACCGTTCGGACTGCTCTCCGCCTTGCAAAAAGGGGAGCTGACGGCCGAAACCTGGCGGGCGCAGTGCGCTGGACTCAACCTTGCGGGCGTGGATCTGGCCACGGCGGCGGGCTCCGCGCCATAGCGCCTGGACTTGTCACCCAAACCATTTGGCTCAGCGGGCTGGCCGGTAAAGGCAAGTCCTGCCAGATCTTTCGACGAAGCAAACATGAAATTTAGCTGGCAGGTGCCGGGTGGCAAACCGGCGGTTGGTTTGCTTCCGTGAACCGTTGTGCAGTCGAAAACGGTGTCGCGCTGCGCTCTGTCACCGCAATCCATGACCACGCGGAGTTTAGCATTGCGGCCTGGTTTTATCCGGCTTCATTCAACTCGCACACTTGGGGGCAAGGGCATTACTATCATTGAACTGGTTTCAATTCAAGGGGCGGCAGGCTCTGTTTGCAAAGTCACGGGGCCAAATAAGCCGGCGGGTTCCAATGGGGTTTGGGCGGTCAAGCGGCGGATATTGGTGCGGGTCAGGCGCTGGGCGGCAGGCAGGCCGGCATCACCAATGATACGGTTAGGCCAGAAATTCACCACTTCCACCTGCAACTGATTGTCACCGGGATGCAAGGCATCCGTCACGTCCACCTGCCACGGCGGGCACCAGAGCGTGCCGCAGGAGCGGCCGTTGACTTTCACTTCGGCGATTTCGCGAACCTCGCCGAGGTCGAGCAGAACTTTGGATCTGGCCATTCCGGCGGGAGCCTGCCACGTGAATGATTTTTCGTAAACGGCGGTGCCGGAATAAAATTTGATGCCCGGCTCCGGACGCGTCGGCCAGCTCACGAGCGTGTTAAACACCGCCGTTGCCGGCCCACCCCAGCGGGGATCAAAATGCACCGTCCAAGGTCCGGAGATGGACGCAGCCGGCTGCGGTTCGCGGCGGTTGGACTTGGCCACCGCCGGATGATCTGCCAGCGGCTCGCGAAAGACCACAAACCACGAGCCGCAGGGCGCAAAATCCAGCGGCAGAGAAAGGCTGCCGGCGGATTCCCCGTAGGCGGCGGCGAAGTGATGTTCGCCCGTCACGGGGTTCCAGAGTTCCGGAGCCTTGCCCTGGGCACGAAAGGCCACCGTGGCGGCCACGGCAAAATTCGTGCGATTGGCCAGGAAATAAATTTCCGCGTTACCGGCTGTGCGATGAATATAATCCAGCGGCATGCCCGCCGCCCCGAGGAACAAACAGTCCGGCACCACGCCATCCGCCTGCAACACGGCGCGCGCCGTCTGGCCGGCAATGACGCGACCGGGTCCGACCCGGCCGCCCCACAATTTCTCCGCCAGTTGGTTTACGGCGGCATCGGCGGCGGCAAAATTCTCCAGCGTCTCCGCGTGGACCGGCCGCGGGCCAATGACCGTGGCCCCGGCGGCAACCAGCGATTGGATTTTCTGCAAGACCGGCAGGGAAATCACGTCGTGATCCGGCAATGCGAGCAAGCGATAATTCATGCCGTCCGGCAAATAGATTCTTCCATCCCGGACCGACGCGCGCTCCAGCAATGCCTCGGCGGTAATCACATCATAATCATAGCCGGGCTGAATATGCACCGGGTCCGTGCGCTTATGCTGGGCAAAATTGGGGACATGATCGCCGTAATAATAGAGCACATCGGCGGCAAAATGGCCCTGCTGCAATAAAAACTGGCAGCGGTCAATATAGCTGAAAAACGGGGCGGATTTTTCCCACCACGTCACTTTGGGATTCAAATGCGTGCCGGCGAAATACTGCTGGCCGGGCACGCCGGTTTCCTCCGGCGAATTCACGAACGCATGCCAGACCAGCACATTGAGCCCCTCGCACAGCGCCTTGTCAAAGGCGGGCTTGAGGTTATCCCAGATTTTTTCCTGCCAGTTGGGTCCGATGGTGGTAAAGCCCTCGGCAAAGACCAGGGGATGGCCGTAGGTGTGGGCCGCGCTCGCCGGCTGTTTGACAAAAAAGCGGTTATCGTCGCCAATGCGATGGGTCCAGGACCACGCCCAAAATTCGCTCATGGGGGCATCGTCCCAGCCGAGGCAGCGCTGGGCGTCAATCGGCACCGCGTGCGGACCGCCGCTTTCCGGATGGATGCCGATGCCGAATTTGTGCGCCTGATCGCGAAACAGGCGGTAATGGTTATCAATCGCCAGATCACCAAGGGTCTGCCGGTAATCAAACAGAAACCGGTCGCTTTCCGCGCGGGAATTGATGATGCGCCCGGCCAGCACCGGCAGCCACGGCAGCAAATCATAGCCATGCCGTTTTTGAAATTCCTCGCGCAGCGTCGGCGTCCAGTTGGCCAGCTCAATTTCCCAGCTATCGGTGTGAAAATATTTCAGGCTGCGACCCGCCAGCGGGCCGGCATCCGCGATCAGCGGCGCGACGATTTTCTGCCAATAATTTTGAAAGGCCGTCGCGCTATACACGTCCAGCGCATACCCGCCCCAACCTTCACTGCTGGTGGATACATTGGCGTGATCACCAATGGTGTAACCGAAACGTAAAATCTGCCAATTGCCGGCCGGGGCAGGCCAGTGCAACAGATCACCGGCTTCCAGGAACGGGGTCAAATCCAGCACTTCGGCGGCGGCGGCGTCTGCCTCGCCCGGGGTGGCGGGTATTTCGGCAAACAGGGCCGAGGAATTCGGGGCGGAAAATGGCTGAAGCGATTCCTGCAAGGCTTTCTGCTTCCAATTGGACAGCGGCGCAGGCCGACCAGAAGGGCTGCCCATGGCCCCCACCAACTGACATTCCGCCACTTGCACATTGCGCGACGATGCAGGCGATCCGGAATCGTAGGCGCCAAAGAACACCAGCCGGAACACCGTCGCGTGAACGGCGGGAAAGGTCACCACCGTTTCACCGCCATCGGTTGCCAGAAAGGGGTGGATACTGCGAAAAGTCTGACCGTCATCGGAGGCCTGCACTTCCCCCTCGCGCGGCCCATGGCCGGGGCGACCTGCGACGTTCAATCCGGTCACGGTGACCGCCCGGGGGAAAGTGATCTGCAGCCATTCGGGCCGGGTGCGGTCCGGGCCTTGACCGGCGGCCGTCCCGCTCGAAACCCAAAAAGTACCCGCCTCGCCATCCGCAGCTTGCCGGGCCGGATGTTCGGCCTGGCTGGAACTGGCGGTGATCGTAAAATCCGTTATTGCCCCAGCCGGCTGGCGATAGGCCACGATGGCAATATCGCGATAAAAACCATCGCGGATCTTGGGGGAGGCCAGCTTCAACTCCACCTGATTGCCGCCGGCTATCCGGGCTTCCGACCAGACATACTTTTTGGCGGCATCCGCCGGGGTCACAACCGGCCCGCCCAGATTCCAGCCGCTCTGAATATTGAGGCTGATTTCGAGTCCCAGCCGGTCCGCCTCGCGGAGTGTGTGTTTATAAAGTTCACGCCAGGCAGGCGAGAAAAACGTCGGGCCGTGCGGCACCGGGCCGTTATTTTCCTGCGTGGCGCCGCCGGCATCAAAAATCACCGCGCCGCCAAAGCCCTTGGCTTTCATCTGCTCAAGATCGTGCGTGATGGAAGCGGCGGTGACATTGCCGTTAAGCCACCACCAGTAGGCGCGCAACCGCGCCACGTTTGGCGGATTCTGCCACCCCTCCTCCAGCGGCGCCGCCAGGGCACCGACTCCGAGGGTGAGCAACAGCAGCAGGGCAAAGGATGATATAATTTTCATTTCAGTTAGTTAGTCAGACGATATTGCACTCGGAAAAATTGCGGAAAACTTTGCGCCGGCACGGTGGCCTGATAAGTGAGGATATCGCCATTGGTGCGGATGGTGGTCAGCGGCAGCGACGCCAGGTTGGTCCAGGTCAATAAATCGGTGGAACTCTGGAATTGGCGCGCGACATTGCCGAGCGCGCTGCGCTCCTGAAATTGGAAATAAAACCGGACGCCCGACGCCGCCGCTTGCAGCATGGCGTTCGTGGCATCAGGCACGAGCGGATTGCCCCCCACGGCATACTCCAGCAGGTTGGGCACCCCGTCGCCGTCGGGATCGGCAGAAGCGGGGCCGATGACGGAATTGGCGAGCTGCGCATCGGTGAAACGCTGGAGCTGCCAGTTGGCAAAGGTGCCGGGTTGGGCGCGCTCATAAAAAGCCAGCTCGCTTAGCTGCACATTGCGCGGCGTGCTGGACGGCCCGCTATCGTAGGCACCGGTGATCACCATCAACACATTAGTTGCCCAGACCGGCACAGGTAATTTCACGTCGAGCGTGGTGAGGGCAAATCCGGTGCCGGACCAGAAATTCGAGCCGCTGGTGGGAATGCCGCTGGCGGGCGGCAGGTTGGTGACATTGCAAAACAGTTGAAATGTGGTCGGGCCGTAGCCGTTGTTGGCGTTTCGCGGGGTTTCGCGGAATTCGGCCAGCGCGACGGGCCGGGGAAAATTCACGAGCAGCCATTCCGCGTGGTTGGTGGGGCCATAAAGCGAGACCCAGAACGTGGCGGCATTGTTATCCACGGCGTTGGTTGCCGGATAGGTCCCGCTTTGGGTCGAGGACGCCATGACTCCGGCGATGCCGAGTTGGTAAGGCGGATAAGCCGGGTTCGTCGCCATGAGCGGCACGAGCGCGGAGATTTGCGCCAGCCCGCCGTTCGCCGGAAAATTCAGGGTGGCATTGGTGCCGGAAACATTCCAGGCAACCTGCGCAGCGAGGTTGGAGGTTTGCAGCGCATTCCGGCCGGGGAAATAAACCGCATAGCGGGGAGTCAATGAATTGGTGGGCAGGAAAGCCAGGGTATCCTCCGCCGCGCCCAGGCGGTTGTAGGTGGTCGTGGCGGTGTAATTCCAATAACCCGCCGGACCAAACAAGACGCCGTAATGGCCACTCACACAGGCCCAGTTATTGGTCACATTGAGCGCGGCACCGCTGCGATTGGTGATCATCGCCGAAGCGCCGCTCCATTCCAGCAAACGCGCCCCGCCGCAGAGGGGATCATTCTCGATGCCGGTGCTGAAACTGGCCGCCGCGCCGGCGGCAAAACCGCTGACCGGCGCCGGCACTTCGATGAGGCCGACACTATCGCCGGTATCAGAGAAATAGACTTCCGTGGTGCCGTTAACCCCATTGGTCAATTGCAGCTCGGCGCTAAAACCGCTGCCATTGGTCGTCAGCGAAACCAGCCGGCCACCGGTGGGCGAGCCCAGCGCGCCGAGACCGATTATGCCGGGCAGGCGCGGGGTGGTGACAATGGTGTTGGAGGGAAAGCCGGCGGCAGGGGGCTCAATCACGGCCATGATACGCGCCGCCGCGCCATTGGTCTGGGGCCCGTAGCTGAGACTGACAAAACCATTCGTACCGCGACAGGTCAGCACGGCGACATCGGTCAAATTGGCCAGCGCGGGGGCGGGCGGGCTCACCGGTCCGGCCGGATAATCCGCAAAATTCCAGTGCAGCCAGCAAATCGCCACGCGGCGGGCCTCAACAGCCTCACGATAAAATCCGCCACCGCTCGCGCCGATGAAGGTGCCGTAATTGGCGGGGCTGGTGGAGTCGTTGTTGTTCACGAGCTGGCGATAGCGGGTGAGCTGGGCAAGCCGGAAATCGTCCCAGCGGGCGACCGGATCGTTGTAGTGCGCGGCCAGCCAGGCGATGAAGCTGTATTGTTCGTAATCGTGCAATTCCCAATCAATGCCATCGGGATAGGCAAAATCGCCGGAGTCCATCACCATGCCGCGCATGTTATTGGTCCAGACGCTCAGGACATTGTGCTCGGCAAAAACCTGAAATTGCGCGGCGATATTCGGGTTGGCCATTTTGGCCATGAGCCAGGAATCGCCGGACGACATGCCGGCCACCATCTCGTACGTCGGATGATAAAAGCCGTGGTTCTCCAGCGCCCAATCATTGTAGAGATTATAAGTGGTGATCCGGCTGGTGAGCGGATCGCCGGCGGAGCTGCCGACCGTGTAGGTATTGACGAGGTAATTGATCGCGGCGTTGGACCAGGTGATGGCGCTGTTGCTGGTGTTCAGCCAGGCTGCGGCCAGGGCCAGGATATTTCCCTGCCACGCATTTTCCTCGGCCTTGGTATCGGAGACATGGCCGGATGCGGGAGCGATGCCGGCGCGGTGATTGGCCTCGCTGATGACGACCGTGCGCACGCCGGCGACGGTGGAGGCCGGCAAATTACTTTGCACGAGAATGCAAGCCAGCCCCAAGGAACCGCTCCATTCGGGCGTCTGCCAATCGGTACTGACGCCGCTCCAGCCCCATTTATTGCCGCTGGTAGTGTTATAGCCGCCGGTCACGTGGGTGTTGAAATCATAATTCAGCGCCTGACGAACCCGCGCCAGGCGGTTGGTGAAGCGCACGTCACTGGGCAAGGCGAGACACAGGACCGCATAAGCGAGGGCGACGCCGCCGTTGCCGCGAATACCTCCATTGCCGGTGCTGCCGCCGTCGCCCCAGTAGCCGGAATCAGGCATGGCCCCGCTGGCGTGCCAGATGGTTTCAGCGTAAGTCTCAAAATTGGTCAGGCATTGCAGATAGATTTGCTGCGAATTGGTCTGGGCTTGAACCCCGGCACAGCCAGCCAGCAGCCACCCCGCGAGGAAGAGACGCGCCAAACAATTTTTTAGCCGGATCGGCATGGGTTTAAGTTTACAAAAAATTCCCCGGTGGACAGGTTTTATTTAGCGCAGCTCAGCATGGGAGTGGTTAAGAGATGATGGCCCGCCAGCAAATTCGCTTGGATCAGGTTGGATTAGGTCGGATTCAGCCGGATGCTCTTGGACCGGGGACGGGCAAGGCTTTTCAGACAGTGGTTTCGCCAGCAAATCCTCCAGCGGCAGATCAAATTTGATGCGGTGCAGCAATTCCGCCATGCGTTTACCAGATTCGCCGCCGCCAAACAACCCCGCCATGTTTTGGTTGTGTAGCGGAGCAAAGCACAGGTCTATGAGCCGGTCTTTGTTGGCTTTTTCCAAGCGCTCATGCTCAGCATCCTTTTCACGTGCCACTTCGCGGATCCAACGAGCGCGGTTGAGTGCTATTCGTACGGCTCCATGGTCATCTCGGCGTAATTGGGACAATTCCCGGTGCACTCCGCAAAGACGCTGCCAGCGTTTTTCCGGGTCGGTCTCTTCTTCCAACAGGGCCATGGCGAGGCGGGCGAGTTCCGCCGCCAGCACGCTGGCAAACCGGTCGCTGATTTCATGGTGGTCTGTGGCTTCTTCCAAATCATCCGACTGCTCGGTGAGCTTGCTGACGAACAAACGCGCTTCCTCGCGCCGCAACCATTCCGGATGCCCGCTCTGCTTCCATTCGGAAAGATTCTGCTCCGTGATGGGCCGCCCGCCGAACTGCGCCTTGAGCACTGCCTGCACTTGCGCCTCGCCGTTGAGCCATTTCACCAATTCCTTGCCCGGCTCACCATCTTCGATGCGGCGTCCCAACTCATCGCGGTAATATTTGGACAGCCGCCCGATCTTGCCAACATGGGTGGTGCTCATATATTCAGCGGTAGTGCCCGCGAATGTGGGTATTGTAATACCAGCCTTTGGAACTGGCCCGCATCAGGCCGGCATAAACCGAATGCGGCACACTGGGATGATTATAGATCCGGCCGTTGTGAAATTCGACGGTCAGCGTGTAACCGTCATAGCCCACGGCGCGGATGGCCGAGGAATTGATGCGTATTAACGTCATGCCGCAAGGTTAGAAGAACTCGGCGGCTCCGCTATGGGCCAACTGCGGCGTGGCCTAGGACAGGCCGATTTTAGGTCAGCCTGCCGGAGCGAGAGACTGCAATGCCCGGATAACGTCTTTCCGGATTTCCCGCCTCTGTTGCCCTCTCGTTTTGACGCCAGGCCGGGCCAGAATTCCTGAAAATTCTGGAACCAGCGAGAAATCCTCATACATGGCACTGATGTAAGGCAGCATAGCCTTGTCCGCCCAAACCTTCGCCGTAGCTTTGGTGAGTCTGGGCAATAAATTCAAATCAATCTTGGCGATTCCGGGCACATCCGACATCAATACCACAGACAAGCGAAGCCCTTTCAACTTGCGCCAGACAAACCGGTTGATCGGTGTGCGCAGTGAGTATTTTGCCACTTGCACTCCGTCCGCGTTAATGATGCATTCCGAACCGAGTTTGATTTTGTCCAAGTAGGCCGACACTGACTTCGCTGAAGTTTCATGGCGACAGAGCATCACGGGCCAATCGGCCCGGCGAGCGGCCATTTCTTTTAACATCCCGGAATCTTTCTCCACAACTTCTTCAATGGCTTCCACCATGTCGCAGCTATACCTCACCATTTTTTTCATCGCTTCGGCATCGCCAGCTTTCGCCTGATTGATCAGCCGGGTTATAAAAATTAATCCGAGCAGGTTCAATGCCGAAGCATACACCTCGTCAGACGAAGAATTCTCTCCTCCGCTGACTTTGGAGGCATTGTCCAAATGCTTGATCCAGCCAGTCGCCTGATTAAATTTCAGCATCTGTTCCCGATCGAAGGACTTTGATTTCCTCAGCGTTTTCATTTAATAACCGTTTAATAACTTCTTAACCAACAACCGGCTTGATGCAATCTGCCGTAACCAAAGCGGGCGGATCGGGGTAAAAATCCGGCAGACCGGGCGGCGTGATGGGTTGGCCCTGTTTTTCTTTTTCCGCGAGGGCCAAATTTAATTTCAGGAGGAAGGTTAAAATATCCTCGTCCGGGTTCATGCCGTAGGCGGCGCGAACGGCGGTGTCGAGGGCGGCTTGAGCGTCGCGGAGTTTATTGGCACCGGGGGTTTCGAGGGTTTTGTAGAGTTCGCGGAGCGACCAGCCGTTTTTCGCCATGGTTTCGCGGCGCAGGGCGCGCAGGGCGCAGGCAGCCTCTGCCACGGCGCGGATTTTTTCCAAATCCTTGGTAGGAGACCAGGTGACGAGTCTCATTTTAATTCCCGATTTTTTAGTTTGAGCCTCCTGACGTCGGCTCCTACCAACATCAGAAAACTGCGGTCACTGGAACGTGTCGAACACCATATCCGAGGTGTAGCGGAACGTACCGCCCAACGTTGAACACCGTGCGACGAACCACGCCCAATGAATTTTATCGTGAAGCACGTTTAAGTGTTGTCCACTTCGATTCGGCCAAAACCTTGCCCGCCCTCACAAGAGTTGTCTTTCGTTGCACGTCAGCCTCCTTCATCTGTGCATGAATGTGGATTTCTACAACTTCATCCTTTAGGCAGCCAAATGTCTTGGCCAATGCTTGAATGAATGGCAGTTCTTTCAACTGCCAGACTGCCGGGTTTGGATTGTTTCGTGCGTCCGGCTTGCTACGCGGGAACAGATAAATGCAAGGAGGTGGGATTTTTCTGCCGCTTGCAAGCACGATGGCTCGTTCGGAGTTAGATAATTTGGGACACGGCCGAGCCAACGTGCCGCAAATCATGTCCCAGATCACAAGAGCATCAACGCGCCCATTTTCGGCAAGAATCGCGGGACCGAGACGCGTATGAATACCTGACCAAGCATTGTGCCGTGGATCCGCACCTGCATTTTGGCACAATGACCAGATGAAAAACTCATCAGCATTCGGAGGACGCTGAAAGATGTTTGTGTTGTTACCGTCAAGGCAGCCTTTGGCTTCAAAGACCGCCCGCTTTCCAGTAGGCATATCTATTTGGTAGTCGTGCCTGTCGCCCCCGCCCGTAAAATTAAATTTGGAAATGACTTCCGCCGCCTTCATGTGGGTGAGGATCTCGTCGAGGAAATGGCGCTTCACTGCGGTAGATGCGGCTTGTGATCCTCGCAACTGCTCCACCGCACTTTGGAAAATACCCGAATTCCAAAATTCATTTTCTGCTAAACCATGCGATCCAATTTTTGGCGCAGCAGCTTTCAAATCCTCGGCAAATTTCGAAATGCGTGCCCGCGTCTCAGGTAACAATTCGCATGGGATGACTTTTGACTCGATGTCCGCCTTGGCTTTTTTGAGCTTGGTCATCTTTCTGTTTTGCTAGCGTTTCGAAGACAACCCGTAGCTAGTCACTTTTATTGGATTTGTTATTGGAAGTTGCGGAGCAAATTCTGAATTCCAAACCGGATTAAGATAGTTGTTTGCTATCCATTCGATGACTGGCACGCAAACCGCGTCGCCAAAACCAAACAACGCTTGGTTGAGCGAAGCGCGGATTACAAAATCATCCGCCCCCATCAACCGCGCGCATTCGCGTGGCGTGAGTAAGCGCACTGCGAAGCGGCCCTTGCCAGCCGCAAAAAGGATTTGCCGTCCGCTACCTCCGCGCGGCGTCCGCAAGCAACCCGCGATTCCGTCAGTCCGCAATTCAGCCATTGATTTCCCATTCCTTACGCGCCGGAAAACTGTTCCGTAACTCATGCGCTCCGACTTAATCATGGCGTCTGCTGAGGCGCGGTGTTTTGGACTCATTTGGCCGAGAAGGTAGTCCGCACGCACACGGCTCCACCACATCTGTGAATTTGGCGACAAATCTTGAAGAATGTCTCGAAGATTTAGTTTCGATTCAGGCAATGAAGGTAGCCGGCGGATTTGCCAATTTATTTCTGGATTCCAAAGGATGAAGTCGGCCAAAGCCGGAGGTCGACAGTCGCTCTCATAGAACTTTGGCGTCTCATTTAGAGCCGATATAATTTTGCTTTTCGTGGCGACCACAAAAAGGCGCTGGCGGCTCTGTGGCACAAACCGCACCGCGTCCACGCTGAAAGCATCCACGGCATAGCCCAAACGATTCAAAGCAAGGAGAGCGTCTCGAAAATCGTCCCCGTTGTTTGAGGTCAAGAAACCTGCGACGTTTTCCAGTAGAACCATCGGTGGGCGCCGTGATCCCAACTCCGTGAGCACGTTGACAAAACCCCAGAATGCCGACGATTGTTCTCCTGCCAAGCCTTTCCTCGCACCAGCCAATGAGAGATCGTTGCATGGAAAAGAAGCCGTCGCCAGAGCAACGTCGGGAATGTTGTTAACATCTAATTTATGGATGTCGCCAACCGCAAACTCGCCGGTGTTGCCGAAGTGAGTGCGATACATTTCCCACTTGTCTTCGTCAATATCGTTGGCGAACGCGATGCTCCAACCCGCACGTTCCAGACCGATCCGCATCAATCCAATGCCAGCAAAAAACTCGGCGAAGGTTTTTTTGAGTGGGCCATTCATATTTGCTGCCAGCATTCTTGCACGTTCAACCATTAATCATCAACTATGATTTATTACGCTTTGCGGCACAAACCGGCGGGCGTTTTCCCGGGATTCATCGCGCACGACGAGGGCATTAAAAACACTCGCGACATCCCTGGCGGCCTCGCGGCTGACTTCCACCCAGTTGTTGCCGAAAATGGGGACCGACCTTTTGGGATAAATAAAATTGAGCGCCGAGTGACGTTCGCGCAGTTCGCTGATTTTGATTTTTTCCAGCGGCTCCTGAAGCTGGGTGTTG
>CAISVF010000055.1 GCA_903888765.1 uncultured Verrucomicrobia subdivision 3 bacterium | reverse complement strand
TTACGAAATCGGTTTGGGCGACTATCATTTTGTAGCGCGCACCCCCATTGAAAATGAGCAAAATTTCCGGTATCTACACTCCGAACATCGTCCCTTTCAAGGACGACCACTCGATTAACGAAGGTGAGTTGCGCCGATTGACAGCGTGGCTCATTGAGAAAGGCGTCCACGGGCTTTATCCTAACGGCAGCACCGGCGAATTCATCCGCTTAAGCTTTGCCGACCGGCTGCGCGTGGTGAAAATCATGGCGGAGGAAAACGAGGGTCGGCTGCCGATCCTCGCGGGCGCGGCCGAGCCAAATTCGGATCAAGTGTTGCAGGCTTGCCAGTTTTATGCCGATCTCGGCTGCCGCGCCGTGAGCTTGACCGGGCCGTATTACTACAAGGTTTCCCAGGAGAGCATCGAAAAATATTTTCGCGACCTGGCGGCAAAGTCCCCGATTGATATTTTACTCTACAACATCCCGCAGTTCTCAAATGAAATCAGTTTGCCCGTCGTGCAGCGGCTGGCGCTGGATTGCCCGCGCATCATTGGCATCAAGGATTCCAGTCGCGATTTCCCTCGCTTCTGCACGATGCTCGCGCAAATCAAACCGCAGCGCCCGGACTTCGTCTGCTTCAGCGGCACGGAGGAAATTTTATATCCGAGTCTCGTAATGGGCGGCGATGGCGGGACGATTGCCAGTTCTGGCGTGATGCCGGAAGTTATCGTCAAATTATACCAAGATTTTCTCGCCGGCAATCATGCTGAGTGCCGCCGCGTGCAGTTGAAAATTCAGGACATTATCGTGGCCATGTTCGCGGCGGGAAATTTCCCGGAAGGATTTCGCGCAGCGGTTTCGTTGCGGGGATTCAATCCTGGTCCTCCGCGATTTCCGCAAAGTGCCGCCGAATTGGCGAATCTCGAGATCGCCAAAGGCAAGCTTACCTGCCTGCTTGGAGAATGCGGCTACGTCGAGGCATCCAGGGTCTGCAAATTGCACCAAGGCATCCCGGTATCACCTTTAGCGGTAAAAACCGAGGTGGATGCAATTGTGCAAGCTGTGATCAATAAGCTGGGAATTAGTCAATAGCATCGCCAAATCGCGACCAAATTCAGAATACATATTTTGGTGTCTGGCCGGAAACCAAAAACATATGGTTGCAATTGCCGGTAATGAAGGTTTCAAAGGTGAACCTCTGTTTACTGCTTGAGGTTTTCTGCCGTTTTCTAAATGGAAATGCAGTTTGCTGCCCTCATGTTTTCTTTTGTGAAGTGCTTGATCATGGCATTTGAAAGCCCGAAGAGGTCGCATATTCGTAGTTTTCAAGAGCATAAATTGAAAAGCTCCATCGGATTGGCATCGTCTATCAGGCCGATGAAATAGGCCGCACCACAGAGCCTAAATTCCTTGGTGCGGCGGTATTTAGCTCTACCGCCGGTTTGGCCTCCTCGTCGCACCATGCATGGCGGGGTTAACGTGCTCATCTTAGCCGCCGCTGACTGAGATTGTCATCACGCCGGGATAGATTTTCCATTACGACATTTTCCCCGCCCGGTTCCAGCCGGGAAATTTGCGAGATTTTTCGCTGGCTGCTGGGCACTGGGAAGGTAATCACAAAAAATTGAATTCCCGCAAATGCGTGATGGTTTTTCCACCCGCTATTCCACTAAATTACTCAATCATGTTCAACGTACGAAACTTTTTGGTTGCCATCAGCCTGCCGGTTTTCTTGTGGGTGCCGGCAATACATGCGGAGAAATTTTCACCGACGGAGTTGCGCTGTGAATACCGGGTAAATCCCCAGGGAATTGATGAAGCCCAGCCACGCTTGACCTGGCGCATCACCTCGACCGCGCGCGGTGCCCGCCAAACTGCATATCAAATCCTGGTGGCATCGAGCGCGCAGTTGCTGGCACAAAACTCTGGCGACCTGTGGGATACCGGGAAAATCTCTCGCAGCGACACCGTCAACGTCGTTTATACTGGCAAAAAGCTCAGGTCGGGCGAGCCCTGTTTCTGGAAAGTTTGCACCTGGAATGAGGTCGGCGAAACCACTTGGAGTGAGCCGGCTGGCTGGACTATGGGCTTGCTCCAAACCGAGGACTGGAAGGGGGATTACATTTCATTTCGCAATCCCGTACCGGTGTGGAAAGACTTGGAAAAATTATTCCTCCCACCCGCGCACCAATTTCGCAAGGAATTTTCCGCGGCCAGGACCGTCAAGCGCGCGACCCTTTACGCGACCGCACTTGGCATCTATGAACTTTACCTGAACGGTCAGCGCATCGGTGATGCGCTGTTTGCGCCCGGCTGGACGGATTATCATCAGCGCGCTTATTACAATACCTACGACGTGACTAAACTGGTGCGGTCTGGTGGCAACGCGCTCGGCGCGTGGGTGGCAGACGGATGGTATTCCGGCTACATTGGCTTCGGCCTGCTCACGGGTATCGGCACGGAAAAAACCGGACGCAGCACCTATGGCAAAACGCCCGCGCTGATGGCGCAGCTGGAAATTGATTATGCCGACGGCTCGCGTGAAATCATTCCGACCGACAAATCGTGGAAAGTCACCGGCGACGGCCCGGTGCGCGAAGCGGATTTTTTAATGGGCGAGAATTTCGATGCACGGAAAGAAACGATTGGCTGGACCAGTCCGGGATTTGATGATTCAAAATGGGAGTCCGCGATCTTGGCTGCGGACAATGGCAGCGTGCCGGCAACTTTTTATGAATATCAGAACGGCGAAAAGCCGGGCGGCAAGGTGGTAATTAAAGGCCGGTCGGTGGATTTGGGTTTTCATCGTCCGTTAAACCTCGAGGCCTTTCCCGGGCTGCCGGTAAGGCTAACGCAGGAATTGAAGCCTGTTGCCCTCACTTCGCCGACCAATGGGGTATATATCTTCAACCTTGGCCAGAATTTTGCCGGCGTCGTTCGCCTGAAAGTGAAAGGCGTGGCCGGCACCCAAATTCAATTGCGCTACGGGGAAATGCTTTACCCGGATGGCCGCCTAATGACTGAAAATCTTCGCAAAGCCCGGGCGACGGACACCTATATTTTGCGCGGAGATAAACTCGGTGAGGAATGGACGCCACGCTTCACCTTCCATGGTTTTCAATATGTTGAACTCAGCGGCTATCCTGGCAAACCCGCCATGGACGCGATCACCGGCATTGTGTTGCACAGCGACACGCCTTTAACGAGCGGTTTTGAGTGCAGCGATCCTGTGCCAAACCGGCTGTTCAAAAATGTGGTGTGGACGCAACGGGCGAACTTCCTGGATCTGCCGACGGACTGCCCGCAGCGGGATGAACGTTTCGGCTGGATGGGCGACGCACAAATATACGCACACTGCGCTACGCTCAACGCCGATGTCGCCGCGTTTTACACCAAGTGGCTGCGCGAAGTAATGGAAGCCCAGCGGCCCAGCGGCACGTTTCCGGGCTATTGTCCTTATCCCTTCCAGCACGGCTGGGATTTTGGGACAGCGTGGTGCGACGCGGGCGTGATTTGTCCGTGGACAGTCTGGCAGGCCTACGGCGACACTCGGATTATTGAGCGCTGCTGGCCGTTCATGGTCAAGTTCATGGACTGGCGCAAGGCAACTAGCCAGGCTTTTTTAGGCATCAATCACGGAAACGACTGGGGCGACTGGCTATCATTCGGCACAAAAACTCCGCTCGAATACGTGGATACCGTCTATTTTGCTTACTCGGCAAATCTCATGTCACAGATGGCTGCTGCCATCGGAAAAACGGAACAGTCCGCTGCATACCAGGATTTATTCCAAAACATCAAAAAAGCGTTCGCCAAGAAATACCTGAAACTGGATGGCTCCTTAGGCGTGGACAATGAGACGGTTTATGCGCTGGCGCTTTACATGGATTTGATTCCCGCCAACCTCCGGGCCCAATCGGGAAAAATTCTGGCGAACAAGCTTCGCAGCGGTGAAACTGGCGATAAATCGGGCATGATGACGGGTTTTCTCGGCACCCGCCCGCTGCTGCCCGTCCTGACAAGCGTGGGCGAGAACGATCTGGCGGTAAAACATTTTCAAAGCCGGAAATTTCCGTCATGGGGTTACGAAGTGGAACAGGGCGCGACTACCATTTGGGAGCGTTGGAACAGTTTCACCAAGGAACATGGCTTCGGCGGAGCGGACGGACAGCAAAACGCCTCCATGAATTCCTTCGCTCACTACTCGTTCGGCGCGGTGTGCGAATGGATGATCAACGATCTGGCTGGCATCCAAAGCGACGGTGTGGGCTACGATAAAATCATTATCCATCCGCATCCCCCCACCCCCGGCAGCAACCCCGAACGCAAGCCGATCGCATGGGTGAAAGCCCATTATGATTCGATCCACGGTCGCATTTCAAGCGAGTGGCGGCGTACGGAAAAACAATTTGAACTGACCGTGGAAATTCCCGCCAACACGACCGCGACGGTAATTCTGCCTGCTGCAAATTTAAATGCCGTTTCTAGCCTTGATTTGATAACCGAATCCGGGAAGCCCCTCGCCAAGGTCAAGGGAGTCACATTCCTCCGCAGGGAAGGCAATTGTGCTGTACTGGCCGTCGCATCAGGCAAATACCATTTCTTCGTTGGCAATTAATAGGCAAATGCCAATGGTTCGCCACTTTTTTTGAAGTGTTTAGCCTTGGTTGCTGGAAACCCGCAGCGCTGGCATGTATTTATTTTTAGCAAAACCATAAAATACCGAAACCTCCGTCGACATCTTCAAGCAGGCCGATGAAATTTGCCGCACCTGCGGTACTCGCATTCCTTTGTGCAGCGATTTCTACCGCAATGCCGTGCCTGCGGTGCTGGAGAATAAACCTTCGGCCAAAATGAAAAAAAGGTGGAGTTTCAAAAACACGAGTCTGCGGTCAGCCATAAAATGCATCCCCTCAAATCTCCAACCCCCAAGGCGGCAAAGGCTGCGAAGCGCAATTTGCTTCTGCGCTTCGCTTGACAGCCGACCGCGCAAACCTCATTTTCTTGTGGTTATTTTTTAATTACAAAATTAAATGAGCACCACACATAATCTGTTTAGCACGCTGCAAACTTTCCAACTCGGCAATGGCCAAACGGGACAGTTCTATTCATTGCCCGCTTTGGAACGAGCTGGCGTCGGCCCCATCTCTAAATTACCGGTTTCCATTCGCCTGGTCCTGGAATCAGTTCTCCGGAATTGCGATGGGAAAAAAGTCCATGAGGCTAATGTGAAAGAACTTGCCAACTGGCAGGCGACCGGGGAACGCACGGCAGAAATCCCTTTTGTCGTGGCTCGGATTGTGCTTCAGGACTTTACCGGCGTACCGTTACTGGTGGATTTGGCAGCCATGCGCAGTGCGGTTTCCCGGCTCGGTAAAAACCCCAAGATCATTGAACCGCTCGTGCCCGTGGATTTGGTCGTGGACCACTCGGTGCAGGTAGATTATGCCGGTGGAGCGGATTCCATGGCCAAGAACCTGGATTTGGAATTCACGCGTAATCGCGAGCGCTACCAGTTTTTGAAATGGGGGATGCAGGCTTTCGATACTTTCAAAGTAGTGCCTCCGGGTATCGGCATCGTTCACCAGGTCAATTTGGAATATTTAGCCAAAGGCGTTTTGAACGCAGGGAATGTTTATTATCCGGATACACTCGTCGGCACTGACTCGCATACGACGATGATTAATGGCTTGGGAATTGTCGGCTGGGGAGTTGGCGGCATTGAAGCCGAAGCCGGCATGTTGGGACAGCCGGTTTATTTTCTGACGCCCGACGTGGTGGGAGTTCATTTGACGGGCTCCATCCGCGAAGGCGTCACCGCCACGGATGTCGCGCTCACGGTCACCCAGATGCTGCGCAAATCGAAGGTGGTTGGCAAGTTTGTGGAATTCTTCGGACCCGGTGCTGCCGCGCTGCCGCTCGTTGACCGTGCGACCATCGCCAACATGGCACCAGAATACGGCGCCACCATGGGCTTCTTCCCCATTGATGCAGAATGTGTGAACTACCTGCGCGCCACCGGCCGGAGTGACGAGGCGGTCAAGACCTACGAGAATTATTATCGGGCCCAGGGCTTATGGGGAATTCCAAAAAAAGGCGATATTGCCTACTCGCTGGAATTGGAACTTGATCTGGGGTCCGTGCTCCCTAGCGTTGCCGGCCCCAAACGCCCGCAGGACCGCATTGAGTTGCCCAAGCTGAAAAGTGAATTTATCTCGGCGTTTTCCAAGCCCGTCACGGAAAACGGTTTTGGCATGAAAGCCGAGGATCTCGGGAAAATCCGTGTGGAGGTGCCTGCTGCTGGTGAAGACAAAGCGACCATTGGACACGGCTCAGTGTTGATCGCGGCAATCACCAGTTGCACGAATACGTCCAATCCGAGCGTCATGCTGGCAGCCGGTTTGCTCGCAAAAAAAGCCGTTTTGCGCGGGCTCTCCGTCAATGGCAGCGTCAAGGCGTCATTGGCTCCCGGATCGCGGGTGGTCAGTGATTATTTGGACAAGACCGGATTGCAGCCATACCTTGACCAGCTCGGTTTTAATCTGGTTGGCTACGGTTGCACCACTTGCATTGGTAATTCCGGACCGCTGGCGGCACCGATCGAAGATGCCGTGGTAAAAAACAATCTGGTGGCCGCCTCGGTTCTCTCCGGAAACCGGAATTTTGAGGCGCGGGTGCATCAAAACATCAAGGCAAACTTCCTTATGTCACCGCCGCTCGTGGTGGCTTTTGCGCTGGCTGGCCGCGTGGATATTGACCTCGCTAATGAGGCGCTTGGCACCGGCAAGGATGGAAAACCCGTTTATCTGCGCGACATCTGGCCGAGTTTGCGCGAAGTTCGCGACCTCATGCAAGCCGCGCTGCAGCCGGATGTGTTCCGGCGGCTGTATAAGGATTTTGCCTCGCAAAATCCCAAGTGGAATGAAATCACCTCCAGTACTGGTAATGTCTATGAGTGGGACCACCAGTCCACTTATATCCAGGAACCGCCATTCTTCGGGAATTTCTCGATGCAACCCGGCAGCATTGCTCCGATCACCGGTGCCCGAGCTCTCGGTATTTTTGGGGACAGTGTGACGACCGATCATATTTCCCCCGCCGGCTCCTTTAAGAAAACGACCCCGGCTGGGAAGTATCTCGTGGAGAACGGCGTCGCCGTGGAAGATTTTAACAGCTATGGCTCGCGTCGGGGTAACGACCGGGTGATGACGCGCGGCACCTTTGCCAATGTTCGAATTAAGAACCTCATGGTGCCAGGCGTTGAGGGAGGAGTCACCAGGCTGCAGCCATCCGGCGAGCAGGTTAGTATCTATGACGCTTCCATGAAATATCAGGCTGAGAAAACGCCCTTGGTAATTATTGCCGGACAGGAATACGGCACAGGCAGTTCGCGTGATTGGGCCGCCAAAGGCACCAACCTCCTCGGCGTGAAAGCGGTTGTCGCACAGAGCTTCGAACGGATTCACCGAAGCAACCTTGTGGGTATGGGCGTCCTTCCGCTACAATTCAAGGAAAGCATCACCGCAAAAACGCTCCAGCTTGATGGCACGGAAATTTACGACGTTGTCGGACTAGATGCCAACCTCAAGCCGCAACAGGATTTGACCCTGAAGATTACTCGCAAAGATGGTTCCGTAGTAGATTTTGTCGTGCGCTGCCGCATAGATACTCCCATCGAGATTGACTACTACCAGCATGGCGGCATTTTGCCCTATGTTTTGCGGCAATTGGTCTCGAAGGCTTGAGGTTTATTCTTGGTCTCTTGAGAAAGCGGCTTTAGCGAGGTGCTGCGTTGTTTTAACCGGCGGGCACCTGACTTGCGCGATTGAACCATGAAAGGACTGATCGCACATGCGTTATGATCCACTAATTTGATGGTGCGTATTTCAGTCGTTTTCCTGCATTTTCGCTTTGCGCGGGCTTTCCCTCAAAATCGGATCATCAGCGTGGACGGATCTGCCGCCATGTTGCGCTGGTCCAGCCACGCTCTGATGCAAGAAAGTCTGCTAGCCACACGAGTCCAGTTTCCGGAAGGCTATCTCCCCCAGACAACCATGCCGCCCCAGCATTTAACAAACCACAACCTTGATATTAGTTACTGAAAGTAAATTTTTTTTCGTCGGTGGACAACCGGTTCTCCGGTGCCAGACTAATTAATTCTGCGCGCCAATTTTGGATTTGGTGGCAGAAATGTTGACCGGTTGATTTTGAGCTGGTTTCTGAATTCCTACAGCATGGTAAAAATAAAGCAATTCGTTTTTTTTAAATGCCCCAGCATGGTGCTTGAAACCCTCGCTTGCGTTGGTGCTATTGTAATTGTTGACCCCTGCTTGGATAATTTCCGGGCCTGTGCTGATAATTTCTGCATCATCGCGACGGCTGGGTCTTATTACCGCAATATGCCCCGGTCTTTTAGCGTCGTGACTTTTGTATGTCACCACAACCAACTGGCCATCATTAGCTAATTTCTGTGCTGCGATGGGGCTCGACACTGGATGCCATCCTTCATTTGTGCCATTGTGGCTTAGCCATTCTTGTTGGGCGTTTGCTAGAAGTACGGTGGAATGCTCCGGTGGACGAAGCAGATAGACGCCTAGCTTGTCTGCTGCCGCCGCTGCAAACGCACTGCAATGTGTATGGGAGGTGGTGTTGGTATAAACTTTTCCGTTGGGTAAACCGGTGCGCCAATCTACCTGACGCCCCGCCAGCCATAGTTGTTCAACGTTCAAGGAATCAAGGGTTTTGGCAAGTTGTTCCCCCGCAGGGGAAATGTCGCTGGCGATGATTGGGCTGCGACTGCCAAGCATCAACGCCAGCATAAGAACGAACCGCATGTAGGGCAATTTCATAGGCAAAATCTGTACGCCCTGTTGATCTTAAATGGAAAACCTAAATGCAGATTTCATTTGTGAAATCCCCGGACAAACAGATTTAAATTTAATTTTACTGTTAAACTGATATGAATGAACATAGTGAATTTGTGCGATGCGCCCCACCGAGCAAAACCTTCGTTCTGAGCCTCTGTCACCATGATAGCCTTCTCGTGTGATAAATTTATGGATAAGCCAGCCTGTAATAGGCCCGGGTATTGGATTCTCCGCTATCCGTGTAATGGATGACGCCGCTGCTGTCCGCTATGATAGCGTCTCCGGGGGTTGTCCAAACGCGCAAATCGGTCGAGCGTTGAACATGATATTGCGCCCCGGGAACTCCGTAGAATGTCATGTTAACTTGATAGGGACCATTGCCTGACACCGAAAGTATCTGGCCATTTGGTGCAACGGGCTTGACCGCCTCTACTTGGGTTGCCGCAGTTAGCAATCCGCTGGTGGCGGTAATGGTCGGATTGCCGGTGACCCCGTCATTATAATAGAACGTCGCCGTGCTAGTTCCGTTTGAGATGATTACACTGGTTATGACCGTCGCACCATCAGTTCCAGAAAGAAATATCCCGCGCCCCGAGTCCGAACCATCGGAGTCGGAATTTAAATTCACTAATGTGTCGGCAGTTGCTTGGAAAACATTGTTGCTTTGATCTGTCAAGGTCACCGTTATCAACGCCGAGTTTTCGTTGGCGCTGATCGTTTGCGGAGCGGAGCTAAAAATTAATCTTGTTGCACCTGAGAGGGAAGCGACGGATGTGCCCGCTGCCGGGGTTATGGCATACCAGTTGGTATCTGCGCGCAGCACATCATACTGATATGTTCCCGATGTAAGATACGGAACGCCCGATCCTCCTTCGTAAAAAAGCACGGTTCCAATGCTGGCAGGTTCAGGCGTTATCCCGTCCGAGGCCGCGGTGACCGCGGGCACCGGTTCGCTAACGCCCGGCGTCGGGTTCACAAATAAGCAGCTCCTAGCCGAACTACCGAAGGAGTATTTCAAAACCACCAAATAGGTGCTGTTGTCGGTCAAATCACCCGTCCAAGATGTGGTTCCATTTAAGCGTTCAATGCCCAGATCAAAATGATTTCCATCGGCACCCTTGCGTGCATGCAGTGTCATTGGGTCTGTTGGTGCCGGGGTGGAATTCCCGCCTCCTGCCAGCATTGACCCCATGAATTCATCAGATGTAGTCGGGTTGGTTGCGACATTCAGCAGAAACGAAAAATATACCGCCCCGGAGGTAACGTTATTGGTTAGGCTGCGGTAATACCACCGGCTCGCCGAGCCAGCCTTGGACACTTGCAATTTTGCGGGCGGATTTACCGAGTTTGTCAATGGCCGCAGGTCCGGGACCGTCGCGCCTGCCAGATCATTTGTCACGATTTTAATAAAAGATGTCGAGCCGGTGCCGCCGCCGCAAACCCATGCGCCGCGTCCGGTAATGGGGGTGCTACTTGCCACTGCATAATCCTGGCCGTCTTGAAGCAACATTGCCGGACCGACCGCCACGCTGCCTCCGCCAGATTGAATGATTTGGGACACGGATCCAGAAAGGCTGCTCCCGTTGTTCGGATCACCGCTGTAAGTCGCCGAGATCGAGTATATTCCTGCCCCGCCCGATGTAGTCAGCATCGCTGTTTTATTGGAAACCGCTGTAGTTCCTAAAATTGCTGAGCCATTCATGAATGTCACGCTGCCGCTGGGACTGGATCCAGGAGTTGAAACTGTGGCGGTAAATATTAACGGCTGGCCTTCGTTGATAGGATTGGCGGAACTAGTCAGAGTCGTTGTCGTTTGGTAGGAGGCATTCACATTGACTACACGCGTGGCGACCAACTGGATGCCACTGGAAGTAGTTGCTTTATAGGTTATAGGATAAGCACCTACGGCATTCACATTCACGCTGCCAATCGTGGTAATCGCAAGGTTTGTGGAACAGTTTTCGATGGCATTTGCGCCCGGATCTGTAAAGGGCGTCCCCAAAATTATATTGATAATAGCCGAGCCATTAAGGGTAATTCCGGTGAAAGCGGAGCTTTGCGTCACAACCTGACTGACAATTCCGTATGGGTCTGCCACGTGAATGCCGAAGACGCAGGCCGACGGAGCCGGTATCGCCAGATTGGTCGTGGTATAAAGGGTGGTAGGAAGGTTCGAGTTGGTGAAATTCAATGCTGTGGTCCAGGTGTTGAAGTCCGTGGTGGTTTGCAACTTATAATTACGGCCGACCAAGGATGAAACCTGGCAATGCAAAATCCCGTTCGTGAGAGTCAAGCTGTTGATAATGGGAGTGACAGCACTGATGGGGTAGGTTACGGTATGGTAAAAATAATCGATTCCGGATGGGAATGCCCCCGGATGTTGGTTGAAACCTGTGGAGACATTTGTGAGATTATAATTGTAGGTGCCTGATTGGCATTCCGCAGCTCCAACCGACATAATATTCGCCGCAGTGTTGGTGAAGGGATGGATTACGGCGGTATGGCCGGAGCCGCTTGTGCTAAGATATACTGCCACCACAAAATTTCCCTGATTGGCCAGGCTTTGTGCAACCATTCCATTGGTGGAAGTTTTTGGAATCCCCACCCACCCATAGCTGACCCCTTCTGCCGATGGATACCAGGTGTCCTGCGCATTAGCTAGGTTGCTCCAGGAATGCTCGGGGGATCGCAAAATGTAAATCCCCAGCGGATTGGCTGCCGCAGGCACGAAACAACTGCAATGGGTGCTTACCACAAAATCGTTGTTGCCACTGGTGCCAATGGGTGTGTTGGGAGACCCGGTTTGCCAGTTGACTGCCACTGGCAACCACCAGTGCTGAACTTGAAACGAATCCAAGTATTGGGCGAGTTGAAGTCCTTCCGGGGTAATGTAACCGATATCCGCTCGTGTCGCGGTGAGCGTTAGAAAACAGGCAAGGACAAGGCCGGCTCTCAGTGCCGCAAGCCGCGAAAAACGCCTTAATTTCATAAAAATTTAATACGGTCATCAATGAATAATCGCCGGGTTGCATCCGGATTAATTCGGCAGGCGGAAAATATAAAGGCAAAACAACGGTTTCAAGTTAAGCCGCCAGGCTATTGTTTTCAATAGTGAGTTTGTGCTACTGGCAGGGAGCCTGGTTCTTGCGCGCGTCGGATATTTTTAAATTTTCGCCGATCGTGGGATCATAACATATTTGCGGGTGGCAATTTTTCCGGCATCATCTCAAATGCTATTCCGCTGAATTGGTGCACAAACTGTTCAACCGGAATTTCAAATATGCCATTTCGCGTAGGGTAGCCGGTTTCCGGGCCAGGCAGTCCCTTGGGATGGAAGTTTTGTCCATGCGGGTTCCACAGTTGAACGGTGTCGCTAACTTCATTGTAATCCAGTACCGCATAGGCATGGTTGGGGGTGAGGCCTGGCGTGCTGGGTTTGACGGTTCCGGTAGTCATCAGGCGCTTTTCGGCCACGGCGGCGGCAAGCTTTTGTCGTAATTCCCAGAGCCTTTCGGCCGGATTATTGGTTGCCGAGGCCGGTGCTTTGGCAAATTTAAAGCTAAAGCGGGTGATCTGGTGCCCAGTCAGATAGGCGAGCATGGTGCCGGCTGATCCGCCATGTGCCAGGGCATCCAGTGGTGATCCCAGTCGGTGTTCCGGCGCGCGCTCATCGTTGCGTGCGGTGCCGACGGCCTTTTCATACAAATTGACCCAGATATCGCCATGTTCATTTGATGAAGTCATGGCGATTTCGGCATCGGTAGGTGGCGATACTTCTACCGCCTTTTTACCTAGTTGCACCCAATAATTGCCATTAGTTTCCGGTGCAAACATTGCGGCCACTTGATCCGGATGGCCGTGAACCATCGCTCCCAATGGCGCCAGACAGAAACAATTGCCGAGTTTGCCCTGGTGAATCAATTCCAATTTCGGCACTTTTTCGCTGAACAGTGTCCGGTTTGTTATGCTGGCAATGCGCTTGCATCCTTCGCGGAACATTTGTGTCAAATCCGGATTTCGCTCTACGGTGACCAGCGTAATGTTTGCGATGGTTAGTGGGGGGACTGAAACTTTTGACTGTCGCGAGGCGCGCTTGAGCGCTGCGGCGATGGCGGCATTCGTGCCGATCGTCTGCGGATCTGCCACCGCTGTGTCGAGCTCGTTCGAGGATAAAATACCATCGTGGTTTAAATCCCACTTGCCAAAATTTCTCTGTATTCCCGCAATGAAATCATTGCTGGTTTGTGCCTCCAACTGAAGGGCAAAAGCAAACATCAGACTGCTCGCGTATAATCTTATCATGTGATGGGTTAAAGTTGCTTTATGGCTTGATTTCGTAAAGATGATTCAAGGTGGCTGATCTCATGAACTCTATTTTGTTTCTGGATACCTTGTGGTGGCGGGTAGGTTTTGCCATGGCCCGCGCGAAAAACGAATGCGGTCATCAAGGTGTCGGCCGTGTGTGTGGGCGGTCAGTTTGGAAATTTCTCTTGAGGGGAGCGCACTGCGTAAATTGGTCGTCGGTAAAACCATGAATCCTGATTATGTTTTCATCATCGGCCGGGAGCATCCGCCGCAAATTAGCAGCAGCCTTGGGTTGATGCGTTTCATTGATGCTATTGCCGGGGAAATCCACCTGGCGCGAATATTTCGCCGGCACTTTCCGGTGTTGGTTGTGCCGGTGGTCAAGCCTGACGAAGTTGCGCATGGCCATTGGCGGAGAATCTTGGGGGGGTGGATCTGCGTTGTGACTGGAATGATTTCTCGCAGCCCGAAACTCAGGCTTTGCGGGATTGTATTGCTAGCTATGCCGGAAAACCGGGCACCTGCGCTCATTTGTTTGTATATTTTCATTCCATTGGGACAAAGGTTGTTTACGCCGTGCCGCAGGGAAAAAACTAGCTGCATCCAAATTTCACGGACAGCTGCCTCAAGAATTTGCATCAGAATTGTCCGGGATTTCATTTTGAGCGGTACGATGCACACAATAGCTTCAGGGCAACTGCCAAATCGTAGGCGCACGCCGGGTTGGGCCCCAGCGATCACTTGCGAATTTGGCCATGGCACGAATCGCGAACTGGCCATCAGGGCTGTTCGCATTGCCGCGCCAGACATCCTGAAAATACTGCTGGTCGATGCGGAGCATGGTTCCGCCCGGATAAAGCAAATTTACCCGGGCGAAATGCATTGCCTTAAGCGAAGCTGGGGACGCCGATGTCGGTCATAAGCAGAAGTCCCGGCGGAGCTTTCAAAATACGTGGCGCGGCATTTACGACGGCGGATACTGTTGCCGAATCGCCGGCAACCCCGGTGGAAATGGTCATGCTCAAAGCGGGTTCGCCTTCAATCTGGCAGCTGTCATGTGGATTAGGAGCGTCCAGATACATTTTCAAATCAAGGGTGATCTTGACTTCTTGGCCAACAGTAACTTCCCCGTATTGATGTAAACCACAACATTGGCCTTTTTTCACGGAAACGTGAGGTGTGGTGATATCGTGATCCGCAACCATTGCCCGGCAGGTTTCGGTAATGTTGGATATTTTCCAGCCCAGGCAATGGGCGATTAAAGCGGCGGATTCTTTTAAGCCAGCGTGCCCCGCTTTGCCTTCGGAAAATAATTTTTCAAACGCGGCCGGTTCCAACCCGCTGCCGATTTTTTTTTGCAGCGGACCTCGTCGCGTAGCCGCGTTGACGACCCGCTGAACATGGATGGCTTTGACCGAGCGGCAAACTCCGGTCAGGCAAACGGGCAACACATCCATGACAAATCCCGGATTAACACCGGTGCCCAGCACGCGTGCGCCATGCTTTTTACAGGTTGCGTCCAGTTGGGCGGCGGCAGCCGGGTCGCGCAGGGCAGGAAACAGAAGTTCCTCACAGGAGGAGACCACGCTGATTCCGTGACGGGCCATGGGTTCGATCTGATCGCAGGCAGCTTTGATTTTTGATACCGAGGTGTGAAAAATCACGTCCGGTTTGCCCGCCGCTGCCAGGAGTGTTTCGAGGGATGGGTAAACCTTTGCGCTGGCCAGCGCTGGCACTCCGGTTAGTTCGCCAAGGGATTTGCCGATTTTAGCAGGGTCGATGTCGATGCCGCCAATAATATTTACCCAGGATTTGGTGGCGGCGAGTTTTAGTGTCTCAATCCCGATGGGGCCGAGACCGAATTGTGCGATCTTCATTTTAATTTATATTTGTTTTGTTTGTTTGCGGACTCAATTGGCGGACACGACCCACTGGATCGCGCGTGGCACCAGATACTCCAGCCCCTCGGTTTGTTCGGGGTGCGGGCTGATGCAGATGACTTTGCCGGCATTATATCGCCCGCTAAAAATTGCTGGCGAATTGATCATAATGCCTTTTGGCGTGTCATTGGAAGCCACTTCGGTGCGGAAGTAGGCTAGGGGTTCGTAAGGCGGCAGGTTTGTATCCTGCGCCGGCCCCACTATGGGACCTTGATGGTAAAGCACATTCACTATCGGCGGGCCTCCGAGGATACTGGCGCCGGCGGATGTTAGCTCCATCTTCAAGACCGCCCGCCCGCGTGCCCATTTGGGTGAAAGGGTTTTGGCATTAATGATGTGTAAACTCCAGGGATATCCGGCGGTGGCAAGATAGGCTCCGGCGCAAATTCCGATGTAGCCTCCGCCGTTCCTGACAAATTTTTCCACTTCCGCCCGGCCCGATTCGCCGATGCTTTTTGCTTCCTGGCTGCCGCTTCCTCCTGCAAAAATGACGACGGAAAAATTGGTAAGTGCTCCGGCCCGGATTTCCTCCGGGGAGATTTCCACCAATGATGTTGGGGCATTGCTTTCATTTAAAGTTCGCAAGAGGTCTGGTGGTCCGTTTCCGCCGGTTCCCGAGCCTTTATAAAGCGCCACTTTGATTTTATCTGTCGCATGAGGTGGGGGGGTATCCTCTTGCCCGCCTATATTCAAGAAATTGCCAAGTGGGAGAGATTCGTCGGTCATGCCCAACCGCATGAGCAATCGATGTACCATGATTTGGTGCTGTTCTACGCGTTTTTCCATCGGCTGTTTGTCGGTGGTTTCCAACGTCATTCCGGGGATTTGCAGGTGCTCGCCCGCAGCCCTGGCAAGGCTCCCGTCGATGGGGAGATTGCGGCGGACAAATTTAAGGGAACTGTTGGTGATGGTATCGTTTACAGCTGCTAGCATTTCGTCGGCGGCAGCCTGAGCGGTCGGCAAAGGGACGCAAATAATGGAACTGCCCACACTTTTATCATTTAGCTGGTGAAAATCATATCCTTCATGCAAATCCAGTATCCAATCCGGCTTATTATCGGTGGCAAACTTCCAAATGGCTCGGGCCAGGTCACCTCGCGCCTCCGAGTCCTTCTGCTTGGCGCGAGGGTAGTTGCGGTTGAGGTTGCTCAAATTGGTTTCAAGGCCGGGGATCAAACGTTTGTTAGCTGCAAGTCCGGGAACATTGGCCCGCGGCAAGATCAACAGCCGGCCCGCCTTGATCGGCCATTGGCACATGGATTCCGCGGCTTTCGCCCCGGCTGGCTCATTGCCATGAACGCCGCCGACGATCAGAACCGTTGGCCCGGGGATACCTGAATCAATCGTGTAGCAGGGGGTGGCAAAGCGGGTTTCCGCCATCAGCCGGTTGGTGGTTGTGATACCGACCGCATTGACCTGACTGGCGGCGGCCATAAACCACCAGGCCATGGTCACTAGCCACGCCATCTTGCGCTGCATAAAAATTGCTGGCGCACGTTCGCTTTGGCTCAACTGGGGGTGATGACCCCCGGAAAAATTTGAACCGTCTTTGATCATATATTAAAGTAAGATTAAGCATTGAAGCGGGGGCACTCCATAGCACAAAATCACTATTTCGCGCCGGCAGTTCCTCTCCTAGACTTGCCTTATGAAAGATCGGTGCAATTATTATCAATTTTTCATAAAAGCAGCTTGGAGGGTTTTATGAGTGATTGGCACCGGCTGTCGAAGCAAAAAATGAGTCATGAAAACAATAACCAAACATGGTGTTAGACTACAAACTGTCACGCCGCTGTCAGCCATGTTGCCCCCGACCGTTAATTATAACGACCCTATGAAATTTAAAACCCCGCTTCAAAAAATTCTGGCTTTCACGTTGATTGAGTTGCTGGTGGTGATTGCCATCATTGCCATCCTCGCCGCCATGCTCCTGCCGGCGCTGGCGAAAGCGAAGGCCAAGGCATTGCAAACACAATGTCTGAACAATTTAAAGCAGGTAGGATTGGCTTTTCAAATGTATGCCGATGACAACGGTGATTTTTGCCCGGGACCGTTGCAACGCGAAGTCTACGCCGGCTACAATGGCAATCCAACGTATTATCAAAATTTCCCCGTGAACTACCTTTATAGTTATTTGGGGTTGCCTGCACCAGCCAGTCAAAGTGCCTCGGTTAACGCTCTGCAGAACACCACACCAGTGTTTACTTGCCCCGCCCAGATTCAGGTATCCGTCAGTGCCGTCACCTCGCCGGGCTTGCGCGTAACCTATTCTACCCGCGGGCAAATCGTATCCGGGAATGAAAATTCCCGCCCGTTTGGATACCCGGCGGGGCTGTCCACTTCTCCGGCAAATGCTCCGATTCGACCCTTGAAGGTGTTATCAATTACGCAATTCACCAATAGTCTGTCTGACTGTTATGCCCTGCGGGATGTGGATAATCAACTCGATAACGGGTCGCTGACCTGGTATACTTTGATTTCACCCAAGGCCGTTCATGGCAACGACTTGCGCAATGTGGTCTATTTTGACTGGCATGCTCAGGGGACGCATGGTACCAATTATTTAAAATAATAGCTTGCTTTTTGCAATCATGAATCGGCTCCATTTTCTGTTGAACGTTACCAACTTTCTGAAAAATTCAAAAAGCGAAATCAAATGAAAACAAAATTGAAAGACATTACCGCTCTGGCCCGCTTGAAATGGCTTAAGCCGGACCTTTTCCTCTCCAGCCTGCTGCTTGCCGCTGGGATATTGTGCCAGAGCGCTCGGGCAGTGGATGTGACCTGGTCCAGCAGTGTTACGGGAACCGCGTGGTTGGCTGGAACCAACTGGAGCACCCTGGCTGTGCCGACCAAGAATGACAATGCTATATTCAACGGTACCGGCCTCACCAACCTGGCGCTGATCGATATGGCCGCCGCCGGAGGAACGGTGCAAGTGGGGTCGATCACTTTAAATGCCAGTCAGGGCGCCAACCTGACCATTCGGAACAGTTCATCGGCCACCAACGGGCTGCTGGTATTAAACGGCGTGGGCGGGATTTTACTTTCCAACGACTATGGCACTGGCGGGGAATTGATCATCGGATCCACCACAGCAGGTCTTAATACCGGGCTTGGCTTGGCGGCCTCTGGCGCAATTTATGCCAGTGGCACGCTGGTGGCTTCCACTGACCCGGGGCGAATTGAGATTTACAGCACCATCTCTGATGTCGGCGGATCTCGCAGTATCACCCTAACGGGGCCTGGTAACGTCTATTTCCGCGGTGCGAATACGTATTCTGGAAACACTACCATTTTGAACGGTGCTCTGGAATTGGATGCGCTCGGATCACCTGGCAATGGAGCCGGTACCATTTATTTGTCGGGTGGCAACATACAGTGTGGTGCCAGCCGTAATGGCTATAATAGCGGAACTTTTATTGCCAATCCCATTGTATTAACCGCCGACGCCCATATTTATAACACTGCCAGCACGGCGAATTCCACACGCTACATTCCTTTCTCTGGAAGTCTTGGCGGTAGCGCGGGAACTCTAATTATTTGCAATCCAACCACTGTGAGTGGCAATTATTTCATCCCCCGATTTTCTGGGGCCTTCACTTTTAATCGGCCGGTAGTGATTGGCGACACCTCGGGGAGCGCTTTTGCTGACAATACCCTCAGCTTTAGTGCCATCGATCTATGCAATGCCGCCACCAATGGTGCGCAAACCTGGACTGGAATTATTTCCGGTCCTGGCAGCATTCGCCGCCGGAGTCCCATTTTGGACATTGCGGTGCCCGGTGGAACTGCCATTCTGACTGGAAATAACACTTATTCCGGCGGCACCATTATAAATAGCGGTACGATGTTCGCCAATAATTCCTCCGGGTCAGCGCTTGGTTCCGGATCTGTGGTGGTGAGCAGCTTGGGTGTGTTGGCTGGTAATGGCGCTGTTAGCGCGCCCACGACTGTTAGTTTGGGTGGGTCGCTTCAACCGGGATCCACCGCAACGAATGTTGCCAATCTGGCTATAAGCAGTCTGACCGTGGGGCCGGGTGCCAATTACATTTGGCAAATGAATTCGGCCACGGGAACTGCTGGCTCTGCCTGGGATTTGATTACTTGCAGTTCGGGATGGACGGATGCGGCAACCAGTGGCAGCACAAATGTCATCCGCCTTAAGTCGATCGGGGTGCCAGCGGGTTGGAATAAGGCAAATGCTTATACTTGGCTGATTATTTCGAATAATCCTGCCAATCCTTCCGGTTTTAACGCCACCAATTGGGTTTTAGACACCACCGGCTTTTATGGAGTCGCTGCTGGCAATTTTAGCCTCAGCGCGGATGCGAATGGTTCGCTCGACCTGGTTTATACACCGGTTCCCAATACCATTCCGGTGGCGCACATGTTGGTGTTGGCACCGGGCGAGGTTCCAGCTTATGGCAGTGCGCCAGGCAAAACTGGTTCACCCCTCGCCCAGCATGCCACCGCAGGGTATTCAATTACTTTGGCGGCTGTCGACTCGCATTATAACTTATGCTCCAACGCTTTCGACACGGTGCAAGTTACTTCTAGCGCGGTCGGGGATGCGTTGCCTTCGATGGCCGCTTTGGTTCATGGCCTGATCACCTTTACCGTGACCAACAATTCCGTGGGCAGTATCACTTTGACGGCTACGAATGTGACGGAAGGTGCCGCCGTACCGACGGCCATTTCGATTGTGCCGGTGACCATCAATAGCAGCACCACGACCTTGACCAGTTCGGTTAATCCTGCCGGGGAAGGGGTGCCAATCTCCTTCACGGCAACCGTGTCATCCGGCGCCGTCTTGCGCACTGGGACCGTGACCTTCATGTGCGGATCAGCGGTTCTGGGAACCGCCCCGCTTTCCGGTAATATCGCTGCGTTGACCATTGCGGGAGGCTCGGGTACGAATTTAATCACCGCCACATACAATGGCGATGGCGGCAACTCTGTCAGCACCTCAAGCGCATTGACTCAGGTTATCAAGGTCGGCGGCGGCAGCGTGGCTGCCGTGGGGCCAGCCGTGTTTATGCAGGATGGTCAAGATTACGCTGCTTCAGGCAGTACCCCCATAACTGGACGAGGCCCCTGGGTCTGTGGTGGTGGCACGGGTTCTACCTCGTATATTCAAATTGTTGCGGGTGATTTATCTGGAGCTACCAGCCCTGATATTCGCCCTTTGGCCAACGCGGTTAATCCAGCTGCCAAGTTGCAAATTGCCCGGGCCGGATCGGCTAGTCGCTGGTATTATCGTAGTATGAGCAATAATATTACTTCCGGATCGGCTTACTTGTCGTTCTTAATGAAAGTTACGGTGAATCCCACCACTGCGGATGAATTCATGGGGTCGCTGCTGGCGGGTGGTGTTAACAATGTGCCCGCCATCAGTGATCCGTTAACTCTGCACGCGCGGGTTGGATCGGACGGAACGCACTTTAATCTCGGTATTCAAAGGTTAAACGGCGACCCGGCATGGACGACGGACTTGGTGGATAATACCACTTATTTGGTGGTTTTAAAATACACTTTTGGATCAGCCGGAGCCTGCAGTATTTACATAAATCCGACGCCTGGCAATACCGAGCCGCCAGCTACCGCCAGTGCATTCTCCGACAGTGTGACGGCTGAGCCGGCGAATATTGGAACTTTTGTGCTTTATGAAGGTTTTACAGCTCCTGTTACTTCAGGTACTTATCAATATGATGTG
>CAISVF010000054.1 GCA_903888765.1 uncultured Verrucomicrobia subdivision 3 bacterium | reverse complement strand
TGTCGGGGCGGGAACAAAAGGAGAACGGCGGGAGTTCAAAAGGAGAAAAGCCTTTTGCCTATAGGAACGCTCCCTTGGTCGAGGGGTTGAGGCGGTCGGAGCGTAGCGGAGGCCGACGAAGCCCCTCGACCAAGGGAGCGTCTGGGGCCATGCTGAATTGTGAAAAAAACAATTGGCCAAACGGCTGACCGGCCCCTTTCTCCAACACATCATCCAACAGTTCAACGACGGGCTAATCGACCGCGTAGAAGCTGCCGCCCTCCTCCAAATCAGCCCAGCACATCTTTACCGCTTACACACCCGCTGGCTAAAAAATCGTGTGCTGTTCCGCGCACGACTCTCCGGCGGCGGCCACTGGCCCGCCTGGCCACCGGAAGCCAGTCAGTTCCTAACAAAGTTTGTCCCGCTGCAAAAACCGCCCAACTTTCAATTGGTAGCCGATGAACTGGCCAGCCGCTTCGGCTTCCAGCGGCATCGCCAATCCGTCGCCGCCTTTGTTCGCAGCCATTTCCCTCATCTCATCGGCCAACCAGCCCCACGCGTCAAAGCCCGTCGCCGCTGGGAACGCGCCCGCCTGGGCGAACTCTGGCAGCACGACTCCTCCATCCACCAGTGGTGGCCGGCCGCTGCCAAACAAACCCTGTTACTGACCGTCGACGACCATTCCCGCAAACTCCTGGGCGCAGTCTTTGTCCCCACCGACACGACCTGGAATCATTTCGAGCATTTTCGCCGGCTCTTTCTCCAGCACGCCTTGCCCTTGGTCGTCTACACCGACGGCTTGAGCCTGTTTGGCCATGATTCCATGGCCGATGATCGGGATCCCTGTTCCGAGTTCCAGCGGGCCTTCTCCGCCTTGGGCGTCACCCATCTGGTCGCTCCCAGTCCGCAAGCCAAAGGCAAAATCGAACGCCGCTTTGGCACCCTGCAACAGCGCCTGGTGGCCCTGTTAGCCTATGAACGCGTCGGCGATTACCCCGCCGCTCAAATCGTCTTGAATCGCCAAGTCGCCCACCAAAATGCCACCGTCTGCCGCACCACTGGCCTGAGTCCCGATGCCGCTTGGACCAAAGCCTTGGCCGAGCAGCGCACGGTCATCCGCCCTTGCCCGCCCACAGCCCTGCTGGACCTGCATCTGGCGCTCCACTTGCGCCGCCGGGTCAATGCCGATCTTCAGATCGACTTCCTCGGCCGGAGTTGGCCCATCGCTCCTACCAAAAGATCAGCCGTCACCCTCATCTATCATCCCTTTCGCCAGTTTTGGGCCGTGCCCCAACCGCCCCTCCCACCCCAAAATATCTGGCCCGAAATCTTGGGATTTTATTCGCTGTAAAATTTCTCCTTTTGAACTAGCACAGCTTTCTCCTTTTGAACTCCCGCCGACAAGGCAAGTTAATCTCCATGCAAATATTAATCGCGGATGATACGCTTTATTTTGGGCAGTAGCTATACAAACGCGATACACATACGCGGCAATCGATCGGATTACGCAATCCTTGGCCGCCGGCTGCGAAGGCAGAAAGGGCCGCAGACAAGCGCGGTTTTTGGGCTGAAATCGGCAGACCGAAAAAGCAATTGCTGCTGAGCTGAGTTACGGTTGCCCTTTTTTATGGCGCAAGAAAATGTCCGCGCTTAACGAGAGCATTCTCCTATGCCCACCACCTCAGAAGCGGCGGCGTCAGGAATTTCGGCATGCAGCCCAATGAGCTTTTGTGTGAAGATGCGCCGGGAAAGCAGCATAAAAGGCAAAGCAAAGTGGGGTCGGCTTTGCAACAAACTGCTACTATTATTAGGTATTACGATGTTGCCTGCTTTTTCCCGCGCATCAGGAGGGCGGTTTGGCCTCTTTAAACTACCCGAACCACCAAGGCGGTTGTGTTGTCTCGTCCGTCGCTTTTCACCGCTTCATTAACCAGCATTTGTGCGGGATTGATATTATTATCCTCGGCTGAGGCGCGTAAAATATCTACGAGATAATGATCGTAAAGTCCTTCCGTCAAGCCATCGGTGCAAAGCAGGAAAAAGTCACCGCGCTCGCAGGTCAGTGTGCCGACCTGTGGGTCCACAAACTGGTTGTTACCGCCAAGTGCTTTTTGCAGCACGTTGCGCCGCGGATGCGTGCGGGCTTCGCGTTCGTTGATCTGGCCGTTGCGGAAAAGCCAGCCCACATGCGTGTCATCGTTGGTGAGCTGTTTGATTTTATTGCTGGCATTTGGCAAATGATAAACCCGACTATCGCCGATGTGGCTGAAATGCATTTTTTCCGGCGTGAACCAGCATAAGCTCATCGTTGTCTGCATGCCGTGACATTCGTCATATGAGCCGCCGAGATAAACCAGTGCACGGTGGATCTGTTCGTAAAGTTCCTCTAACACGTCGGCGACGCCTGCGTCCAGTCCGCGTGCCGAATTTTGGAAAGCGCGTGGCAACAACGTAGTAATTTTTTCCGTGGCTATGCTGCTGGCAAATTCGCCAGCCTTCGCGCCGCCCATGCCATCGCACACGGCGAAGGTGAAATCAAAATTCTCCGTGCTCGCCTTGCCGAATTTTCCTAAGCGGTGAACTTCGTGCGCGTCAAAACGCAGACCGAGAAAGGAATCCTCATTGTTTTTGCGAACTTTCCCGATATCGGAGCAGCCGAACCATTGCAAAGCGAGGGCCTGCTTTTGTGGTTGAAGCGATTTCATTCGGCTATTGATTCTGTTTCGCATTGGCGTGCATATGCTCATTTCTTGATTTATGAGGGCAGGATTCGCTTTCTGGCAAAATGGTGGCGAACTCAAAATCTATCACGCAAAACCGTCCGTCGGCAAATCGATACGTTATGTTGCGCACATCGGCATCGTCATGGCGGACGCCGAATTTTTCCAAATCTGCAAAAATTTCCTTGGCCCTTTTTTCGTCAAGCCGCTCCACGCGGGCACCGCAGTTGGTGGTAACAATTCGCAGGTTTTTACGATCCGCTTCGAGAAGCCGCGGCACGAACGGACAGGCGCGCGCCTTGAGATAACGCAGCACACGCACTTCGTTGTCGAATCGTTCCTGCGCCATCTGGCCATGATAAGCCTTGAACACCCGCCCATCAAAGCTTAGATGGACAGTGGCGCGCAAGGTGTCTTTAACTTTCAGCATGGGTTCGGTAAGCCAAATATGTCGCATTCGAGGGTTGATGCAAGGCGACTTTGACCAGTGGTGCAGGATTTTTTTTAGCACCACGGTCAAATTTGCGCAGAGAATTACCACTTGCAGCCAAGCGTAGTTGGTTGGAAGGCTTCGTTCACGTGGCAAATACCCTCAAACGCAGGCGGAAGGTTGGCTTTTATTATTATTTAAACAAAATTCTTGCAGTCTGGCATCGTCCCTGCTCAAATTTTCCTACCGTCGATCAACTGATGCTCCGGCGCAGTGGGGATCGCATTTAACTAAATCAAAACAAATACCAAGCACATGGCTAAATATAAATTAGAATACCTCTGGTTAGACGGCTATGAACCCGTCGCCAACATTCGCGGCAAAACACAAGTCAAGGAATTCAAGAATTTTCCGAAGCTGGAAGAACTTCCGATGTGGGGTTTTGACGGGAGTTCCACGCGCCAGGCGGAAGGCCGCAGTTCCGACTGCATGCTCAAGCCGGTGGCCGTGTATCCTGACTCGACCAAGAAAAATGGCGTGCTCGTAATGTGCGAAGTCATGATGCCGGATGGCAAGACTCCGCATCCCTCCAATGGCCGCGCTACGATTCCCGACGATCCCGGCGCGTGGTTTGGTTTTGAGCAGGAATATTTTCTCTACCAGAATGGCAAGCCCCTTGGTTTTCCCGAAGACGGAGGATTTCCCTATCCTCAGGGCGAATATTACACCGGCGTAGGTTATCGCAACGTTGGCGACATCGCCCGTGAAATAGTGGACACGCATCTCGACCTCTGTCTCGACGCCGGCATCAATCACGAAGGTATCAATGCGGAAGTGGCTAAAGGCCAATGGGAATTCCAGATTTTCGGCAAAGGTTCCAAGAATGCCGCTGATCAAGTATGGGTCGCGCGATACCTTCTCATGCGCCTCTGTGAAAAATACGGCGTGGATGTGAATTTTCACTGCAAGCCCTTGGGCAAAGATGTGGATTGGAATGGATCTGGCATGCACTCCAACTTCTCTACCTCCTATATGCGCGAAGTGGGGGGCAAAGATTATTTCGAAGCTCTTATGGCTGCGTTTGATAAGTACAAGAACGAACACATTGCCGTGTATGGCCCCGATAATCATCTGCGCCTCACCGGTTTGCACGAAACCCAATCCATTGACAAGTTCAACTATGGGGTGGCCAATCGTGGAGCGTCTGTCCGGGTCCCGCATAGTTTCGTTAACAACGACTACAAAGGTTATCTCGAAGACCGCCGCCCGAATTCTCAGGGCGACCCCTACAAGATCGCCGGTCGAATTTTGCAAACAATTGCCACCGTACCGACGCCTGGTGCCAAAAAGGCCAAGAAATAATTTCTTTGCCAGAAGCGAAAACGGCGCGGCCTCAGTCCGCGCCGTTTTTTGTGCCCCAATCTCCCTGTGGTTTTCCCTGCGGCATTCGCAAAAATGGTTGGTGTTCATCCAATGCCCAGAGCGTTGGAAATAAAAAAGTTAGCGCAGATTGAATTTATACGTTGCCGCCAAAAATCGCCACGGCGTCCGGGACTTCTGGGTGACAGCTTTTCAATTCGCAGCCAGCCAGGTTAGGTATTTTGCGCTCCCGGCGTTAATCGGAAGCGCTAGAAATTCAGGCGTGTCGTAGGGATGCATCTTCACAACTAATTGTTCCAATGCTTTCAGCCTGCTTTTCCGTGCCTTCAGTAGTAACAACACCTCGGAGCTGGATTCGATTTTTCCCTGCCACCGGTAAAGCGATTCTACTTTGGGAATCAGATTGGCGCACGCGATCAGTCTCGCGGTTATTGCAGCTTGGGCCAGGGCGCGTGCAGTCTTTAAGTCGGGTGCTGTAATCAGAATTATGCTGAATGCATCGGTGGTTTTCATGGGTATGCCAATTTTTTATAATTTTTCATGTTGCCGGGGTCAGCAGGTCGAGCCAGAATCGGACCTCCCACTCCCTGATTGGCATTTCTCTAGCTCTGTTAAGTTTGCTTTCCACTCGGCTCAATGTTCCAGCAATGGGTTCGTTTCTTTATTGGAGGCTGCAGCAGAAATCTGCTGCCGTGCTTTTCTAGCGCTGTAAAGCAATAGCCGCCTACTTTAAACAAGTGGGCATGATTGAGTGATTTATTTTGCTGTTTTTAACAACGCTGCCAACAAGCCGTCTGTGGTGTGTTCTTTGGCTTCAAGGGTGGGCTTGAGTCCCAGTCGGGACATTGCCTTGGTGGTTTCCGGGCCGATGGAGGCAAGCTTGAGTTGTGGAAACTGCTTTGCCAATCGAGGCAAATCGAATCGCGTGTGAAAATGTTCCACGGTCGAACTGCTGGTGAATGTTACCCAGTCCGCGCCTTCCGCTAAGAGTCGCGCCGTCGCGCCGGTGCGGTCTTCTGTTTCCGGCACGGTTTTATAGATGGCAATATCATCTACGATGGCCCCCAGTTCCTGCAATGCATCCGGCAACTCGCGATTTGCCACCTCAGCCCGGAGCAGGGCAATTTTGACGTTGTCAATATCCTGATACTTTTTGAAAGCGGCGGCGATTTTACTACCGATAAACTCCTCCGGCTGCAAATCCACCTGTAAATGCAGTTCCCGTAATTTTGCCGCCGTGGCTGGTCCAACTGCTGCGATGCGCGCGCCTCCGAGGTCGCGTAAGTCTTGAAATCGCTTAAAAAATAAATCAAAAAACGCGGTCACGCCATTTGCGCTGGTAAATACTATCCAGTCGTAGGAATTCAATTCCAACAAGCAATCAATAATCGCATCGCGCTCGGTGGGATGGGTGAGTTTGATGGTCGGCACTTCCAGCACATCCGCTCCCAATTCCGCCAACCGGGCGGCAAAGTTACCGGCCTGCTCTCTGCGGCGCGTAATAACGATGCGCTGGCCGAAGAGCGGCTTGTTTTCAAACCAGTTTAACTTGGAACGCAACGTTACTACTTCGCCAAGGATGGTGATCGCGGGAGGCCCTATTTTTTCCTGTGCTGCCAACCCGGCAATCGTAGCGAGGGTGCCAGCGACGGATTTTTGCCGGCCGGTCGTGCCGCAGTGGATCATCGCCACGGGCGTTTCCTTTGGTAGTCCGTTTGTGATTAGGGATCGGGTCCATTCATCAAGGTTGTCCATCCCCATCAGCACCACTTTGGTACCTGGGATTTTAGCGATTTGTTCGTAGCTCAGTCTAGTGGGGGCTTTTTCAGAATTGCCACGCCCGGTGAAAACCGTGAAACTGGAGCAATAGGCGCGATGTGTGAGCGGAATGCCTGCGTAATTTGCTGCCGCCATGACAGCCGAAACTCCTGGTACCACCTCGAACGGGATTTTTTCTGCGGCCAGACGTTCGGCTTCCTCCCCGCCACGGCCAAAGACGAATGGATCGCCGCCTTTGAGGCGGACAACCAATTTTCCTGCGCGAGCCCGCGTGATCATTAGCTCGGTTAGCTGGTCTTGGGTTAGGCCCCCGTCGCGTTTGTGATTGCCGCGGGTGATGATTTCGGCGGACTCTGGAGCATGGTGTAGCAATTCAACGTTCACCAGCACGTCGCAGATAACAACATCGGCCCGCCGCAGCAATTCTGCGCCGCGCAAGGTGAGCAGGCCGGCGTCGCCCGGCCCGGCCCCGACGAGATAGACTATGCCTGTGGATTTCACGCTTCTAGTTTAAGCGGCTGGCGTAATTCGGCAATGAAAGAGCGCTGCTGGGAGCAGTTTTTACTTTCCGCCGATGCCGGAAAAAATAAACTCAAATCCATGCTGGCTGCCGAAACAATCATGCGTTGGCTGAATGTGCCGTTGGGATTGGTGTATCCGGAGATCTGCCAGCTCTGTAGAAGTGAACGCGCTTCGGTTGAAACCGGCTTTGTTTGCGAAAGTTGTTGGTCGCAGGTGCGTTTCATTCGTCCGCCATTCTGCCAGGTCTGTGGATTGCCCTTTCCGGGTGCTCTGACGACGGCTTTTCAGTGTGCAAATTGTCAGGGGTTGGACTTGCATTTCGATTTTGCACGCTCTGCGGTGGTGGCCAAAACCGTGGTGCTCGAGGCCGTGCATCGCTTTAAATACTCCCATGCACTCTGGTTTGAAACATTCCTGGCCGATTTGCTCGTTCGCGAGGCGGCGCCGGCTTTGTGCTCAGAAAAATGGGATTTTCTGGTACCCGTACCCCTGCACCCGCTGAAATTGCGGGAGCGCGAATTCAATCAGGCTGGGCGCCTGGCTACACATCTGTCTCGCGCCACCGACATTCCTCAGCACCTCTCCATGCTCCGCCGCGCCACTGCTACGAAGACACAAACACTGCTCTCGCGCGCGCAACGTGGGGTCAACATGAAAAATGCGTTTGTCGTATGCCCGGGTGCCCCGGTGGCTGAAAAAAGCATCGTATTGGTGGATGACGTTTTCACCACCGGTGCCACGACGAGCGAGTGCGCGCGCGCATTGCGCGCGGCCGGAGCCCGAAAGGTGGGTGTCTGGACAGTTGCGCGTGGCTTGTAAATTTATTAAACTTTAGCAGTTCATGGATACCACTTCATTTTTGAAGAAAACGATCGGAGGCGTCGAGCAGATCGAGCCGGCTTTGACCCCGCCTCCGGTAAAACCGATGCTGCCGGTCAAGCCCAAGCTTGGCCAGGTTGCGTCAAAGTCTCGCAAACGCGACATTCCCAAGGGGCTTTGGACTAAATGTCCCTCTTGCGCCTCCATGATCTACGACAAAGAACTGGATGAAAATCTGCAAGTTTGCCCCAAATGTCAGCATCATTTCCCCATCGGCTCGCGCGAGCGCATCCATTCTTTGGTGGAAACCTGCACTTTTGAGGAAATGGATCCGGAAATGGTAAGCGTGGACGTATTAAAATTCAGCGGCTACAAAGGTAAATTGGAACGCGACCGCAAAGCTACCATGCTCAAGGACGCCGTGGTTACCGGCGTATGCAAAATCGGCGTTCATCGGGTCGCCCTCGGAGTGATGGATTTTGCTTTCATGGGGGGGTCCATGGGGGCGGTCGTTGGCGAGAAACTAACCCGGCTGATTGAGCGTGGCACGGAAGGTCGGTGGCCGGTGGTGATTATTTCCACCAGCGGCGGTGCGCGCATGCAGGAAGGCGCCTTTAGTCTCATGCAAATGGCCAAAACCTCCGCCGCCTTGGCCCGTCATGCGCAGCAGCGCCAGCCTTATATCAGCGTTTTAACCAACAATAGCTACGGTGGAGTCATGGCAAGCTATGCCGCGCTCGGTGATTTAATTGTGGCGGAACCATCCGCCATGATTGGCTTTGCCGGACCGCGAGTTATCAAAGATACGACCCATGCCGACCTGCCGACGGGTTTTCAAACGGCTGAGTTTCTGCTCGACCATGGCTTGATTGATTCCATCGTGCCACGCAAAGAAATGAAAGATCGTTTAATGCTTTACCTCGACTTTCTTGCTGGTGGTAAACGATTTCCCGCTTGACTGTGTCCGTTTATAGCTTGGTTAGGAATAGGGGATTAAAGCTTGAGGAATTGCAAACGATGCCGGCAAAAAATCAACCTCCTTTACCAGGAGCTTTGCTTCAGATGTTTCAGTGTCTTTTTAACCTTGCCACATAAGCCCCGTCCACATTGTTAGTAAATGGCAGCAATTGACGTTCGGCTTCCAAAGTGAAGCTCGGGTGCTCGGCAAGAAAATGCCTGACCACTTCAGAGTTTTCCTCCGGTTCCAGGCTGCAAGTGCTGTAAATTAAAATGCCGGCCGGTTTTAGTTTTGTTGCTGCCTGCTTGAGCAGCTCCAATTGCGTTTTTTGCAGTCGTAAAATTTCTTCCGGTGATATCCGCCAACGTAAATCCACCCGCCGCCGCATAACACCGGTGTTGGAACAGGGTGCATCCACCAGAATCCGGTCAAAAGCCGTCGATTCACGCTGGAGGGAAGTCGGCAGGCAGGTTTGAATCATGCTTATACCTAGCCGAGAGCTGTTTTCTTTCACTAATTTCAAGCGGTTTGTGTCAATGTCGCAGGCGATGATTGTGCCTGTATTCTTCATTAATTGCGCCAGAAAAGTGGTTTTGCCTCCGGGGGCAGCACACAGATCCAAAATCGTTTCACCGGGCTGTGCGTCGACGAGAATCGGGGCGAGCAGCGTGCTGGGATCTTGTACATAAAACCAACCATCGCGCAAGCTGGGTAGTGAGTTTAGTGACGGGTGACTCTTTAATTCAAAAGCCAGGTTTTCACCCGTCCAATCGCGGTTGATGGAAGCGAAATCCACAGTTTCTTCGCGCCATCTATCGATGAGTTGGTGGGCGTCTGTCTTGAGCGTGTTGATGCGGGCAAAAGTTGCGGGTGGCTTATTATTCCATTCCAAGAGGTGGTACGTGTTTTGGTCGCCAAAATTTCTCCGCCACTTCTCCACCAGCCATTCGGGGTGAGACCAGCCGATCGCAGGCTGGGAGGTTTTCATATCAGTGAGGATTTTTTTGATTTCGTCCGTTTCGCGAAGATAACTGCGCAGGACGGCATTGATGAAGCCGGACTGCTGTATATATCCCGCGCGCTTGGCTTGTTCCACGGTTTCATGGACAGCGGCATGCGGGGGAATACGGTCGAGCCAGAAAATCTGGTAGAGCCCGAGCCGAAGGAGATTCTGGAGTGCCGGGCGCTGTTCTCGTCCCGGGCTGGTTTTTCGGGCGATTAGACGGTCCAGCGCAGCCTGCCAGCGGACCACCCCGCAGACCAACTCGTGGCAAAGACTGCGGTCACTAGGGGAAAGGCCTGCGGTTGCCAGTGCGGTTTCAAGCAGATTTTCCGTGAAATCACCGCTGGTCAGCCGCTGCGAAAGAACTCGCGCCGCAATTTGTCTTGGATTTTGTGCGTGCAACAACTTTAATGATGGCTGGCGTCTTTTTGTAACGCGAGATTGATTTTACATTTTATGAAAGAAGAATTCGAAAAACTGGCGGCAGCGGGAAAGATTGAAGGAAAGCATGTCGCGCCATTGACCCATTTGGCTGAGGCGGGCTGTTGTACGCACCGTAGCTGGGGCTTCGGGCGCATCAAAACGGTAGATACCGTTTTTGTGAGGTTTAAAATTGATTTTCCAGGCAAACCGGGGCATCCCATGGATCTGGCTTTTGCCGCTGAATCACTCAAGGCAGTGCCCAAGGATCACATTCTCGCGCGGAAGGCTAATGATATTGATGCCGTTCGTCATCTGGCAGCGCATCACATTGACCTGATAAAAATCGTCCTGAATAGCTTCGGTGGTAAAGCTACGACCGATCAGATTCAGCACGTGCTGGTGCCTGATGTCATCAGTGACGATTGGAAGAAGTGGTGGGAAACGGCACGTCGCGAAATGAAAAAAGACGGCCACTTTATTGTGCCCTTAAAGAAAACCGAGCCGGTCGTTTATCAGGCGCAGGAAACTTCGTTGCAAGATCGGTTGCTGGCTGATTTCCGCGTGGCTAAAGGCCTCAAGGCTCGCGTGGCAGTGGTACAGGAAATACTTAAAGCGGCTTCCGATCTAAAGGACAAAGCAGCGGCAGCTAACGAGGTGATTCTTATTCTCAACCCCGATATTGTTTCCCATCAACGCACCCAACCCGCAGTGGCGCTGGAGGCGATTTTTGCCCGGGATGAATTCCGCGCTATAGCGGGCAGCACTCTGGCTGGCGATGAAGTATCCGCCGCTCAAGTTTGGTTGCAAGAGGGTGTCCGGCTCGGGCCCCTGCTGGAAAATATACCAGCCGCCAAACATCATCGCGCATTGGAATCATTCAAAGAAGCGGCGCCCGAAAAGTGGGCGGATGTGCTGCGGGGTGCGCTGAATCAGGTTTCGGCCAAGTTGGCCAAGGAAATTGCCGGTATTCTTGTCAGCAATGGCAAGCTGAACCTGCTCAAAGAGACCCTGTCCCGCCTGATCAACCAGCATGGAGCCAGCACCGAGCTCCTGCTATGGTTCGGGCGTGAGCGAACCGAAGATTTTGTGGATATCCTCGGTCCGGAAGTTTTCCGCGCCATGCTCACGGCAATGGAGCGCGACCAGTTTAATGAGAAACGCTCCAACCGGCTCCGCGATTTTATTCTGGAAGATCAGGAATTGCTAGGCGAACTGACTGCCTCGGCTGACATTGAAGTGATTAAGGATTTGACCCGTGCCCTTCAGCTTTCGCCCGTGTTTGACGATATGGACAAACGCTCGCTTCTCGCGAGGCTCGTCAAGGCGCATCCCGCTGTGCAGTCACTCATAACCGGAGAGCAAACCAAGCAGGAATCTGGATTGTTTGTCTCCTGGGAAAGCCTTGAGCGTCGTCGTCTGGAATATCAGGATCTGGTCCAGAAGAAAATCCCCGCCAATTCCAAGGAGATCGCCATCGCTCGCAGTTATGGGGATCTTCGCGAAAACCATGAATACAAGGCTGCCAAGGAGATGCAGAAAATTCTCATGCGCCAGAAAGAGGATATCGAGGCGCAACTGCTTCGCGCCCGTGGCACCGATTTTGCCAATGCCAAGACGGACGTCGTTGGACCCGGCACCGTGGTGCTGGCTACCGATCTGGCAAATAACCAGCCGGAAACCTTCACCATTCTTGGTGCCTGGGATTCGGATCCGGATCAGGGAGTCATTAGTTACCTTACCCCCATAGCGATTGCGTTGGTTAACCGCAAAGTCGGGGACGAAGTGGAATTTGAATTACATGGCAGTAAGCGCCGCCACCGCATTGAGAAGATTGAGGCGTGGAAGACAGAAGCCCCTGCTCAGCCATCTGTTTAACTTGGAAAAACCAAGGCGCGAAGTGAACACTTCGCGCCTTTTTTTGGAGAATCGCCCGAATTATTTCGCGAGATTGGCTAGCGCTTCATTGGTGCTTCCTCGCCGGTAGCCCTGTAAATCCAGCGTCACGTGCGCGTAGCCTATCTGCTTTAGTGCGTCAGTAATTTTGGCTGTCATTCCCTCGGCAAGAAATTTTGGAAGCTCTGCCGGTGCCACTTCAATGCGTGCCAGATGCATAATGATTGCCGATTGCGGATTTTTAATTGCGAATTTATCTGGCGAGATCTCCGGAACGGCTGGGGCATTCCCCATGCGGGGGCTCCAATCGCCACTCCGCAATTCGTGGTGCCGCACGCGCAAATCATGAAAGCCGAGATCCCGAAGCACATATTCCGCCAGCTCGATCATTTTTAATTTGGCCGGGGTGACGGTTTCCCCGTATGGTACGCGCGAACTCAGGCAGGCCATCTGAGGTTTGTCTGCTGTCGGCAGGCCAAGTTGAGCTGAAAGTTCTCGGATTTCCGTTTTGGTTAACCCGGCCTCTTTAAGCGGTGCTCGCACCTGAAATTCCACCGCCGCCTTGGCTCCCGGACGAAAATCGCCAATGTCGCTGGCGTTTTCGCCGTAGGCAATCACTGCAAAATTTTCCACCCGGGCTAGCGGCGTCAATTCTTCGAATAATTCGTGCTTGCAGAAATAGCAGCGGTTCGCGGGATTCGCCAGATAATGTTCATTGGCAAACTCCTTTGTCTCAATCACGCGGACGGGGAAAGCAAATTTAGCAGCGATGTCGAGGGCTTCCTGCAACTCACGCCGAGGCAAACTCGGTGAATCGGCGATAGCCGCCAGTGCCCGGTCGCCCAGCACATCGTGTGCAATCCGTGCGAGAAACACCGAGTCCACGCCGCCGGAATAGGCGACGAGGCAGGATCCATAGCTTCGCAGCAAGATGCGCAGCTTATCCAGCTTTAGATTGGCTTCGTTCATTGCTTCAAATGCTCCTCAGCAGTGGTGAATGCTGTTTCATTTCAACTTTCTTGGATGTCGGCCCCCGCTACTTCTTTGTAAATTTTTTTTAGCGGTACTTTTTTTTGCCGGGCAAGTCGCTTGGCGGATTCAAACTCCGGCGCAGCCTGCAATACTTTGCCATTCAGTCGACCGACTTTTACAGTGACCTTGCCAAAGACGGTTTTTACTTCCATAAAATCCCGGCGCAGTTTCCGGCGTTCGGCTATCGTCTTTCGCACCCCAAAGGCTGTGGTCGCACGCAAAATCATTTCACTGAATTTATCGGCGTCCTTTTCCTCGCACAGAACCGTGAGTAGCACGCCTGGACGATTTTTCTTCATCTGGATAGATGTGTGAAAAACATCCAGCGCACCGCTGGTTAGGGCCGTTTCCATAAACGCACCCAGAATCTCTCCAGTGCAATCGTCCAGATTGGTTTCCAGTACGGCAATTTTGTCGGTCTCCCAATCCAAACTTGTTGCAGCATCCTTCCCTTTGAGCTTCAGGCTTTGGGTTTGCGTTCCCCAAACCACGCGCAAGACATTCGGCCGCGTTTGGTTATCACGGGTGCCGAGGCCGAAGCCGATTTTTTCGGCGACGAGGTTTTCCATGGGGCCGAAACTTTCGGCGAATTCCGCCAGCACAGCCGCGCCTGTGGGGGTTACCAGTTCGTGCGGTTCTTCGCACTGGGAAACCGGGATTTTGCGCGCGCCCAGGATCGCGAGGGTGGCAGGTGCAGGCACGGGAAATTGGCCGTGCGCGCACCGAACCCAACCCGTACCTTCCACCACCGGCGAGGCGCATACACGAGGCTTACCGAGTAGTTCCAATGCGATGGCCGCACCGACGATGTCCACAATGGAATCCACCGCCCCCACCTCGTGAAAGTGGACTTCATTCGGCGGTAAACCGTGGATTTTTCCTTCGGCATCGGCAATGCGCTGAAAGACAGCAATGGATTTTTGCTTCACCCATGCGGAAAGTTTACTACTGACAATCAGTTTTTTTATTTTCGAGAAATTTCGCTGTTCTTCAACTTCATGGTGGTGTTCTTCGTGTAAATGGTCGTGGTGATGCTTGTGCTCATGGTCGCCGTGATGATGACTGTGATCGTGGCCATGTTCATGTGCCGGTTCCTGATGGCCGTGCGCATGTGCTAAGTGAACATGAAACTGCACTCCAGTGATGGCCGACTTTTCTCCACGCTCAATGTGCAGGTGATAGCCATCCAGTGGAAGCTTCTTAAGCTCCCGTTCAAATTTGGCCCGGTCCAACCCCAGGTCGAGAAGCGCGGCGATAAACATATCGCCAGCGATGCCGCTGAAAATATCCAGATAAAGCGTTTTCATGGGTGTTAACGATGGGCTAAAGCATTCATTTGACTGGCGGCGTAGCCAGCTCCAAAGCCATTATCAATGTTCACCACAGTGATACCGCTGGCGCAACTGTTGAGCATGGCGAGCAGCGCGGCAATACCCCCAAAACTGGCACCGTAGCCAATGCTCGTGGGCACGGCTATGACTGGTTTGGCGACCAGTCCTGCCAGTACGCTTGGCAGGGCACCTTCCATCCCGGCTACTGCCACGATGACGTTAGCCTGTTGCAGGGTCTCCATTCGGGCAAGCATCCGGTGCAAGCCGGCCACCCCGATATCGTGGATGCGCTCAACGCGGTTGCCCATGATTTCGGCGGTTATGGCGGCTTCCTCGGCTACGGGTAAATCGCTGGTGCCGGCGCAGACAATGGCAATGAAACCAGCGCGTTTGGGTAACGGCTTGGGCTCTATGGTCAAGCATCGGGCGAGGGAATGGTGGACGGCCATTTTGAATTTCTTTTTCACCGCAGCGGCGTGTTTGGAGGTCACGCGTGTTACCAATACCGGCTGGTCATGAGCCAATAGCCGGGCCGAAATCTTGACGACTTGTTCGGGTGTTTTACCTGCTCCGAAAATGACTTCCGGGAAATTTTTGCGCAGCGCCCGGTGAGTGTCCACTTGCGCAAAACCAAGGTCCGCCACGGGAGCGGCTTGAAAAGCTTGCAGAACTTTCTCTTGCGGAATCTTCCCCGCACGAAATTGATCGAGCAATCGTTGGGCTTCGGTCATAGTCATCGCTGGACGATGCCTCACGTTTTGGTGACTGTCACGCTGGAAAATTTTCGAAATGCCGCCGATCAGAAGGCTCACTGATTGACTGATAGATTCAGCTTTGTGTCCGGGTTGTTTGCTTTCATGGTTGAATTCGTGGCTATTAGCGAAATTAATCAGTCGCCTCCGGTTTATAATTATGACAGTTAAGGAATTGAAAGTAGGAAGAAACGTCGCTGTTCTGCCGGTTTGATGACCAGATTGATAGTTTGTCCGCCTGTGCTGTTAAAGGTATTTGTGGCCACCGGTAGCCAGTTGGCAATTTGTAGAGCCAAATTGGTTGTGCTCCATACTCGGAATTGAGTCGCTGAATTTCCATTGGTGACCGTCAGCGTCAAATTTCCACCCACCATGGCGACCCTGCTTATCTTTGGCTTGGTGCCAGTTACAATAATGCTCAAATTCCCGGATTTGTTTTGATAATCAGCCCGCACAACCCCATTAGTGGTTTGGTAAATATTGGTGGTGGTTGCCAATCCGCTGGCGGCGATGGATGCAATAGGCCCGCTAACCAAGCTCCAAATGACGTTGGTGGCAGAAAGTGACAGCAGCGTGCCATCATCCAGCAGACCCCGGCAAGCCAATTGACTGGTTCCGCCGGCGGTAACATTCGTTGGCTGTGCGCTGAGTACGAGGCTTTGCAAATCGTACAGTTGCCCCGCATAACCAGAGCGCGCTATCACGTATGGGGAAACCGCTGAGGAAAGTCCGGCCAAACAGCAGAGGTTGCCGTCTACCGTATATCGGGCACTGGTGATCTTCGTGCCGCCGGCGTTCAGGCTGCCGACTGTATTCGCGAGCAACGCGGCGGAGCGTGACTCGGGAATGAACATCAGCGCCAGTAAGCACAAAAGTAACCTCCGAAGGTGGGTATGGTTCACAACTATTTTACCCTGACGTTTGTAAAAAAACATTTCAAGGATTTCGGGCGGTTTCCGTCGGTTGAATCTTAGATTCAAGGTAAGTCAATCGTTTTTCCAATGCTGCAATCTTTTGGTCTCGCTCTTTTAATTCTTCATACAATCCTTGAATGGCGGCAAAAGCCACTCCATCGGCATCACTGGTGCTGATGTGTCGGTCGTCCTCCCCCACCTCAAAAGCTGCCTTAAAATCCTGGGCCATGGGACCGATGTGTCTTATGGTCGGATCTTGTGAAATCAGATTCCATTCCGTTACCGGAGTTGCTACTAGCCTGGTCAGTACGGCGCGGACATTTACGGGTTTAAAATTTGCTTTCATATTCCGGTCGCTGATCGAACTCCAGGAACCTGCCCCGGCGGCGAGTTGCACGCCGACAGTGGCATTGGAACTGGTGAAAAAACGGACGCCGCCGGCGCAACGAGCAGTGAATTGATTGTTGGTGGTAGATCGAACCGCGTTGGTGCTGGAATCGTCCGCCCAGACAAACGAACCGTCATTGGTGGCAATCGCCCCGGTGCCGGCGGCGAATGAAAACGGCCCGCTTGCCAGATTAAGGAATCCTCCTGGAATGGTGGCGGCATAACCGCTGGCTAAATTGCCATACCCGCCGCTTACCGTGGCGTAAGTATTCGTCGCACTATTGTAATAACCTCCCGCAATACTGCTCGCGTAGCCGCTGGCCAGATTTCCATAGCCTCCCCCAGTGGTTGCTACGGTGCCGGTTGACCAGTTGAATTCTCCACCTGCAATCGTGGCCTCCAAACCGGTTACGGTGTTGGTTACGCCGCCTGCAATGGTGCCGCCCGCACCACTGACATAGTTTCCCAGTCCTCCGCTTACGGTGCAGAAATTGGAGGTGGCTCCGTTAAAATAACCGCCTGCGATTATGGCTGCCGAGCCACTGGCCAGGTTCAAGGTACCGCCAGAAATGGTGGCTTCCAGTCCTGAAGCGGTGTTAGTCACACCGCCAGTGCAAGTGGCACCGGCGCCGGCGGCGATGTTGCCGAGGCCGCCGGCTACGGTCGCGTAATTGTTGGTGGCATCATTCAGATAACCGCCGGCGATAGTGGCGCCCAATCCACTCAAATTGTGGCCGGCACCAATGAGCAATCTTTGTCCGCGCACGTCTGCGGTTGGATCCACATTGCCTGCTACCATGGCATAGCCCACGGCCGCAATGCGTTGATCGGGGGAAAGTTGTTGATACCCCGTCCCGTCGCTGAACCAGACGCGTAGCCGAATATCCGTGTTAGTGAAAATAAGCGTGGGCACGGTTATATTGATGCCGGCGACGCTCGTGTCACCCAGTAAAACCGAATACAGCCCCTTGGTGACGGTGAGGGTGACTCCGGTGGCAGGTTGACCGGTCAAAGTCCCATCATTGCTCCAATAATTGGTGGTGCCGGTCGTATTGACCAGTGCGAATTTAAACAGTCCGGTGCCATCAAAATTGGTCCCTCCGTCGGTGATTCGGCCTTGATAATTGAGCAGCTGAGGTATCTGGGCGAACGCAGACTCCGATAATAACAGACTGGCCAGCAGGGCTGGCAAAAGAAACGGTTTCATTGTGTTGGATTGTTTGAAAGTAGAATTTTGCCAGGCTTCATTTTTTAGCATCGCTGGATTTTCCTGCTTCAGCCAACTGGGCTTTTGCTACGATATTTTCCGGGTCGAGGGTGAGCACATCGCTAAAAATGCGCCGGGCCGCTTCCGGCTGGTTTTCCGCGGTTTTTACCAGCCCGAGTTCGGAAAGAAATTTTACATCGGTCGGATACAGCGGCAAGACCCGGTTCAATACTTCTTCGGCAGCCTCGTATTTCTTTTGCATTCGCAGAGCGAATGCGAGGCGCAGGTTGGCGTAGTAATTGGAAACGTCTATCCGGATGATTTCTTTGGCGATCGCCTCGGCTTCGTCATAGCGTTCCTGCGCCAGTAGCGGCAGGGTGTAGCCGAGTTTGGCTTCCAGGGATGCGGGTGCGATTTTCATGGCGGCCTGATAATAGCTTCTCGCATTGGCGTAGTTGCCGGCCAGATAGTAAAGCCAGCCCAATCTCAGGTTGACCGTGTAGCCCTGCGGGAAAGTAGTTATAATTGGCGTGATCGCCTTGATTGCATCCTCATAGTTTTGGGCCTTCTCGTAATGGTAGGATTTTTGGTAAGCATCACGAATGATTTCGTCACTCATGGCGGGCGCGGCGACGGGGGTGGCGTACGCGAGCGCGAAACAGAGCCCAATTGCTAAAATATAGATGGTTTTCATAAAGGGATATTTTGGTGGTCAAAATTTGAATCTTAACATCGCCAGATACATGTCGGAACTGGCATAAGGTGTGATGGCCAAATCCTGAAAGGTTTCGTGGTTGGCCCGGAGTGTGATGGTAAAGTGCGGGGAAAAGGCATAACTCACTTCTGCCCCAACGCCGGCTTTGTGCACCTCGCCTAAATTGTAGAGGGCAAAACCATCGTTGCGCACCGCGAATAATTGCTGGCCGACCCAGCCGAATGTAGCAAGAGTCCAATGCTGCCAGCTCAGCGAAAGCCGGTCTTCGACCGAGAAGTAATGATGCCGTCCTCCAAAGGAGTTTACATAAATCCAATACCCTCGCAGGTCGTTGTTCCAGATAGGGTGCTCGCTTTGTCCGAAAGTGATTCCCAAGTGTGGCGTGAGTTGGGCTACTTCAAGTTGGGTCTGAAATTTTGGATACTGGGTAAAATATCCGTCTATGCCAGCCGCCCAGCAATTGGCGACGAAGTATTCCGCTCCGCCAAAAGCCAGCCAGCCTTGGTCGGTGTAGGGGTCACTATTGCTGACCAAATGACCACCGGCTCGTAGTTTTACGTGCGGCAGACTGAAATTAGCGTAAGCAAGCGTGGTGTCCCATTGTTCCAGGGAGGCAAAACCGCGATAGAATTTGTTAAAATAGTCCGTTTCGAATTCCCACAAATGATTGAACCCATAGAGGAGAGCGGCATAAATCCCGATCGAGTCCGCGTGATCTTTGACTGCCGTGTCGTGGTATTCCAGATATCCGTAGTAAATAGCGGATTCATAGCTGATTTTCGTGCCGTTATTGGGATCCAAGAGGGCAGGCGAAGCAGCGTATGATTTGACATATAATCCATCCTGAGGATTTTGGCGGAGTTGTAGCGAAGTCAGCAACTCGATGGCCGTGGTGTCATCCGGGGCGAGCGTCAATACGTCAAGCAGGATTTGGCGTGCTCTGGCATATTGTTTGATAGCCATTTTGACCAAGGCAAGTTCTTTAAGCAAAGGAACATCGGTTGGACGCAGCGCCAACGACTGGCTAAGGATCATTTCGGCGGATTCAAATTGCTTTTGCATTCGTAGCGCGTAGGCCAGGCGCAAGTTGGCGTAATAATTCGCCGGATACGATTTAAGGATGCGTCGGGCTGCCGTCTCCGCTTCCGGATATTTTCCGAGCGAGAGTAATGTTAATACACAACCGAGTTGAGCGTCGAGGGACTGTGGTGCTGCTTGTGTCGCCCATTGGTAATGAGCCAAGGAATTGGAATAGTTGCCGTTGGTGTAGCTTTGCCAGGCTAGTCGCAGTTCGGCGCGATAATTTACGGCCTGCGCGGAACCATTGCCAGGCTCCAGCCATATCAATGCTACCAGCAGCAGTGCGTTTCCTGGATTTTTAGCCTTATGCCTCATGGCTCACCCTCCGAAGGGTAATATCATCTAAGGTGATCGAAACAAAACCTTTATGGCGATCGAGTTCCACTGTGGCGGTTTTTTGCTCGCGCAGGATGCTGGCTTCGATCGACGCTTCCACGCGATTCTCGCCCGCAAAACACTGGTTTACCTTTACCGTGGCCAAGCGAGGGTACAAGGAACTGAAAAAACCGATCACCGTTTCAACCGGTCCCGATGCCACCAGCCCTACTGGCACATAATCATGCCAAGCCAGTTTTTCACGATACGCCAGCGGCAAGCGTGGCAGGGCGAGGAACAACAGCCGGAGCCATGGATCATTGCCAGTCACGCGGTAAATGTAAAAAGTGCCTTCGTGTTTCCCAAAGTAAAGCTGGCCGCGCGGTGACTGCAAGTAAAACGTTCCGTCGGGCGCCATTTGCACTTTGAGGGTGAATTCACTTGTTTTTTGGCCCGCGCGCAGCACTTCGTAATTCAGTTCGTCGTCCAGTACGAAATTGGTGATATGATCGAGCCGCTTGTCACGATAAAGCGGTTCGACCGGGCGGTTTACCGGAGGCAAACTATTTGCTTGATACTCCCCCTCGGCGGCGTAGCTCACAAAGCTGAACGGCAGTGAAGGCGCGCCGATGGTTTCGGTCGCCTGTACTTGTATATGGATGTGGGGCTGGGGTGAATAACCGCTATTGCCGCAGAGTCCAAGTACGGCACCTCGTTCCACCCAATCGCCTTTTTTAACCCGGACTGATTTTTCGGCGAAATGCGAGATTTCTACGAATAATCCCCGCGTGTCTTGAATAATCACCAGATTACCCCAGTTGTTGGTTTCATCGGCGTCGCCAATACGATTGTCGGGCAGGTCGTCCGAGGTTTGCACCACCCGGCCGCGCACAGGCGAGAGCACCGGTTTGTTGAAGCAATAATAATTTTCCAGCCGGGTTCCATCACCCGAGTGGGTTTTGCCGTGATCGTCGGTGATCACAAAATCATACGCATAGCGCCAGCTGCCTTTGTGGGTCCATTGACCGTCCCAGCCTTGCCACACGGTCCACTGGCCGGAAAAGGGCAGGTACAGGGTGTAGCTTTGACCGCGATACCGCATGCGATTGGCGAGGTAATTTTCGAGGGTTTCCTCCGGAGTGCGACCTACCACCGTTGCCACCATGGGGTGCAGCAATAATCCGAGCACATAAATCAGGCCGAGGGTCACCACATTGAACGGCAGCGTGAAAGCCGGGATGCCGTAATAACTCCAAAAACCAGTGATGGCATCCATCAACACCGTTGAGATGGCCACGCCAATGAACGCCATCAAGTAGCTGGTGAGGGAAGGGACGAGAAACACGCCTCCTACCGCCATGGCGAGGAAAATAAAGTTGAAATTATTCAGGTCGGCAAAGGCTTGATGCGTCGAGCCGAGCATCAGGCTGCGAATAATCGCCCCCGAGTAAAATCCAAACAGGGCAAGCAAAAAAAGGATGCGTGAATAGCGCAGCAGAACTGCGCTCAACACGATCCCCACGCCCACGCTGGGTACGAAAAGCACGGCTCCGAAGGCTTTGAAAAATCCCGCGAGCCAGTATGGCAGGCTCAAGCCAGCCTGGAGCAGACCGGCTGAATGGGGGGCGGCGACCAGCAGGTTCGAGTACCGTAATGAAGCCAGATAGGCGATGGAACTGACCACCACAAAGGGCAGGCTCAAGATGGGAAGCCGCAGGTAAGTCCAGAACACATTGGCCAGAAAGACGGTCGCCAGAAAGGTAAAGATGCCGGCGCAGACGAGGAAAAAAATAGTCAGGCTGCCCAGTTGAAACAGGTTTCCTAGCGACAGTCCGACCAGCAGTGGATTGTAGGTGTAATAACCGGATTGGAGGAACGGCTTCTCCATTCGTACCAGGCGTGCAAAGCCATACGCGGATAGCACCGAAATGATTCCCGCCAAAGCCAGGCTGGGCTTGACGAGCGTCACCGCGAAGATGATCGCTCCTGCCGCGCCGCTGGGCAGGAAAAAAATTTCTGCGTAGCTGCTGAAAATGGCTTTGAGGTTATCTTTCATTTGGCGCTGCTGAGCGCGAGGCGTTTGGGAAGTTTTTCCCGCCGGTTTATATCAGTGAGATCTTCCGCCTCCCGGATGAGATCCACTTCGCCTTTCTCACCGACCAATACTGCGGCGGGACGATACTCAATAAACTGCATGGACTGCGTCTGGCTGTAGGCCCCCACGGGTGAGATGATCAGCCGCGTGCCGCGCGTCAGCGGCGGCAGCAATACGCCTTCATCCAGGATGTCAATGTTCATGCACAGCGGGCCATAAATGACGCTGTGTTCGTTGATGCCGCCAACTTCGCGGTCCATTTCAATGTTGAACTTGTACCAGAACGAGGTAAACAGCAGGTTCAAACCGGCGTCCGCCACATAGGCGCGTGTGCCGTCCGCCAGCCGTTTGGAGGCGACCACCGATGTGATAAGATAGCCAGCCTCATCCACGAGCGCGCGACCGGATTCCAAAATCAATTTCGGAAAATCGCCGGGGCGCAGCGCTTTTGATAAAGCGTGGGTGATGGCTTCGGCATATTCATCAATGGATGGCAGGGCTACTTCAGGCGGAAGATAAACCCCTTTGAGCCGGCTTTTGGAGGGAAACCCGCCGCCGATGTCGAGATATTCTATTGAGAAATCAAACGTTTTTTCCACTTCGTAGGCGAAGCCCACCATTTTCTCAATTTCTTTCGCGTAGGCCGATGTTTCCATGATAAACGTGCCGATATGGCAATGCAGGCCGTTTAAAATGAGTTTGCCCCCTTGTTTGATGCGTTTGACCGCATCCAGTGCCTGGCCGGTTTCCAGATTGAACCCGAAGCGCGACCATTGGGGATAGATGCCGGCGTCCAGATTCAGCCGGATGCCGATATGGATTTTGCGTTTCAGTTTCTGGGTGATTTGTTCGAGGTCATAGATTTCGTCAAGATGATCCACGTTGATGATAGCCCCTTCCTTGACTGCTTTTTCCAGTGCCGCCAGCGATTTATGAGGTCCGTTGAAAATGATTTTTTCGCCGGGGATACCCGCCGCCCGTGCTTTCTGGTATTCCATTTCGGAAACAACTTCGGCGATGGATCCCTGCTGGTGCATGATGGCGCAAATAGCGCTGAGATAGTTCGTTTTGTACGACCAGCCCATGACCACATTCGGATAGCGGGTGGAAAATGCCGTATGCATCTGCCGGTGCTTCTGGCGAAGGCAGCGTTCGGAATACACAAACAGGGGGGAACCGTACTTTTCCACCAGTGAGTCAATGGACGCCCCGTCTATTTCAGATCGCACTTTGCGCGCGTAGGCCGGGCTGCGGCCGAACTTATTCATCAGTCCGGTGTGCAGTTTGTTAATGATTGGTTTTTCGTAAGGTCGTTTCATGGTAAGAATGCTTCTTTTGTTGTTTGGTTTGAAATTTACGGAACCTCACCTTTGGTGATGGCTTTTTGGAACGCCGACATGTCGGTGACCAGTTCATAGGTGTACCGGACGAATAGCTTGCCGGCCTCGTAATCCGGGACGGGCACCACCGGCAGGTCAAAAGCGCGGCGCACCAGCCGGGAGGGCAGGTTGATTCCCACTCCCGTTGCAAAATACGACCAGGCGGGGAATCGCGGATTGATTTCAATAAGGAATACTTCGTCGCCATTGACGATGCATTCCAATTCGAAGGGGCCGCGCCATTTGAATACCCGGATAAACTCTGCCACGGCGGTCAGCATCTTTTGGTTTTTTACCGTGACCCCGGTCCAGATTTTCCCCAGCGCGGTGATGGAAAGTTTTTTGATGCCAACTAATCCCAGGGAATTACCTTCCCCATCGCCGAGTCCGACCACGTTCATTTCATCCCCCGTGACGACCTGCTGCACGATGATCGGATAGCCCCATTCTGCCACCAGATCATGATAATGCGAGATGGCTTCGGCGGTTGTGAAACAACGGTAAGCCTTGTAAAAACTGCCCTTGACCATCACCGGCAGGCTGAGTTCCTCAATGGCTTTCAGCAATCCATCAACACTCGTGACAATTTTCGTGCGGGGTAGTGATATGTTGATTTTATCCGCAATTTCATCCAGGTGGTCTTTGCCGCGCAATTTGAACTGCTCCATGCCCGGCAGAAAGGTGCGGATGCCGTGCGCTGCTAGGTCGTCCGCATATTTGATAAATACCGGCAGTTCCGCATCCAGATTAGGAATAATGCAGTCGAGCCCGTAGTTCTTGCGGATGTGCAGTAAGCGTTCGATGAAGGCGTCCCCGCTGCCCGAGGGATAGGGCATCATGTAGGACTTGTCCACGATCCAGTCCATATAGATGCCGGGTTCCATGGCATCGTAGGCGAGGCCCACAATTTTCACCTTGATGCCCGCATCCTCTTTAAGGCTTCGCGCCACTCCGATGCCGGGTCCGGGATTGTCGATCGCGTTGATGCCGGAAACCCCAATGATGAGCTCTTTCATGGTGCACCTCAAATCAGGCCGAGCGATTTCAAACTGCCCCGGAAATCCGCCAGATCCCGCCGGGCATTTTCCAGGGAAACCTCGTAAGTTGCGGTCAACCGATCTGCGATGTCGTCATCGCTTTTGCCATCCCGCAAGCCGTTGATGACTTCCAAGCCGGTCTGGCTGACCTGAAAACTGTCACCGGTGGTCGGGTTGAAAACGAAGCCTTCTGAGCTGATGGCGAGTTGGGAGAGTTTTTGCATAATTAAAATGGTGGTTGTTAATGTTTATTTGGTTTCAGTTTAATTCAGTGGTGCCAGCTTAGAGCATTGACAGAAAAGAGGTAGCGATGGACAGCGAGGATTTTTAGTTTTTGGCGAGGCTTTAGCGAAGGCGCAGGTTTGAAAACCCTGCAACTGAGCTGAAACGAAGCCAAAAACCAAAAAGACCGCTGTTTCTCGGAACCAAAGGCGCATCGCTATATATTTGATGGAAATGCTCTAATTTTTTGTTTGGGCAACATTTTGATTTCTTGATAAGACAATACATCGGCCTACCTTAAGGCAAGATTAAGCGTCGTTTGGAAAATATCGGCGGCGGTTTTTTTGTGAAACACCGTCTGGCAGCGCATCGCGCCGGAACAAAAAATGCCCGGAAGCTTCGGTGTGGAAACGATAATCCTGCTGCGGCTGGCGATGATTCAGCCATGCCTAGCAGCCTGTCGGACTTA
>CAISVF010000053.1 GCA_903888765.1 uncultured Verrucomicrobia subdivision 3 bacterium | reverse complement strand
TGGCTGTCTGCCAAGACCTCCGCTGCACGCCGTCGTGACAAACCAAAACGCATCCATTTGCAGATGACGCTTAGCAAACTATGGCCGTCCGCAAAGTGGCCGTCTGCCAAGACCTGTCCGCAAGGACCCGCCTGCAAAGACTTGGTATTGCCAAAGTAGCGGCAAGATCTCGGATGCCCACCGACGACTGCCCACTGCCAACTTAAAATTTTTGACAGTTTCCCCCATTTGGCTGATATTCAAAAGGTAAGCCAATCCGATTAGACATACCTTTAATACTTATGAAACGTATCTTCTCAGCTGCCGCCTTGTTGTCGTTGCTCGTCCTTTTCACCCACACTAATGCGTTCGCCCAAGTCACCGCGATCACCTATCAAGGTCGCGTGACGGCTAATGGCACGAACTTCACCGGCACGGGGCAATTCAAGTTTGCTATCGTCACCACCACGAACAACACCACCGCCACAGCCTCGGCCAAATCGCCGGTGGGTGGAGGCATCGTTGGTTACACGGTGACCGCCGGCGGCAGCGGCTATCTCACTCCGCCGGCGGTGAGCGTGACCGGCGGCGGCGGTTCCGGCGCCACGGCCACGGCCACCATCAGCGGCGGCGTGGTGACAATTATTGCCGCTGGGGCGGCGGGGTCAGGTTATACTAGCCAGCCCACCGTCACCGTGGGACCGCCGCCGGTCAATTACATCAGTTACTGGAGCAACGACGGCACCAGCAGCGCAGGGGCGGAACCCGTCGCCGCCGTGAGCGTGGGCGTGACCAACGGCTTGTTCACCGTCTTCTTGGGCGATGCAGCGCTGACCAACATGCTGCCGATTTACGCATCAACTTTCACGCAGCCTAATTTGCAGTTGCGCATCTGGTTCAATGACGGCGTCCACGGCTTTGCTGCGTTGAGTCCGGTGCAGAACCTCACGCCCGCACCCTTGGCGGTCTATGCCACTTTGGCGGGAACGGCGAGCGCGGTCTCCGGGCCGGTGGCAGCGGGCCAGATTTCCGGCACGGTGTCTTATGCTACCTCGGCGGGGACGGCCAGTACGGTTTCCGGGTTGGTGCCGGCGGCACAGCTATCCGGCACGGTGGCGAGCACCAACTTGCCGACCAGCCCCGGTTTTTCCGGCACGGTCACAGCTGGGGCGTTTGCCGGCAACGGCTCAGAGGTGACGAATGTGTCGGCCGCAACGCTCGGCGGACAACCGGCAGGAAATTTCTGGCAACTCGCCGGGAATAATGTCGCTGTGGGGCAATTCATCGGCAGCACGAATAATCAGGCGATAGAAATTCATGTGAATGGTCAGCGGGTGGTTCTATTCCAGCCGGATTTTAGCGGCTTTTCGCCGAATTTGATTAACGGTTGGTCTGGAAATGCGGTTTTGGGATTTTCAACATTTGGAGCCGTCATCGCTGGTGGAGGCAGTGCAAATATTTTCTTGGGCGGTTCAAATGTAGTCACCCAATCACTTGGCACAATCGGAGGCGGTGCAGGAAACGTCGTTCAAGGACCCAACGGAACAATCGCAGGTGGATATCAAAATCAAGTTTCGGGTTACGCGGGAACAATTGCAGGCGGACAACAAAATACTAACAAACCTTCCAACGCCACCATAGCCGGAGGCCAAGGGAATACTATTTTTGCAAATGGTTCGGAGTCTGTCATTTCAGGCGGCTCTGGAAATCAAATTGACTCTAGCGGAGCCACAATATCTGGAGGCAGTGCTAACTCGATATCCTCCAATGCTTACAATTCGAGTATTGTGGGGGGATCGCAAAACATAATTCAAACAGGTGCCGCTTATTCTGTCATTGGAGGGGGCTTTTCCAACGTAATTTCCAACCAGGCCCAATACGCAGTGATTCCCGGCGGCTCATTTAATGCGGTTGGGGGAAACAACTCCTTTGCGGCAGGGCAAAATGCCAAAGCCATTCACAATGGTTCATTTGTATGGGCTGACAACTATGGAGGTCCTTTTAGTTCATCCGCCGACAATCAGGCTAGTTTCCGCGTGCAGGGTGGCGTGCGTTTCACTAGTGGATCTGGCCTCGGCATCTCAACCGTAGCCTGGACGCCCGGCAGCGCGAGTTGGAGTTTCACCAGCGACCGTAATACCAAGGACCATATCCAGCCGGTAAAACCCCAGGATGTTTTGGCAAAACTTTCCCGTGTTCCCATAGCCGAGTGGAACTACATCGGATTTGCCCAACGACATCTTGGCCCAATGGCGCAGGATTTTCACGCCGAGTTCCCGCTCAACGAAAACGACAAGGTGCTTAACGACGCTGACCTGCATGGCGTAGCGCTTGCGGCCATTCAGGGACTCAATGAAAAAATGGAGAGCGGAAACCGGAAAGCGGAAACTCAGATGGAAGCACTGAAGACCGAAAACGCGGAGTTGAAAGCGCGGTTGAAAAAGTTGGAGCAGTTGGTGTTGGAAAAGAAATAAACTGTTATGAAAAAACTATTCATTGTCTTGAGTCTCTTGCTGCCGTTGCTTGGTTATGCCCAAACTTATACGATCGACTGGCACAAAATCGCCAGCGGCGGCGGTACTAGAGCATTGACAGAAAAGATATAGCGATGGGCAGCGAGGATTTTTGGTTTTTGGCGAAGTTTTAGCGAAGGCGCAGGTTTGAAAACCCTGCAACTGAGCTGAAACAAAGCCAAAAACCAAAAAGACCGCTGTTTCTTGGA
>CAISVF010000052.1 GCA_903888765.1 uncultured Verrucomicrobia subdivision 3 bacterium | reverse complement strand
TGGTAGACGCCACTTTAGACTGGCTCAACGTCCCTTCGCCGAAGTTGATTCCCCCAGAAGACCGGCTCCCCATTGGAGGCGGTATGATCTAATCCCATGCACAGCAAGGCCCCAAATTTACGCTCCATTTCGGAGTTCGGGCTAATAGAAAAGATGCGCGTTTACTCTCTGGTTGGATCGTTTTTTGGGAATACAACCTCAAATTGGTTGTCCGCAGGGAGAGAAGTTTCCACTGAAAGTCAAAAGATTGTCTCCCCTCCATGATTTGGGTGGAGGAAGCTGAAAACAGCCGTGAAAATCATGCGGCTAATCTCATTGGCGAAATTTTCTGCAATTGAACAAAAAGCTTCAGCCGTGCCTTCCAAAGTTGCTGTATAAAAAAATTCACCGCCAGCAAAACCCTTGAAAAACATGGCGAAAATGATTTTCCAAAAATAAATTTGCAGTTGGCATCCCCTTTGCTTTAAGAGGCCGCAAGCCAATGTTTAGTTGGCGGGCCAACATATTATTAACCAACATATAAAATGAAGAAAATTGAAGCGATCATCAAACCGTTCAAACTTGAAGAAGTGAAGGACGCTCTCAGCGAAATCGGCATCGAAGGCATGACCGTAAGTGAAGTCAAAGGTTTTGGCCGTCAAAAAGGCCACACCGAAATCTATCGTGGCAGCGAGTACACTGTGGATTTTCTGCCAAAAATCAAAGTGGAACTGGTCGTTGCCGACGGTCAAAAGGACGCCGCCATTTCAGCCATCGTGAAGGCGGCCAAGACCGGCAAAATTGGCGACGGCAAAGTATTTGTTTCCACCGTGGAAGAAGCCATCCGCATTCGTACCGATGAAAAGGGGGACGCAGCCATTTAATACACGAACCGAAACTTAAATAATAAATAAAAATGAAAAAACTTGTTCTAGCAATCGCTTTCATGGCTGCTACCACGCTGGGAACCCTTTCCTTGCGTGCCGATGATACCAACGCAGCTGCAGCAGCCGCAACCACTACACCGGCGGCTGCCACCTCGACCACCGCGCCAGCCACCCCGCCGCCGCTACCCGCCGCCTCGATGGATCAACGCGTGGCTGCTTTGGAAGCCTACATTGCCAACACCGACCCGAGCGCGCCATTGAAGGACACGAACGGCACTCAGGTCGTGGCGAATACCGCAATCATTGGCAATCCAGGACCAGGGCACAATGCATGGCTTTTGACCAGCACAGCGTTTGTGCTCTTCATGACATTGCCAGGTCTAGCCCTTTTCTACGGCGGCATGGTGCGCAAGAAAAACGTGCTCTCGGTACTCGCACAATGTTTTCTCATTACGGGACTTGTGACCATTCTCTGGGTATTCATCGGTTACGGAATGATTTTTGGCGGGACCGGTGGCGACAATATTGCCAAGGAAGACGTGGTTGCCGGCTGGGTGGGAAGTCCGACAATCGACTGGATGTTGAAAAACGTAACTTCAGCCCCCAATACAAATTATTCTTATTGGGTCTCTGAAAACGTGTTTTCGATGTTTCAGCTGATGTTTGCCATCATCACCCCAGCCCTGATCATTGGTGCCATTGCCGAACGCATGAAGTTCAAAGCCATATTGGTTTTCATGACCTTATGGATGGTCGTGGTTTACTTCACTCAAGGACACGCGGTTTGGGGCATCAACGGGATTATGAATGGTGTTTGGAATGCCAAGGCCAAAATCCATGCGATAGACTTCGCTGGCGGTACGGTGGTGCACATGACCTCCGGTTGGTCAGCTCTCATACTTTGCTTGATTCTGGGCAAACGCAAAGGATTTGGTAAGGAAAACTTCGCCCCGCACAGCTTGGTGCTCACCTACATCGGCACTGGCATGCTCTGGGTCGGCTGGTATGGTTTCAATTCCGGTTCGGCGGTAGCCGCTGACGTTGTGGCAGCCAACGCCTTCACCACCACGACCATCGCCACCGCAATTGCCTCTTTCGTGTGGCCCATGTGGGAGTGGATCGTCAAAGGCAAGCCGAGCGTGCTTGGTTTCTGCTCCGGAGCCGTAGCCGGTCTGGTGGTCATTACTCCTGCTTGCGGATTCGTCACGCCCCAAGGTTCCATCTACATTGGTTTGGCTGCTGGCACTATCTGCTGGTTCATGTGCTACAAGGTCAAGGCCTGGTTCGGTTACGATGACGCCTTGGATACCTTCGGCGTTCACGCAATTGGCGGTACCACCGGTGCAATCATGACTGGCATGTTGGCCCGTAATTCGGTGAACAGCAATCTGGCGACAAATCTGAAGGCTTACGTCACCGATAGCTGGTTCCAGCCCTTGGTGCTAGAACAACTAAAGGCGGTGGTTATCACCATCATTCTGAGTGTGGTTGCAACGGTGGCCATTGCCTACATTACAAAACTCTTGGTTGGCTTGCGTCCAACCGAAGAAGTCGAAGTTTCCGGTCTCGACGAGAACGAGCACGGCGAAATCGGTTACCATGGCTGATCATTAAATTAAAGTGGGGAATTCAGACCGGCAGGCGACGAAGGTTGCCTGCCGGTTTTTATTTTTTCGTACCGTCAAGGCGCGCTGCCCAGCCGGGGTTAATATCCAATACCCGCCCGGCAGCGGAACCACAATGTTTTGGACCAGCGCGATCATGGTTGAGTTTGCTGTGACTCCCGTATCAATCCTAATCTCCATCTGGATGACTTTCAGACTCAATAAAGTTATGGCTTGTTTTCAGCGCTCAGTGGTTTAACAATTTCAGAAGTTCTCCCCGCATGAAAAAAAATTTTCATATTCAGATTCTACGCGTGCTCGGTGCCTCTTGCTTATTTTTTCAGGAAGTGCTGTTGGCATCAGGAGGCACAAATGCTTGGCCGAACCAAAGTGTCACATCCACGACACCGCAGGTTACGCCCGTTGATCAAAAATACTGGGCAGTTGAGGATGCCGAAGCACGTAAATTGTTGCCCTCATACAAGGTCATTCCAGCGGCTAAGCCGGAGAATTTGACCTCTGCAAACGGGTATCCCAAACGGGAAACTTTCCTGTCCTGGCATCGTTCTCATGGAGACAACGGAGGCAGGCGCTATTCTGCGCTGAACCAAATTAATCGCCAGAATGTAACTAATCTTCAGGTTGCGTGGATTTATCATTCCCGCGATGGCAGCAACGCCATCCAATGTAATCCCATCATCGTGCGCAATATCATGATGGTTCCCTCGCCTGGCAAATACATTATTGGTGTAAATGCCGCAAACGGCCGGGAGCTTTGGCGTTTCAAGCCGGAAGGTCAGTGCCGGCCAGCTTTTCGCGGGCTGATCTATTGGCCGGGGAGTTTTTTGGCGAACGAACGTGTGCTCTTTTGTGCGGGGCAATATCTGTATGCTCTGAATCCCCAAAACGGTCATCCAATTGAGGCATTTGGCCTGGGTGGCCGCGTGACCTTGCCGGGGAAGAGTCAGGGTGAGTTTGGTGCGGCTACTGCCGGACCGACAATTTTCAAACACATCATCGTAGTACCCGGATTTGAGAAAGATGTCTGGGCCTTTGATGTGAAATCTGGCAAACAACTCTGGACCTTCCACACGGTGCCGCATCCCGGTGAATTCGGCTATGAGACCTGGGACCACACAGAGACATACGCAGCTAATGATTGGACGGGAATGGCGATGGATGAGGTGCGTGGGATAGCCTATATTTCTACGGGGGGAGCGAAGCCCAATTTTATCGGGGTCAGTCATCGTGGCGACAATCTCTTTTGCAATTGCCTGATTGCCTTGGACGCACGAACCGGCAAGCGCCTTTGGCATTTCCAGGAAATTCCGCACGATCTTTGGGACCGAGATATCACTGCGCCCGCTAATCTTGCCACCATTACGCGCGCCGGTAGGCGGGTGGACGTGGTCGCTGTCACCACCAAGAATGGCGACACCCTGCTGCTAGACCGCGTGACCGGCAAACTGGTTTTCCCGTTTCGCATGCGCCGGGCCCCGGTGAGTGATTTGCCTGGTGAAAAAACGGCTCCCTATCAGCCGGATCCTGAACTGCCCGAGAGGTTTTCTAAAATGGAATTCACGGCCGCTGATCTTACTGACCGCACACAGGAAGCCGCTGACTTTGCGGCGGCTCGTTTCAAAAGTGTTAACACGGGATTTTTCCGGCCGCCCAGCCTGGCGCACCCCAATTTGTATTTCGGGATGGACGGCGGTGCGGAATGGTCTGGAGCATGCATTGATCCCGACACTGGGCGGCTTTACGTCACAGCAAACCATCTTGGCTGGATGATTTCCATCTTTCGCGACGAGGATCCGCCAGAAAATTCATCCAAAGGGAAAACACCCGGCCGCAAAGTTTATGAAGCCTTCTGTGCCCAATGTCATGGGGCAAATCGGCTTGGCCTGGGTGTGGCCACCCCGCTGCGCGGGTTACGGTTTCGGTTGACGGATGATGCTATTAAAATGCAGGTGCGAACCGGAAAAAACGGCATGCCAGCTTTTCCATATACTGTGATAAATGAAAAGGACCTGCAATTACTGGTGGACTACCTGATGTTACGCGATCAGCCAAACCAGTTACCGCCTGCCAAATCCGATCGGCCGGGCTATAATTTTTCTGGCTACCACAGATTTCTCGATAATGAAGGTTACCCTGCAAACAATCCGCCGTGGGGAACATTAAATTGCCTCGACCTGAACACCGGCAAACTTGTCTGGACCGTCCCGCTAGGTGAATACCCGGAATTGAGCGCCCGCGGTTTCTCAAAAACCGGTACCGAAAATTATGGCGGAGCCATTGCCACCGCAGGCGGCTTGCTTTTTTGTTCCGGGACCCGTGACGCTAAAATTCGGGCATTCGATAAGGACACGGGCGCGGAATTATGGACTGCCAAGTTGCCCTGGGTGGGAATCGCACCACCGGCAACATACGAGCTTAATGGTCGCCAATTCGTCGTCATAACTTCCACCGGCAACAAGCTTGGCAAGCCAAGTGAATACGGCGATGCCTGGGTGGCATTTGCCTTACCGGCCCCGGTCGGAAAATAAAAATTAATACCCCCTCATCAATCCTGATCTTGCCACCATAAATGATAGTTGCCGACAACGCTGCGTGGGGCTTTGGCCTTGCGCAGTGAGTGCTTCCAACTATGAAGAGGTTGGTTGATAAAAAACACGCGGGTACGCCCGTGCGGGAGGTCGTAGATTTACCCTGGCAACGTGATTTCCCAGGGCGCATGCAGCCAGCTGTGCGTCCTCAGGAGATTATATCTCAGACGTGACTTGGCTGATGCTACCAAGCCAAACCTATTGCAATTTTTAATATTATCGTCGCAACCGAAAAAATTGGTTGCCGGTGGTTACGGGCAAGATCACGATATTCTGGTTGCCGGCGACAGAAACCAAGTTGGGAACCGTTTGCCAATTACCCGCTATGGGATCAGAAGCGACTTCCAGGGTATAGCCAATATTGTTAGTGGACCAGGACAGCGAGCAGGTGTCCGGCGTTGTCATGATTTGCAAAACTGGAGGCGTTTCGGCTAAGACCAGTTCCGTGACCTGCGTGGACCAAACATTATTGGCAGAAGCGAATTCCTGAATGGTCCAGAAATGATTGGGATTGCCGGCGTCCACCGTAGTGGTACTGTAATCCCCCCACCGATTGGATCCATTCACACTTTCCTCGTAATTTGCTGTCCCGGCTTTAAGCAAAATTTTGTCGCCGAAGCGGGTCACCTCGTTTATCGTCTGGCCGGCAACTGCATAGGCGCTTATAAAGTTGTTGATACTACATCCGTTGAATCCAATGACTACCATGCCATTGGTGGCGGCGGCGATGGAGGGATAAAAAAGATCCAGGTCTGGATCGCTGATGGTACCGGATTCCAGCAAGGTTTGGCTGGCGGCACTAATCCGATACCAGCGAATGGCGGCGCGCGCTCCCACTTGCACTGCATGGGTGGCATAAATGGAATCCCCCACTTGAAAAACAAAGCTGCCGATACGCGCGTCTCCATCGTCGAGCGTGACCTGACCATCTGGTTGGGGTGGGTTAAAGTTGACAAGGTAGCTGGGCACGCTAAGCAATTGGTTGGTTCCCAGACTCGCACTGGGAGTCCCGGCATCAAAAATCTGAAACATTAGCAATTCGTTTTGAGGTAAAAAATGGATCCCATCATTGAATGTGCCATCTTCCGGGACCGCTAAAACTGCCTCCGTTTTGCTGGTGGGATTGAAATTCACCACCGGCTGAAGCGAAAATCCCAGAGACGGTGGCCCCATTACTCCGGAACAGGTACGGTTAATGGCGGTAGGATCAGTGCCAAGCAAATCACTTTTGGGAATGCTGGTGACTAGAACACCCACGTAATTTCCAAAACCATCAAACATATTCGCACTGAGGTACACCCCGTTGGCGTCAATGCCCAGCCTGGGGAAGTCCGCAAAATTTCCGCCCGGATCCGCAGAGAAGGCTACTGCTTGCCAAAGTCCCGTGGGATCGTTGCTGGCGGAAACCGCCAACAGAAAGCGGTTGTTCACCAGGTTTGCCCGATCAAAATCTACCTGTGAGGCAAACCAACGGCCGCTGAGTGGATCAAAAATCACCCGGGTGTCGGAAACATCGAGGTTGGAACTAAGTTTTACCCCAGCCCCGGCCCAAAAGTCCAAATCCGTCATACTCAGCACTTTTGTTCCTGAATCTTTTGCAAATACGGAAAAACGCCCATTGATAAATTCAACAAAGTGTTCGGGACCAACTGCTCCATCCGTGTCGGGTGGAACTTTAGCCGAATCAATGAACATGGTCGCGGCGGTAAAGTTCTGCCCTAGCTGGACATTGAGGCTGCCTTTGACCGGTTGGGGGAAAGCCCCGACAAGCACGACCAAAGGCCAGATCAGTTGAACAAGGCACAAAAATCGCACAGACAATGTCAAACCAAGGGAATTACGCATCATGAGATTTGTCAAATAACTACCACCGAATTTCGTTTCTATGCGGCTGCAGCGCAAGTTCAAATTATAAGATTTTGCCTGTCTTAAATTTCTTACCAAATTGGCAGGGAATGACAAAGGATTAATCTTTTTATGGTGATGATGCCACGAACGCACTGTTTTTAAAATTAGCAGGCCGTTGAAATACAGGTCAATTTTCCACCCCGCAGTGTTTCATGGGTAAGATTTTGAAAATCCAACATGGCAGCGGCGGTAACGGGAGTCGCCACCGGCGCCAAAATTCGACTGCTGGACTCACGCAAAGCGGCGCGTTCCGTTCGCGCCGGGCTTTTTGCCCGGTCGCCGGCGGCGTTTTAGGACGCCGCCAGCCGCACCCTGCGCAGCAGGTTGTAAGTCCCCGCCACGAAGTAGCCCCAGGCCTGTGTTCGCTCCAGTCCCCGATACCGGCTCCGGCGGAAGCCGCCCACGATCTTGATCCAGCCGAAGATTTCCTCCACCCGCTTGCGGATCTTCAAACTCACTTGATAACTGCGCCGCGTCATCGTGCGCCCGTCCAGTCCAGCCACCTGCACTTTATCTTTGCACGCCACCTGCGGCGCGATCCCACGTTCCCGGCAGCCTTGCACAAAGCCTTTCTGGGGATAGTTCTTGTCGGCACCGAGTGTCTTGAGGGTCACGCCTTCATGCAGTTGCTGATGGGCATCGGCTTGTTGCAGCGCCACCACCGGTTCGCCGGCTGCAATCGGATTATGCAGGGTGAAGTCGGCGCACAAGCCGTTCCGGTTTTCCATCAGGGCGTGCGCGCCGAAATACAGCCGGGCTTCCTTCCCGCTGGCTTTCCGATACAGCACGCTCTCGGGATCGGTCGTGCTCTGGTACGTGTCGTTGCGCCTCGGCTCCCCGCGAAAATTAATCGTGGGAGTGCCGGGGGCTTCGTCTTTGGCCGCGGCCACCTTGGCCTGGTCGGCCCCGTCTTTGCGCACGAAACTCTTCAGGCTGGCCCACGCTTCGATGAGCGTGCCGTCAGCGGTAAAGTGGTCGTCACTGGTCCAGCCGGCCTGCCGGCTCACGTCATAGATTTCGAGGAAAAAGAGTTTGGCCATGTCGGCGGAGAGCACGCGCTCATAGTTCTTGGCAAAGATACTGTGAGCGAAACTACCTTCGTGGAACTGCCGGTCCAGGAACCAGAGCCAGAGCAGATGGTAACCAAGCTGTTCGCAGAAGAGGCGCTCACTGCGGACACTGTAAAGGGCAGTGAGCACGCGCGCTTTGAGCAGTTGTTCGGGCGGAATACTGGCGCGGCCCTCGTCGGCATACAGATCGTCAAACAGCGGGGAGAGTTTTTTCAGGACCGCGTCCACCTGGCGTTTGATGGCGCGCAGCGGATGGTCGGCGGGCACACATTGGTTCAGGTTGATGACCGTCAGAAAGTCCGGCTGGGCTTGAGGTTTTCCCCGCATCCGTCTTCAGTCTTATCTCCACCGGAAAAGTTTCAAACAAAAATCGTTTTTCAACAAACTGTTAGGGTACTGGTGCGGGCGCTTGTTGCAGCCAGACACGAATATTCATGAATAAATTGGTTGCGAGCGGAAAAGGCAGTTGGGCGCGGGTTCGCACCGTCTCAGTCATTCCGTCCGGGTTGTTCGTATGCAAGAATTCTTCAACGTAGTTGGTTCCCGTGTCCCAATTAATCAGATTGGTGGAAACAAAAACGCCGTATTCCACATCCCTTGGCGGCAGTCGGCGAGTATAGGTTAAGGTGAGATGTTGCCGATTGTCATTTGTGCTGATTTCCAACCCCCATTTGTAGGGAGGCGGAGCGGTCGGCACGATGGGGTCCAGATTAAAGGCATATTTCGCAAAATTCACAATCCCATCATGTTCAAAACTGGCCCCCGGCCCGCTCAATTCCGGGTGGGTCAATTGCTCCAAGGTGAAATGCTGAATGCTCCACAGGCCGTATGGAGAATCGTGGATGGTTACGGTCGCCTGCCCATTGCCAACCGAATAGGAAATATTGGTAAGGATGGTTACAACCACCGATTCGTCACCTTCGATCTCATAATCCAGAAACGGGGTCACCGGCAGGGCTGCGGAATTGGAACCGCTGCCAAAGGTAATCGTATTGGTCAGGGAGACATAATCCAGTCCGTTGCTAGAGGTGCCGGAAATTGCCAGGTAAATCGTCAATTCATTCGTGTCGCCATTGCGGGTAAACGTGAAATTGCCTGAAACCGGACCCAATTCATTTGCATCCGGCTGGTCGGCAGAAATATTCACCAGCGTCGGCGGAATTACTGTTACGGTCACATCGGCAAACGAGGTCAGTTGTCCGTCAAAAGCCGTCAAGCGAAACACATAATCGCCGGGATCGGTAAAAACCAAGGTGTTGGTCAAACTGCTTGCATTAGTAATAAAGATGTTGTTCGTTCCCAGATACGTCCAGTAGTTCGTGACAACTCCCGGCGGGTTGGGTAAACCATCATCCGAGACCCTGCCGACCAATGTGACCGGAATGCCGATTTGAACCGTGATGTTGGTTCCAGCATCCACCACCGGAGCGTGATTGGTTGCCGGACCATCTGCCAATGCGAGAATCTCCTCCGCACTCAAGGCGGCGGCAAATACCCGAACATCGTCAATTGCGCCGTCCCACGATGCCGGGCTATCAAACGCTCCCTTGCCAACGACAAACTGTGGACAATTCGTCACCACGCCTGATGCTATCGCGAAGCCGGCCAGCGGTTGGTCCAATTGGCCATTGAAATAAAGTTTGGGGGCCTCCCCATTGGTCCAGGTTAAGGCGAAATGTTGCCATTGGCCGGGCTCCAAAGCGTTGCTTGCACTCGTGCGATGTACCACTCCGGCGCTGGTTGTAATGGTGGCATCCAGAATATTGGAAGAATTACCGCATGAGGCCATGGTTCGCGTGGCCAGGCTGAAAGTAGTATTGGTCGTGGCATCATCGCCGGAGAGAAAACCGCGATCGGAAATGGCCGGCCCCGGCTTGATCCAGAGTGAAACCGTGAGAGCAGTCAATCCGTTCAGCGTATTCGATCCACCCGACTGGCGAACGCAGTCATTTGTGCCATTAAAGGCTAAGGCTCCAGCAATGGCTCCATTGGTCGTCCAAAGAGGAAGGCCGGAAAAAACGCCATCACGCCCGTTGCCGGAAGAATCGGTCACATTTGTCCCCATGCCCTCATCCAGCAGCCAGTGCAAAATATTTGTCTCAGTCAAAACGTTATCGCTAACGAACACCAGCAAATCCGCATGGCCCTGCAATTGCCCATTATCTGCGGTAAGCCGCAAAAGATAGGCTCCGGCATTGGTAAATAACACGGAGGTATTCGCGGAATTGGTGTCCCCGAAAACATAACTGTCCGGGCCGTTGACCTTGCTCCAGAACAGCGTGTTGGAGGAACTATTGTCAATTACGATGGCTTGCAGTTCGAGTCCGGCATTAGTACCGCTCAGGAAAGCGACGTAATTACTCGGACTGGTAATGATGACCAGCGGTGTCTGATTGGTGCCAGCATCTGCTATGGTAAGCACCGCGTTGCTTGGTGAAAGCACGCTATAGGCTGGATCCGGCAGCAGCGTGGCGGTCACACTTTCATCTCCTTCAACGATGATATCATTGGTGGGGGTGATCAGCAGGTCGATGGATGTGACGCTGCACGTAAAATAAATGTTGGTGGCGAATGCTGGATAATCCGCACCGAAGGTGGCCGTGCCGCCAATTGCCAGGCGAGCCGTGAAATCATATTGCGGGTCGCCGGTGCGAATGACGCGAAAGACCCCGTTCGAGCCGCTGCCTTCCAACACGTTGGTCACCAGGGCGGAAACGGTCACCATGGGCAGATCGTCGTCGATGGTGACCGTGCCATTCGTCGGCATGCCGAGAACATAGGCAGCGTTGGTCAACAGCGTCAAGGTAGCTGTAACGGGTCCACGCACCAGACCACTGTGCAGGGGCAGGATTGGTAGCGTGCTGGTGAGTTCGCCGGCGGGAATTATCATGAAATTGGTGATGGTCGCGTAGTCCAGACCGTTGCTGGCAGTGCCGCTAATGGTATAGAAAATAGTGACTGGTGTATTTGTTGTGCCGAAGCGGGAGAAGGTGAACTGCCCCGGATCAAGCCGATATTTGGCGGCTTGGAAATCGCTGGCATCAATCCACACGCGCTGATCGTTGTCCTGCACCGTGACCGTGGCAAATGCCGGATAAGCCGCCCGATAGCTGTTGCCTTCTACCAGCGAGACCACCACTGTTTGCTCTCCTTCCACTAGATTGTCATCAATTGCCACCACCGGTAGCGCTGCTGTGGTTTGCCCCGCCGGAATGATAACGGAATTGCTCAGGGCTAAATAGCGTGTGCCGGCGGCAGCCGTTCCGCCGATGGTGAAGGAAATAGTAAGCGCATTGGTTGTGCCCCCGGAGCGGGTGAAGAAAAATTCACCATTGGAGCCACCTTCGATGGCGTATGGATGATTGGTGGTGGTGATGGCGACAATCGGGAGCCGATTGGTATCATTGTCATTTATGGTCACCGTAGCGGTGCTGGGCGCCAAAATGCTGGCGTTGGTTGCACTGGTCAGTGTGAGCACAACGGTTTGAGGGAATTCCATCGTCTGGTCATCTACCGGGGTCACGGGCAAATCCACAAACGTAGCACCTGCGGGAATTAGCGCGGAATTACCCAGCGGCGCATAATCCGTTGGCGCACTCGCGCTGCCCGTAATTTGAAAATAAACCATCTGATTCGCGTTCGTTGAACCGGCACGCAGGATGCGAAAGTTGCCCGCAAGCGGGCCCGTCTCCGCCGAGTTGGGCACGGTTGAAGTGACGCTGATTGAGCAAATATCATCGTCAAGAATGGTGTAGGTGTGGATTTTAATGGCATCCAGCGTAGCATTTGTGGGATTAAACAGCGCCACCCGGATCGTTTGCGGCGGCTCAACCATACCGTCATTGATGATTTTTAGAGGGATAAGCGCCACTGAATTTTTGGGGGGAATGACTAAGGTGCCTGGTGGCAAAGAATAGCGGCTGGCGGGCGCGGTGCCGCCAATGACCCGATAATCCACCGTTACCGGCACGCTGGAAGTCTGGCTCAGGGTGACGGCAATGCCGGGTGACTGGCTTTCCACAATCGCTGTGGTTGCGAAACAGAAACCCACCCCTACAACCTGACTGGTGCCATCATCCAATATATCTAATTTTGCGGTCGCGGGTGTGCCGACATCGTAGTTGGTATTGGGCAGAACGGTCAAAATCACCGTTTCGGACGGCTCCAGAATCAAATCGTGAAAGGGAATGACATCAATGGTGGTCGAACTCGAACCGTCGGGAATCACCACCGGATTGTCTATCGGCACATAATCCGCTCCGCTTAAAGCGGTGCCGCTGACAGCCAAATAAACCGCCAGGTCGCCGCTGCTCCCGGTGCGCGTCACAGTAAACTGGCCGGGCACGTCGCCTTGTTCGAACACTTTATCCACGGTCGTGACAACGGTCACGGTGGATTTCTGGGCGTCACGGATGGTCAGCGTTGCCGCACCTGGATTTCCAACGTCGTAACTTATACTATCTGTAAGTGACAGAATAACGGATTCATCGCCTTCGAGCAGAGTGTCGGCTTTCGGACTGACGCTAATCCTGGTCGAGGCCGCGCCAGCAGGAATCGTCACTGTGCCGCTCAAAGTTGTGTAATCCACGCCATTGGTTGCCGTGCCGCTGAGGTTGTAGTTGACGACTAGCGCCTCAGTCAAATCACCGTCGCGTTTGATGGTGAAGGTTCCAGCCGTGGATGGTTCCGCCGCATCCGCGGTTCGCGTTACGGTCACGGTCTCGGAATTATCGTTGAGGATCGTGATCTTCGCGGCAGCCGGAGCACCTGAAGTGTAGGCTGCATTGGTTGCCAGGGTAACAACGACGGTTTTATCTGGTGCCAAAGCCTGACCGCTAATCGGGTTCAGTGGCACCATGATGCTGGTTTGCCCGGCCGGCATTAATACCACATTCGGCAATGGCGCGTAATCCACTCCAGCCGTACCTGTGCCGCTCGTTGCATAGTAAACAAGCAGGTCACCGGCGGTGCTGCCATGGCGGGTGAAGGTGAACTGGCCGCTATCCATGCCGTTTTCGAGAATCTCCGGTGTCGCAGTTGAGACGGTTATGTTCGGCAGCGCCGGGGCATCGTCATCGATAATCGTGATCGCCGCTTCCGCCAGTGGTGCGAGCGCATATTTCGGATTACTGATATTCCCGTCATCACTGATCAAAGAGATGGTCGCCGTCTCGGGGCCTTTCAAGATTGAGTTGTTACGCGTGTGAAAGACAAAGGTAATTTGATTGGTACCTGCGGGGATGATGATTATGTTCGTAGCGCTCAAGTCGGTATCTAAGGTATAATCGGAACCGAAAACCGCCGATCCCCCCAGTGCGATGTTGACCGATAAATCATTGTTCGTGTCGCCGGTGCGCGTCACGGTAAAATAATGTGCCGAGCTGTCACTTTCGGCCACCGTGTTGGTGTCCACCGTAATATTTACCGTCGGCAGCACGCTGGCTAGAAAATTAAAGTTCACCAGATCATTGGTGGGTTGAAGTGGATTTGTCCAAGTCGGGCTGGCAAAAGTGTAGCCAAAGAAATATGCATTTAAGTCCAGATTCGTCGCCACATTAACCAGAAGGTATCGGCCATCGCTGTCGGTCCAGCCGCCGATGAAATTCTTGGCGGCAATCTCGCCATTACCTACGAGCACCCCTTCCAACGGCAGGCCGCTGCTGTCCGTTACCCTTCCGCTGATGCGAAAACCTCCTGCTTCGCCCACCGTGACCACCGCGTTGGCGCTGGCCTCACCACCTTTCATATCGCTTACCACACAGCGGACCACATGTTCGCCCGGCGTGGCGAAGTTTTTGGAAACCCAGGCGAGATTGTTGGATGAAAAACTCAAATCATCAAACGTCCACGCATAGGCTAATGCGTCCCCATCAGAATCGGTTGCGGTGGCGTGAAAATGCACCAGACTACCGGGTGCAACATTGGTTTGATCCACTTCCACAGACAGCCTGGGCGCATGATTGCCGGGAAATGCCCCGAGATTGACCTGATAATCAATCCATGGATCAGTTCCAGTCTGACCGCGGAATAAGGGGGTAATGTGCACGCCCGCCACATTGTCATTGAACGTTCGACCGATGACCACCGCCGCATCGCTGCGGCTGGCGGAATCGGAGGCGTCCGGCGAACCGGGGGTGGTGTCCACCAATTGTGCGCCGCCGTTGCTTTCATTCCACGGCGACCAATCAAGCAAAAGTCCGTTTTCCAGCCACGGATTGCTGCTAAATTTTTTCCGGAACTCCAGCCAATAGTCGCGCTGCGAATCTTTCTTTACAATGGCGGCATACATTCGGCCGGCCACGCGGGCGGAACCCGGCACGTCAAATGCGAAAATCCGGTAGACCCCATTGCTATGAATCGGCTGGATCGCATCGGCCTTGAGCCAATCGAGCATGTTTTTATGCACCGCGTTGAATAAATTATTCCCCGCCGAGGCCTGCCCCATGGTATCATAGATGTTGCCGTATTCGAGATTCGTTCCTGGACCCACCATGCTGTAGTTGGTCAACGCATTCCAAAAGTTGGCGTGCCAGAGTCCGTAGTTGTGCCCCAGTTCATGGGCGGTAACTCCCACCCCCATGCTTTGGAGCCATACCCCTTTGCCGCCGACATAAGCCAGTCCGCCCCAGGAGTAGCCAGGCACACTGGTTAAAGCCACGATATCACGATCATAATTCGCGGTGTCGAAACCTGCCGTCTTGGCGGCGCTACGCGCATCCGCCAACAACAGCGACGGATCTGTGGAATAATACGCCTTGGTCTGAGGCATGGTGATGACTGGCGTTACCGTAGTGGTCAAGGAGGTGAGATTGTAGGAGTTTTCCGTGTAAAAGGTATTTACTCCGTCCATGGCCGTATAGGCTTCAGCTTCAGAAATCGGCTCGGTGAGGTCGTCCGGAAAATTCACCCGCATATAGAGCACCGATTTATTGCCGTGCGTCCACGCATCGTCGGCGACCGTCGGCGTACCAATGGTGGTGCCATCGCCGCTGGCGGCAAGGTGCCCTTTTTCTGCCATAGCCCATTGCTGGTTTACCAGATCGTAATGATCGGTCCCGCAAAAGCACATCACGCCGCCGCCGTTTTCGGCATAGACTTTCTGGTCGCGCCAATTGGCCGCCTTACCAGAGACGGAGCAGACCGGGTCGGATTGCACGATGGTTTTATCCAACGCCTTTGCCTCGGAGACGGACAACAAGCGAAGCGGTTCAGTGGAAACGGCCATTTTACCATCCAGCGAAATGCCGTGCAGTGGAATACTCAACCGCGAGCTTTGCGAACTTCTACGACCATAAACGAAAGCCTGATAATGATTTTCACCGATCTGAATGTTGCGGTAAGTCGCCGTTCCCCCACTGGAAAAGTCCGTGGCCACTGCCACCAGGAAGTCGCCGCGCCCATCCACCTGAGTTTCCAAAAATTTGGTGATTTGACTGGGCAGTTGCTGGCGCAAATCAAACGGCACAGCCAATTCGAGGGCCTTTTTAGGATCGTTCTGGATTAGGTCCAGCATCGCCTCACGTCGTTGCCATGCGAGCCGTTCGCCATCCATCAGGCTGGCCGAAGAGTTGGTGAATAATTGCACCCAATGTGCGAAATCATGAAACAAGGCGATTGGCTTGCTCGGGTTCACGGTTTTTCCCGCTATTACGGCAGGGGCTGCCACCGATTGGACTAGACGCGCGGCAGGGATATTGGCGGAATTTTCTTTGGGCTGGGTTTGCGGGATGCTGCTGGTCGGGGTGGTGTTGGTAGAAGTGGTGACACGGGGTGCTCGCCCAATAAAGATCAAGACAAAGAGTGCGACGGCAACCATGACTGCTGTCTGAATGGTAAGGCGGTTCATATGATCCTCCTGGAATTTTTAATATATTTGGGGCTTATGGAAACCATAGCCAAGCTTCACCGGACATACAATGATAAAAATTTCTTTCGCGGGGAGAAAGCCCTATGTGGTTTCCGCTTCGTTACAGTCGTCTCGTTCCAGCTTGCACGCGAAGCTTTTGTTTGGTCAAATTCAGCGGCACGCGCAATGCAAAAACAAAATCCTTACCCTAAACATTACTGCGGAGTTTTCGGTGTTTTCGGCAGTCCGGATGCCGCGGAACTCACCTATTATGGTCTTTATGCCCTGCAACACCGTGGTCAGGAAAGTGCGGGCATTGTTACCGGCCATGACGGAAAGTTTTTCAAACATCACGGCATGGGTTTGGTTCCGCAAATATTTAATGATCCGAAAATTCTCCACGACCTCGTGGGAAATATCGCAGTCGGCCATACGCGTTACTCTACGACCGGATCATCCTCGCTGCGCAACGCCCAGCCGCTGACCGTGGATTGCGCACGCGGACAGATCGCGGTAGCGCACAATGGCAATCTGACCAATGCCGCCAAGCTCCGGGACGAACTGGAAGAGCGGGGTCTGGTTTTTCAGACCACGGTGGATAGCGAGATTATCATCATGATGTTGGCGCAGCCGCAGGCGGGCGGCATGCCGAGTTCTCTGGTCAACACCATTCGTCGTATCGAGGGCGCGTATTCCCTCGTTATCATGACCGAAAAGGAGCTCATCGGCGCGCGCGATCCCCATGGGTTCCGGCCGCTCTCCATCGGCCGCACCGCCAACGGTGCCTGGATTCTTTCCAGTGAAACGACGGCTTTCGATCTCATTCACGCACAATTTATTCGGGATGTGGCTCCGGGTGAAATCGTCATTATCAACGATAAAGGGATGACCAGTATTCAGGCGTTTCCCGAACACCAGAAACGCGCTTTCTGCGTTTTTGAATACGTCTATTTTGCGCGCCCTGACAGCGTCATCAATGGCCATAGCGTTTATGACGTTCGCAAGGAAATGGGCCGGCAGCTTGCCCGGGAGCATGGCGTGAAGGCGGATCTGGTGATTCCGGTACCCGATAGCGGCGTATGTGCGGCGATGGGTTATGCTGAGGAATCAGGCATTCCTTATGAAATGGCCTTCATTCGTAACCATTACGTGGGCCGCAGTTTCTTGCAGCCAACCCAGCTCATCCGCGATTTCAACGTCCGCGTGAAACTGAACCTGATTGAATCACTGGTCTATGACAAGAGAGTGGTCATTGTGGATGATTCCATCGTTCGCGGGACCACCTGTGCCACGCGCGTTAAAACGCTCAAGGAAGCGGGCGCGAAGGAAGTCCACGTCGCGGTCAGTTGTCCGCCACATCAACATTCGTGCGTTTATGGTATTGATTTCCCCGACCGCAACAAGCTCATGGCCGCCACCAATACGGTCGAGGAAATTCGCAGATTTCTGAACGCGGATTCATTGCATTACCTTTCTCAGGCAGGCATGGTCGCCGCCACCGGTCAGTCAAAAGAGGCTTTCTGCATGGCCTGCTATGACGGAAAATATCCCGTGCCCTACGATCCCTTGTTCGATAAACACATTATTGAACGCCGGCGCAAGCAAACCCAGACCCTGGGCGAAGCCGCCGTTAAAGAGAGTGAGCAGATTAAATTATTGCACGTCTAGCCTGCGGAAGCGAATTGACGACGTTCTCGCTTGGACTCAGTATTCCGTTAAAGTATGAGAGCATCAGCATTGCTGGATAAGACGCGACCGGAAATTTCCCTTCGCGTGACAGCATTCAATCCTAACCGTGGACCGGTTCCCACGGTTGACGCCGTAATGCTGGAGGAGCGTGCCGCTTCCTTCGGAAAACGCAGCATCAAATCGTCCGCCAAGCTTGCCGGCCTCAAAATGGTGGTCGCCATGTGTGATCTGACCACCTTGGAAGGGAAAGATACTCCCGGAAAAGTCGCCTATCTATGTCGCAAGGCACTGCAGCCCATGGCGGCGAAATATGACGTGCCGAGTTGTGCCGCCGTTTGCGTTTATCCCAATCTGGTGAAATATGCCCGCAAATTTCTAGGCCATAATTCTCCCGTACAGATTGCTTCCGTTGCCACCGGTTTTCCGAGTGGGCAATATCCGCTGCCAACCAAGCTTAATGAAGTCCGCCGTGCGGTGGCTGATGGCGCGAACGAGATTGATATGGTGATTGACCGCGGTGCCTTCCTCGCAGGCGATCACGCGCGGGTGTTCGATGAAATCGCCTCCGTAAAAGCAGCCTGCGGCCCGGCACATTTGAAGGTCATCCTCGAAACCGGAGAACTCGTCACCTACGACAATGTCCGCCTCGCCAGCGAAATTGCCATGCAGGCCGGCGCGGATTTCATCAAGACCAGCACCGGCAAGGTTGCGCCCGCCGCCACCATGCCTGTCACGTTGGTGATGCTGGAAGCCATCCGCGATTATTTTTTCGCCACCGGCCTCCGCATCGGCATGAAACCCGCCGGCGGCATTCGCACCTCCAAGCAGGCGCTCGCCTACCTCGTGATGGTCAAGGAGACCCTAGGAGATGATTGGCTCAACCCGCAACTTTTCCGCTTTGGGGCCAGCACCCTTGTCAACGATGTGCTGATGCAGATCGCCCGGCAAGCGGATGGCAATTATCAAGGGCCCGATTACTTTTCGCTACCTTGATGGAGGCAGATCAATACAAATTTCCCAATTAAACCCCGATGAATGCGCCAGCCGAAATTCCGGAAGCAGAGCTTCTGCATCGTCCTGTGACTTCTGTTTAACCGCTCATGAAAATAAAAGCCAAACCCGCCAGAATTTTTTCCAAGCGCGCTGTCCCTAGCTCGAACACCATCGTGCCACTCAAGGATCGGCGCTTAAACTTCGGTAACAAGTGGGACTTTGCGCCCGCGCCGGAAGATTCCAAAAGTTACGTCATTTCTCCCCGGCACGAATTGTTTATCGGTGGCAAATTCGCTGCGCCGAATTCGGGAAAATATTTTCCATCCATCAATCCAGCGACCGAGCAACCGCTCACCATGATTGCCTCAGCGAATGCAGCGGATGTGGATTCGGCGGTAAAAGCCGCGCGCAAAGCCTATGAAACGGTGTGGAGCAAGCTGCCCGGGCGCGAACGCGGCAAATATCTTTATCGCATTGCCCGCATCATTCAGGAAAAAGCGCGCGAGCTGGCCGTGCTCGAAACCATTGATGGCGGCAAGCCCATCAAGGAAAGTCGCGACGTGGATTTGCCGCTCGTGGCGGCGCATTTTTTTTATTACGCGGGTTGGGCGGATAAGCTGAAATATGCCTTCCCAGGCAAGCTGCCGCATCCGCTGGGTGTCGCGGGCCAGATCATTCCCTGGAATTTCCCCCTGCTCATGGCGGCTTGGAAAATCGCACCGGCATTAGCCTGTGGCAACACGGTTGTGCTTAAGCCGGCCGAGACCACCAGCATCACGGCGCTCCGGTTGGCCCAGATTTTTCAGGAAGCGGAATTACCTGAGGGGGTGGTGAACATCGTCACTGGAGCGGGCGAGACGGGCGCGGCCATCGTCCGCCATCCCGGCATAAACAAGCTCGCATTTACCGGCAGTACGGAAGTGGGCAAGCAAATAGCTGCTGCGATAGCCGGCACGCAAAAGAAACTCACCCTTGAGCTTGGCGGCAAAGCGGCAAACATCCTATTCGAGGATGCGCCACTGGATCAGGCCATCGAAGGTATCATCAACGGTATTTATTTCAACCAGGGGCAGGTCTGTTGTGCGGGCTCCCGGCTGTTTGTGCAGGAAGGTATTTATTCCACGGTCATAAAAAAACTGCGTCACCGCATCCAAACGTTGCGCATCGGCAATCCGCTCGACAAAAACACCGATATCGGTGCCATCAATTCTCGCCCCCAACTGGAAAAAATCCGAGCCTTGGTGCAAAGCGGCATCGCAGAAGGTGCGGAGTTAACCCAAACACCGTGTGCCTTGCCGGAGAAAGGATACTGGTTTGCGCCAGCCTTTTTGACCGGAGTCACGCATGCGCATCGTGTGGCCAATGAAGAAATTTTCGGACCCGTATTGAGTGTGATGACTTTCCGCACACCAGAAGAGGCTTTTGAGCGTGCCAACAACATCCCCTACGGTTTGAGTGCGGGCGTTTGGACAGACAAAGGCAGCAAGATTTTCAAACTGGTACACAAATTGCGTGCCGGCGTGATTTGGGCCAATACCTACAACAAATTTGATCCCACGAGCCCGTTTGGCGGCTATCGGGAAAGCGGATTTGGTCGTGAGGGCGGCTTGCAGGGCCTGGCGGCTTATTGCCGGTTGGATTGAACCGGGGATTAACTTATGCGAAGGACATTTATGAATCGCCTGGAGATCAAAAAAACCTACAAACTTTACATTGGTGGAAAATTTCCGCGCAGCGAAAGCGGTCGCTACCTGCCCGCAAGATCGGCAAAGGGCGAACACCTGGATAATTACGCCCACGCCTCGCGCAAAGATTTTCGCGACGCCGTCGTCGCTGCGCGGGTCGGCACCACCAGTTGGGGCAAAGCCACAGCTTACAATCGCGGACAGATTCTCTATCGAGCAGCCGAGATGCTGCAAAACCGCGCAAGCGAACTGTTGGCTGAAATCACCCGATCCACCCGGGTTGCGCCAGCTAAAGCCCGGCGCGAAGTGGCGCTAGCCATCGACCGGTTGGTTTATTTTGCCGGCTGGACAGATAAGTACGCACAAGTTTTTGGCAGCGTTAATCCGGTGGCCTCCTCGCATTTTAATTTCACCACGCCCGAGGCGACCGGTGTGGTTGTGGTACTCACGCCGGATGAACCGTCCTTGCTGGCGCTTGTTTCTTTGGTGTCCCCCGTGATTTTGAGCGGCAACACGGCGGTCGTGGTCGCCTCGGAGAAATTTCCATTGCCCGCCGCGACTTTTGCCGAAATTCTGGCCACCAGCGATCTGCCCGGAGGCGTGGTCAATATTCTCACCGGCAAAAGGGCGGAACTCGTCTCCCATATCGCCACGCATATGGATGTTAACGCCATTGTGGACGGCACCGGAGATACAACCTTGAGCGCCCAATTACAAGCGGGAGTGGCGGCTAATCTTAAGCGCTACGCCAATTATGCGGGCACGGATTGGTTTTCACCCGCAGCCGAGGATCCCTATCGGATTCTGGATACGATCGAATTTAAAACTGCGTGGCATCCGATCGGGATTTAAGGTCATATTATATGCTGGAAATATCATTACCGGAGGACTTCTCCCGAAACCTTGAATGTTCGCTCCACTGCCCTGATGTTTCGCTGGCACAGCTAGAAAAACTGTGTTCTGAAGCACGTGCGCATCACTTTGTCTCGGTTGGTATCAACGGCTCATGGGTGGTGGCGACCCGGCATCTTTTGGAGGATTCTGAAGTAAAAGTTTCCTGCGCCGTTGGCTTTCCGCTCGGGGCGACGGCCTCAGACGTAAAGCGCTTTGAAACAGAGACTGCCGTGGATGACGGCGCTCAGGAAATCGACGTGGTGCTGAATATTGCAAGGCTCAAGGCAGGCGAAGATAAATACGTTTTGCGCGAATTAATCGACGTGACCGAGGCTGCCGATGAACGTGCGGTAAAAGTGATTATGGAAACCTGCCTGCTGAGTAACGAGGAGAAGGTTCGGGCCTGTCAGATCGTTGTGGAAAGTGGCGCTCATTTTGTGAAAACCTCCACCAGCTTTAACGGCGCTGCCACGACTATCGGCGATGTGCAGTTGATGCGCAAAATCGTCGGTCAAAAATTTGGCGTGGTGGCGACACTTGGCGCATTCGATCCGCAAACGGCTCTGGCCATGTTTACCGCTGGAGCCACGCGCGTGAATTTCAACCTGACTTCCCGAAAGGTTTTCTAAAGCCCGATAAAATTGAGGTAAAATCTGTTGTGTCTGACTACACAGGCATATCCGGCATCGTGGCGAAGAGTTGGCTGACGGCCGGTTTTTCCAGCAGCCAATGGAGATCTATGAGGATTTTGGTTGTAAGCCTTACCTCTGTTTTTCCCCCACCGCCCCGATCCAGGTGCCCAGGCGCTTCGCTAGCCACTTATTTGCAAAGAATCATCAGTTGTGGGGATGGTGGTCCGGACTGGTTTCTGCGAAAATTGAAAAACAATTATGTCCTTTACCCGACTTCTCCTCATTACCGCGCCAACCATGAAGCCATGCTTTTTGCCCCTGCTCCTCGGAGCAACGATTACGCTGCACGCAGCGGAACCGATTTCACCCAATAGTTCCGCCAATCTGGATGCCAAGCGGGATATTGCCAGCAAATCTGGTTTTCTCACGGACACCAACCGCGCTTTTCCCATCCTGTTCATCGTCGGGGACTCCACCGTGCATAATCCCGGCCGGGGGGAACGTGGTTGGGGCGATATTATTGGCAAGAATTTTGACACCAATAAAATCCGCGTGGAGAACCATGCTCTGGGCGGCCGCAGCAGCCGGACGTTCATTACGCAGGGTTACTGGGACAATATTCTGGCTGCTGCCAAACCGGGTGATTTTGTACTGATCCAGATGGGCCACAATGACGGCGGCCCGCTCGACGACACAAACCGCGCGCGCGGCTCCATCCGCAGCCTCGGCGAAGAATCGAAGGATATTTATAATCCCATCATGAAAAAGCCCGAAACCGTGCATACTTACGGCTGGTATTTGCGAAAGTATGTGGCGGACGCGCGCGCCAAAGGCATGATGCCGGTTCTCTGCACCCCGATCCCGCATTGTCCGAAAGAAACCGTGAAAGCCGGGGATGTGGAAAAAAGCACTTACGTCGAGATGTCCGTGGCAGTGGCAAAAAGTGAAAACGTGCCGCTCGTGAATATTAATAAGCTCACCATGAGCCATTACGCCGGAATGGCACCGCAGGAGATCAAAGAAAAATACTTCACCCCCGCCGACGGCACCCACACCAGCCCCGCCGGGGCGGAATTGAACGTACAATCCGTCCTCGAAGGTTTGCGTCAGTTAAAAGACTGCCCCTTGGCCAGTTTCCTGAAAGCAGAAACAGGCGCGAAATAAATTCGCAAACAATTTTGGCCGGCGCCCCGCTAAAACTATTTTTGATTCACGTGCACAACCGTCGCCGGCGGAAAGCCGTTGAAGTAGGTTGAGGAAGCGTGGCTATAGGCACCGATTTGTTCGCTATAAAGTAAATCGTCCAATTCCAGATCCGGCAGATTCTCCGCCATGGAAACCACATCCAAAGCATCGCAGGTCGGTCCAAAAATGGAGCAGATTTGCGTCGGGCCTTTCTTGAAAGATTTCAGGTGATAATGGCAGTGGTCAAAAATCACGCCGGAAAATGTATGATAAACACCATCGTTGATGTAGTAGCATAGCTTGCCATCCCGCAGGGCTTTGCCCACGATTTTGGAAACGGCGGTGCCGGTCGTTGCACAAAGAAAGCGCCCCGGCTCAGCCAGAATCTGGACGCCCGTGGGAAAGAGCCGGTCGAGTTCGCCATTGATAACCTTAGCCAGTTCACGGAACGGCTTGACGCTGGAGTCATAGGGGGCAGGAAATCCGCCGCCAATATCCAATAGGTTCATCTTGTTATACCCGCGATCTTTCGCCTCATTAAAAATATTGGAGGACAAGGCGATGGCTTGGACGTAATTTTCAAAATTGGTGGTCTGACTGCCAACATGGAAGCTGATGCCTTCCACCGTCAAACCAAGGCGGTCGGCTTCGAGGATCATGTCCACGGCTTCGCCTGGCGACGCCCCAAACTTGGAGGATAATTCCACCATGGCACCGGTGTTCGGCACCTTCAAACGCAAAACCAAGCCAGCCTGAGGCGCGAACTTTTTAATTTTTTTGATCTCTTCAAAATTATCAAAGGTGACGAGCGGTTTGTATTGATTCAATTCGCGCAGGGTCTCCACCGGCTTGATGGGATTGGCGTAGATGATCTTGTCCCAAATCCAATCCTGCCGTTCCTTGGCCGGGAGGTGCTTGATATTTTCGTAAACCGTCTGGAACTCCGGCATGGAAGCGACATCAAAGCTGGCACCTGCTTGATAGAGTGTGCGGACGATGGCTGGATCGGAATTGGCCTTGACTGCGTAATAAGCCTGAACGCGTGGCAGGTATTTCTTGAACATGGCATAGTTAGCGCGCAATTCGGCGTGATCTACGACAAAGAGCGGTGTGCCATGCTTGGCAGCCAGTTTTTTGAGAGCGCTTGGGGTAATCATTTTAATAATACAAAATATCCGGAACGACTTCCCGTTCCGGCTGCAAATGAAAATGGATTTGTCGCCCGTCTGCAAGGAATTACCTCAGCAATTCCATGTCCCGATGGCGAGCGTCTTTTCAAAAGTAAAGAATGCCGGTGAAACCTGGGCAAAGGCGGGAATGCAGCACTGCCAGCATTAGGTCCGCCGGAGGAAGCACACGCGCTTGTGCCTGTTATTTTCAAAGACCTTAAAATCCCGCCAGTGCCTTCTCAATCCTTTCCATGACGCGTTCTTTGCCCAGGACCTGAAGGAGGTGGTAGAGACTGGGCC
>CAISVF010000051.1 GCA_903888765.1 uncultured Verrucomicrobia subdivision 3 bacterium | reverse complement strand
CAGTCCGTGGAGTCATGCGGTGGCGCTGATCCATTCGCATGCTGGGGGTGCCAACAGCGGATTGCAGCAAACATTGCCCTGCCCTCTCCACGGGGAGCGTTAGACAAAAATACTATAAAGCTATTGACTGTCACGTTTCCCATGGCCACCGCACCGGCGACACAACGTATAAATTACTACCCATTCACGCCCCATTTACTCATCCACTAGTCGAATCTCATCAAACTTTGCGTTGCCAAGAATGCCTTGCGCCACCTCGACAAAGTGTTCCGTAACAATCATTCCTTGATGCCAGTCTAACAAGCCAAAAACATCCCCTTGTTTTGGAATTGAGGATTTTTTTACTGTCACTTGACCTTGCCCTAACTTTTTCAAGCCTATATCGCAGCGACAGATGGGGCAATAATCGGTCTTGCCATTGGGAAAAGACGGCGATCCCAGCCGAACGTGGCCTTGAATTTGCATCTCCATGACACGAATACCCGGCTCACGTTTGTATTTAACCTTGGCTTCAACGCCCTGAAGGTCAGGCAAACCTCGTTTCTTGAGTTCCTCAAATTTTTCCAAGCGCATGCAAGACGTTCCATTGCCATCGACCATAATTGCATCACCCAACTTCCCATGAGCTTCCGCCTTAAGAGAGCCATAACTTTGGCAAGGCAGAATTTCTAATTGGTCCGGGACAAGCGACCGCAAGCGCACCTTAATATCCTCAAACTCGGCAAGCTGCAAAGCTCGATCAGGAATAGATGGTGAAAACTTGGACAAATCTACAATCGGATAGGGGGTAGAAAAGCGCCTGTTCCATCCATGTTTAGGGCAGGCTAAAACTGCAACGACCCATTTATGAGTGCCCCAACATTCACATTCGGACCAGTTAGTAGTGTTCAAAAAGAAAAGTTTCATGGTTACAAGCCTATCAAAGTGCCGAGCAATTGGCTGGCAAATTTACCAATATCCTCGACTGAACGCTCATTTTTAAACTTACCCGTCGCCTTGTCAAACCCCAAAAACTGCCCCCACGCTCGATTCCATGCTCCGCCCATCCAGCCACCTGTTTTGTCGCCATGTAAAAGTTTTTGATGCACTCGCTTCTCCGTTGCAAGCATAAACTTGTCAATATCAATGCCCATTTTATCAAAGCCATCCCTGAATTGATTTGGCAGAATATGATTAACTTGTTGGATTAAAGGATGCCCCGCCAACCCTAGCGGCACCAGGTCAATATAAGCAGTGGTGGATTCGACTGACACCTTTTCGGGGATGCGGCATCCCTGATTTTTAAAAATCGCGGCGAGCCACCAAGGCGAAGGCTGGCTGGCGTTTGGGGCTGTTGCGGTGGGCGATGGCTGAGTTTGGCTGCGTGTCAGCCAGCGGCGGTCCTTGCAGACGGCCATCCGCCCGCCCTACCATTTTTGGAGAAAAATGCCCGTGCTTTCAATCCGTGGAGTCATGCGGTGGCGCTGATCCATTCGCATGCTGGGGGTGCCAACGGCGGATTGCAGCAAACATTGCCCTGCCCTCTCCACAGGGAGCGTTAGACAAAAATACTATATAACTATTAACTGACACGTTTCCCTCAACCTTGGTCACACCGTCACCGCGCTCCGGTCAATGCCATCCTTTGGAGATAAGGCGACTGGGTAATCATCTCCATGTGTGGTCGGTTGAATGAAATGTTATAGACTCGCCAAGCTGCAAACCAAACCAAAGGATGTAAGAACCATCGGGCTTGAGCCGGTAATAAATCTGCTCTGGCTCTGCAATCTTGGCTGCTGAAAGAGACTCAGGATAAACACCGTGCTGCTGTCGGTAACTCTCCAGTGCAACCTGAACTGGCTCCGACTTGCGGATAAGCTGATGATGACGCCAACTCGGCGTGGCGAACACTACAAGAATGCTCACAAAAACGAGCACCACTGGGGTAGCAATAAATATGGCTGGCTTCGATTTCACGATGCGCTTGAAAGTCGCCTAACGAGCTGAGCCACCGCCGACTCGTGACGTGAACCGCGACAGCGGAACTGCCAGCGCCAACGGCTCCGGCGACTGGTTGGCCACGGCTGGTAAATCATAATCATTGCAAACACCAAGGCAACCAATCCAACATCCACTCTGGGCGACGATATGGCAAAAAACGGCGACGGTCAAAAGCATGATAGCCGTTTGTGGCTGAAATGCTCACACCAAACCACGAACACGTCAAATGGTATGGCACGGCGTTACTGTGACGCACCTCTCTATCGTTGAATAAAACCCATGCTTCATTGGTCTCATAATAACTTCCATACTTGTCGCGAAAAGTTGATGTGCCGCCATTTGTCGACGGCTCCTGCACAACAAAAAACGCTTGCCCGTCTCTCAACTCATAATAATAGTCACCGCCGCAAGCCATAGACGAACTAGCAACATAACGACCCGCCGGAGTCGCAGGCTTGGTGATGCAAAGAACAGCCGCCACAACGATACAAACAACAATCGGCATCAAAAAATATCGCTTACGACGACACATAGCCAAGTGGCCTAACGTCCAGTATAGGTCACGCGGGACCAAATGACGTGAACCTCGCCAGCGGAACGGCAAGCACCAACGGCTCCGGCGACTGGCGGCAAAATCATCATACTCACTTCGATAAAACCTGAACCGATGTCATCTTAACCGTGTCACCAAAGAACAAGAGACGAACCTCATGCTTCGGAAAAGTAGCCACCAACTGCTTGCCATGCGTCCAAGTCGTCATCTTGATCTTGCCACGAGTAAATCGCTTCTGTGCTTCCTTGATGGTGAGGCCATCAAACGAATCGGCAAATCGGCGAATGGTCAAAACTGACGCATGTATGCCGGGCGGTGATATGGTAATTTTGCTCATGATGTGTCTTGCCGCCTACAGTATAGTGAGCCTCGGAATTGAGGTTTATCACGGTTTGGCATAAAAGGGTTGTAAATCCTTCTTGCGGGCATGTCAACAAGGGTTTTCGCTGGGATTTGCCGGAAATATTGGAAAGACAAAAACCGCAATGGTTTTGAGTCAAGAGCGCTCGCGCTTTGGTGTAGGGGTTCGGGAATGCGGCATCACTGATCTGGAAAAATCGCTGCCAGCCACCAAGGAGAAGGCTGGCTGGCGTTTGGGGCTGGTGCGGTGGGCGATGGCTGAGTTTGGCTGCGTGTCAGCCAGCGGCGGTCCTTGCAGACGGCCATCTGCCCGCCCT
>CAISVF010000050.1 GCA_903888765.1 uncultured Verrucomicrobia subdivision 3 bacterium | reverse complement strand
TCCACGCAGAACGAATGTGGTGGATCGTTTGAGCATGCTTTCCTGGCGCGATAATCACTGGGCGAAAGCGCCCTGGTCCGATGGCTGGACGGTGGGCAAAGCCCTTGATCTGGCGGCGTGGCAGGCTTATTTCCGTTCGCCGCCGCCCACCAATTCAACCCAAACCAATGCCTTTCCGGTGGCAGCCCGACCGCAAACAGCGGCGGCGGATATTCTGTTGGCCTTGGGTAAATATGATTCCACCATTGAAGAGTTGCGGCAGGCCAGCCGGCGGCCGGCCTCGCGGTTTCCCCTGATGTATGATAATGAAAACCCCGCCGCCATTCTGCTGCCGCACCTCGCCGCCTTGAAATATTGCAGCCAGGTGTTGCAACTGCGGGCGGTTGCGGAATTGCAAAACCACCAGAGGGACCAAGCCCACGCAGACGTTAAGCTGGCCTGGCGGCTGATGGACTCCGTTCGCACCGAGCCGATCATAATCACCCATCTGGTGCGCCTGGCGATGCTCCGGCTGACGCTTCAGCCGGTTTATGAGGGACTGGCAGAGCATCGCTGGTCGGGGGAGCAGCTAGGCACGCTCGATGCCGATTTGGCCGGCCTGGATTTTCTGGCGGACTACGCATTTTGCCAGCGGAGCCATCTGGCTTTTTTAGCAGCCGATTTTGCCTACCTCCAGCGCACGCGTGATCCGCAGTATTTATTTTATTTTGACTATAATAGTCACCAGAAGACCCCGGCGGAGGAGTTTTTGGTGTTTCTCTTTCGCCACTGCCCCCGGGGCTGGCTGTACCAGAACCAGCTTCGCTACTGTCAATTCACTCTCCAGCACCTATTGCCGACGGTGGAGGTGTCGCGCCAGTTGGCCTTTCCCGGCCTGGTTCAGCGGGCCAATCATGACGTGCAAAAAGAAGTAAGCCCGCCCGGCCCGTACAATTTCATCGAAGAAAAACTGCTTTTCCCGATCTTCAGCGGCATGAAAAGCACGGATCAACTGGAAAAGTTTGCCTGCGCGCAAACGTCGGTCAATCTGGCGCGCGTGGCCATTGCGTTGGAACGCTATTACCTGGAGCATGCGGAATATCCGGTTTCGCTGGCGTCGCTCAGCCCGGCTTATCTCGCCCGGCTGCCGCACGACGTCATCGGCGGCCAACTGCTGAAATATCAGCGCACCGGCGCTGGTCAATTTCTGCTCTACTCCATTGGTTGGAATGAAAAAGACGATGGCGGGGTTATGGTCTTTACCAATGACGAGCCAAAAAAGCCGATCGCAGACTCCGGTTCCGGCGATTGGGTCTGGCGTTATCCCGCCAAGTAGCCAGCGCACCCTCAAGCAAACCGGCTGGCTCAGTACTCGTCCAGAAATAACTTAATACAATTGGTGGGTCCTGCTACCATCTTTGCTGTGCCGGATACAGGCCATGAAGGTGCGGTGCGCGATCGGTTTAAGCTCTTGTCGCCTTGGTTGAACGAGCGCTCGGTTCGTTTGTGGGCGGGAGCCGAAGCGAAGGTTTTTGGTTGGGGCGGGGTCCGGGCGGTCGCGCGGTCTTCCGGGTTGGCGGTCAATACGGTTCGGCGCGGGT
>CAISVF010000049.1 GCA_903888765.1 uncultured Verrucomicrobia subdivision 3 bacterium | reverse complement strand
GCTACCGCAAAACTTTATCACCCCAGCAATTACTGCAAGCTGGCCAAACGTTACCAATGATCACCGAAAACTAATTTGTTCGCTGGATCCTTCTTTGGAATGCCGAATGGCACAGATAGATCCAGTTTAGAAGGATAACGGACTGTCAAAGAACGTCGTTGAGTCTGAAACAAAAAATCCAACACTGTTAAAAATCACTGATAAAAACAGCCCGGATTGACCAAATCAGCCTCAAATAATTTCACCAGAAATGTAACATAAATACGTCCGGCAAGCGAAATATTTTTGGTGGTTTTTGCGAGGTTGAATCCAATTTTTGAGCACGGAGGGGTTGGGGAAGTTGGCAGGCGTCAGCAGGCATTTGCAAGTGCGGCTTTTGTTGCGCACGAAGAGCGTAATAATTTACACGCGCATTGGACGCTCGAAAACGGTGTCGCCGCTGCATTTTGCCAACGCAGTCCATGACGGTTTAGTTCAGGCAATACTTCAAAATCATTTTATGCTCTTGGCTTGGCTTGCCCGAGTGGTAGAACCCGAAAAGACCGGCTGGCACTTAAAAAACTTCCACTGGAAAACAATGTCGGCAGCCCGAATGTTTTGGGTTGTACTTTTAAACGGTTAGTGAGAAATTATAAACCATTCGGGGTTTTAATGAACCGCATTTTGTATGCGATGGCGTTGCCTGTTTTATGTCATCCATGCGCCGGCAAACAAGCATCCGAAATCATGAGCGATTTTTCATCAGAGGCACAACGGTGTTTGGCGTGGAATTTCTTTTTCCACCGCCGCCAGAGCGCCAACTGCAACCTTTTATCGGACTAACCCAAATGCGCTAGCTATGAATACTTCAGCCTCAACTCAACGCTGCAAACCATCCTCCTCTCGTGCTGCCCGGCTTCCCGGCTGCGCTCTGCTTCTCCTGGCGAGCGTCATGCTCTCGTTCCTGAGCCAGCCTGTCCGGGCTGACGAGCTCAAGCTGCGAATGGATATTCACCAGGCCGGCTCCACCGCAAACGGCAATTTATCCTTCTACGCCTTTTCCTTTTTAACCACCACCAATCCGCCGATCACCTATCACGAGGTGACCTCATGGAATACCAACCTTCCTTTTCGCGGGGGCGTCGGCCCGGGTACGGGCAATTACGGCGTGGGTTACAGTTCGCTGGACAACCTGCTGTATGCGTTTACGAACGGCCCGTGGAAGCTGGTGATGAATGTCGGCTCGCCCTCGGAGCAGACCTATTACTTTTGGATGTCAGCCACCAATTCTACCACCAACACTTTTCCGGTGGTACAGGTCATTTCACCCACCAACGGCGCGGTGAATATCACCAACACCCCCAGCTTTGCTTGGATCGGCGAGGCGGCGGATTTTCTGGAGGCGGATGTGAGACTCAGCAGCAGTTCTCAATATTTTTACAATTACGCCAGCCTCCCGCCGACAGCCACAAACTGGAATCCCGGGCAAACGCTGAGGCAAGGCGTGTTCAACTTCGAGGTGACCTATTTTAATACCAACGCGCCCACCGTGCTGACGGTGACCACCCCGACCAACCTGCTCGGGCAGACACCGCCGGGCTGGAGCGCGGTAAACCAGTTGTCAGCGAACGACTCGGCCCAATTCACAGTGGGAGTCCCCGACCCTTCGGGCACGGACCACGTGCTGGTGGCGCACTATCCCTGGGACAGCACCAATAGTGACGGCTCGGCGGCGGGAGCGGACACCACCGGCCATGGCAATGACATCCATTTCAGCGGCAGTTTTGGCTCCGCAGGCGGCGTCAATGCGACCAGCGACGCGAAGGCTGGCCCGCTGGCGATGCAATTTCATAATGGCGATGGCAACAGCGGCGGCCCGCTGGGCTGGACCAATCCCACGCCGCCGCGCTTACTCGCTGCGCTGGCCGGCAGTTTCTCCGTATCCTGCTGGATCAAAACGACGCAAAGTGGTTTTGGCTGGAATTCGGCACCGGCGTATTATGGGGCGGGGATTGTGGCCGCCGACAATTATGATCAGGCCAACGATGTCATTCCCCTGGCTCTGACCGGCGGCAGCATTGGGTTCAGCACCGGGGGAGACAGCGATGACACCGTGAATTCCGTCAACAGCGTCAATGATGGCAATTACCACCATGTGGTCGTGACGCGCAACCAGCTTACCGGCCAGAAAATCATCTATATTGACGGGCTGCTCGACACCTTCAGCAGCGGCACGCTGAATCGGTTAAGCGATCCGCAGAAGCTGACCCTTGGCGCGCTGGCCGACGCCGGAAATCCCGATCCCAGCACCGGCGGCTATTACAACGGCTATGACGGCGAACTCGATGATCTGCAAATTTATAACGGCGTGCTTTCCTCGAATGAGGTGGCCCAATTGTTCATCAATCCCGGCAGCACGATTCCCGACAATCAAGGCTTTAACCAATATCTGGCAGGCCGCTATGATTTTGAAAACACAAATGCGCCGGGAATGGACAGTTCCGGCAATGGCAACGATGCCGAGGTTTCCGTGGGAGGATTACAATTGGATGTGCCCAGCACCAACGCCGCTGCGGGGAGCTATGCCCGGCTTTACGCGGGGGACTCGGCACTGGTTTCCACTCCCGGCAGCTCGGCGTTTCTGAATTTGTCCAACGCCCTGGCCGGGAGCTTTACCGTGTCGGCTTGGGTTAACACCACCACCCACACCATCAATTCTGACTCGGCCAACGCCTATTTCGGCATGCCGATTCTCTTCTCCTACGCCCCATACCCATACCCTGCCTACACCAACAGCGCCGTCCCGCTCACCATCACCGGCAGCAAAGCCGCATTTACCGTCTATGATGAAAACGGCCATGCGATCACCATCCATTCCACCACCACGGTAAATGACGGCAATTATCATCTCCTGGCCGTGACGCGCAATCAGACGAACGGCTTGATGAGCCTCTTTGTGGATGGCCATCTCGAAGCCACCGCCACGAGCAGCACGCAAGCACTACAAATTTCGTGGATTCAACTGGCCGGCAGCGAGGTTTCGTCCTACCAAGGACTCCTGGATGATATTCGCATTTACTCGAAGGACCTCGCGGCCGGCGAGATTGCCATTCTGGCGGGCAATGGAACCTCCACCCTGGCCGCAGCCCTTGGAACCACCAATCTAACGTGGACAACGACGGGCGACACGAGCTGGCGGGTGGAAACCACGAACACCTACACCGGCTCGCAGTCTGCCGCCCAGAGCGGCAGCGTGACCCAGCAGCAGACTTCAACCCTTTCCGCCACCGTCACTGGGCCGGGAACCCTGTCGTTTTTCTGGTCGAGTATCGCCAACGACCCGAATGGCGGTTTCCGTTATGAATTTGACATTGACGGCAGCTATGCCAAAGCCCTCGCCGGCAATCAGGGCTGGATACCAGACGGCCCCTACCAGATCGGCCCGGGCCAGCACACGCTCACCTGGACCACCTCCGCCAACAACGACACCGATCCCACCCAAACCGGTTTTCTGGATCAAGTCACTTTTTTGCCCCCGGACAACCGCCCGGTGTCCGCCGAAATCACTCTGGACATAAATCGGGCGCAAAATCTGTCATTTGGGGAAATCTATTTTGCTTATCCCGGGCTTAACTGGTCCGTCCCGGCGGCCATTGGCAACACCACCAATAGCATAACCTCGCCGAGCGGGAAGTTTTCTACGCACAGTCATGCCACCGGTTCGGATTCGAGCTCGCTCATCTTTTTTTCCCTCGACGAGTTAATCAATGAATGCACCAACGGGCTCTGGACGCTCATCATCAACGAAGGTCTCGCAAACGAAAGTCAGTACCAATTCAAAGCTTCCGTTTCCGGGCTGAACACCAACATCCTAGCTGCGGTGAGCGTCACCACGCCAACCAACGGAGCCATCAATGTCCCGGTCAACACACCCTTTCGATGGCAAGGGCCAGCGGGATATGCCTCTATTTTTGTTGCCGACGGGGGAGGCGCCAGCTATCTGAACGACTATTTGCCGGGGACTGCGACCTACTGGCCAACGCCACCGATCCTGTCGCCAGGGCCAAACCAGTTCAATGTTTCCTATGCTTCCAATGACTTTCCTGGCATGACCTTTTCCGTGCCCACGAACAGCGCTACGTCACAAAGCGTTGCCAGTTGGGTCACGCATGTGCAACTGCACTCCAGCGCCACGTCCGCATTTGTGGTTAGCTCCCTGCCAGCGCCGGTTAACCTGCTCAATCCGCAAGCCAGCGGAACCAATTTTCAATTCTCCTTCCGGTCGCAGGCCGGATTCACCAATGCGGTCTTATACCGGACCAACTTGACGCTCGGCAGTTGGCAGACCTATTCCAATATCCTCGGCGATGGCACCCTAAAAATGATCGCTCTGCCATTTTCCCTCTTCAGCCCATCTGCGCAAGGGTTCATTCGCGTCTCGACGCAGTAATACCATAATTCCATGAGGAATTGCTCATGCGAGCGTAGCCG
>CAISVF010000048.1 GCA_903888765.1 uncultured Verrucomicrobia subdivision 3 bacterium | reverse complement strand
CGAATTGAGCGCGAAGCTGGCCAGCCTGAAAGGCATCGTGTGGGTCGGCGTGGCATTGTTCCTGTTCGGCCTCGCCACGTTGTTTTATCCGCCGTTGAAGTTGATCGTTGGGAGCGTCACCACCAGTTGCGCCATGATCGGCGGCGGTCTGGCCCTGATGATTTTGCCCTCGATGATCGTGGGAAATGAGCTGTTAATCCTGGGGACAGTCCTGGGCGTGGTGGCCGTGTGGTTCTTCGCCTACCGCCACGGCAACCTGCGCGGGCTCGTGGCAGCGGTCACATCAAAAGAATAAATATTTGTCGCCGCGAATGGTGGCGTAAATTGGAAATGGTGGTTGCAAACAAGCGGGTTTTTGGCAAACGCTTTAATATTTGCGACAGCAAAATAGATGATTGGTCCACAAGGAAAGTGGTTCTTTAATTACTGAAATTTGCTGACGGATGCTGACCAGAAAACTTCGCAAACATGCATTTGCGTGCATGAGGTAAAAAAACACAGTACGCATAATAATCAATAAATACGGTGTGTTTGTGAGTTTTTACGAAAACACGCGCAACGCAAATCTCGTTTCAAGTCCTCTCGCGCGCACCATTTTTTGAAGGAAATACCGGGCACCTTGGCTGGGTTGGCAAGCTGACTGGTTACTCAGGAATTTACACCCAATTGCATCCAAGTCATTGATCGCCCAATCTGGGCCGAGGGTCAAGCCCGCCACACGATGCCAGAAAAGCGCGGAGGGAAGTTTTGGCTGGAGAATCCCCGCTTTTCACCGCAAGTTGGTTGGCGTGGATCTTTTATGAAGCCGACCGAAAAATCGCAGCTGCCAGCCCAGATTGACACCACCATCTTTAACGAGGTGCAACTGCTGCTGGCGGAAAAGCGCACGGCGCTTTCCACCTTGCGCACGGGCATTGCGGTCTTTGCTTTTCCGCTTTCGGTGCTCAGCGTGCTTATCGCGACTTCCAAATCCTATCGCGTGGAAGAAGTCATGCACTGGCTGGTGCCACTGCTGGCACTCAACCTTGGCCTGGTGGTGCTCGGGGTTTATCTCATCCACGTTGCCGTGCGCCGCATCCGGCGCTATGACCGGCTGCTTGACGGGCTCAAACACAAGAATCCCCGGCTGGCGGAACTGCTGGATTAGAGCTTTCCTGCCGAAACTGAGCGGAGCACGGATCACCCCCGATTACTTAACTGCCGTCAGTTTGTAAAGGACCACGCCATGAGCAGGAATGGCCAGCGGCAGCGATCCGGCCGCAGCATTCACATCAGCCAGATCCTTCTGGCGCCACAAATCACGGACGTGTTGCTGGCCGGAAAAACCTAACTGGGCCAGGGATTTGAAATCCAGATTAGCGGGCGCGGCACCGAGATTAAAAAAGCCCATGGCACGTCCGCCATCGGCGAGTTCCCTCAAATAAACCCGCACATCACCATCCTTCAAAACGCAGGTGGCCTCTTGGCCAAGTTCATCCTGATCCACAGCGAGGACTTCATCGTTGCTCAAAAGGTTCAGCGTAAAGGCATCGAACTTTTCCATGTCGCAGCCAATGAGCAACGGGGAAGCTAAAAGGCACCAGAGGCTGATGTGGGTATATTGCTCATCCGGCGTCAGGCGCGTGGGATGCGTTTTGCCCCAGCCAACTTCCCCGACGATGAGCATGTCCGGATCGTTCCAGTTGCCGGGTTTGGCATAGGGGGCAGCCTTGTCCTGCTTAAAGCCAATGCCACTCATGCTTTTCCAGGTGTCCGTAATATCGCCTGTGGTGCGCCAGCAATTGCCATTGACCGAGCCACCCCACTTCCAGACATCCGCCATGCCATATTGACAAAGGCTGAAAACGATATCGCGG
>CAISVF010000047.1 GCA_903888765.1 uncultured Verrucomicrobia subdivision 3 bacterium | reverse complement strand
GCCATGGCCTCGATTATTAGCTCGCCTCGCTCGGGGGGGTGTCCCCTATGATTTCTCAGTGAAACCATGTTTCTTTCTGACGGGGCTGACCTTATGGCTTCTCGCCAATACGTCGAGTGCGGCCACGAATGAATCCGGTTGCCGGTTGGTCGGCGGCGGCATCGTGCGCGGTCCCGTCACCGAAAAGCGCCTTGCCTTGGTATTCACCGGGCATTCGTTCGCCGAAGGTGGCGACACCATCCTACATGAATTGGCCCGGCATCATGCGCGCGCGTCGTTTTTCTTCACCGGTGATTTTCTGGCGAATGCTCAGTTTGCGCCACTGCTCCGGCGCATCGTGGCCGGCGGCCACTATCTGGGACCGCATTCGGATAAACATCTGCTCTACTGCGATTGGAACCAACCCGGGCAAACCCTGGTCACGCGCGACCAATTCCGCCATGACCTGGCGGCGAACTATGAAAAAATCGCCGCTTGGAGCGTCAGCCGTTCGGAAGCGCGCTTTTTTCTGCCTCCCTTCGAACAATATAACGGTGACATTGCTCGTTGGAGCGCAGAGCTCGGATTAACCCTCGTAAACTTCACGCCGGGCACTCGCAGCAATGCGGATTACACCGGCGAGGCCGATGAAAATTTTGTTCCCGCCAATGCCATTTTGCAGAGCATTGTCCGATGCCGCCAGGCGGATCCCCATGGGCTGAACGGTTTTCTCCTGCTCCTACACCTTGGCAGCGGACCTGGTCGCGCCGACAAATTTTCCGCCCGCTTCGGCGATCTGCTGGATTGGCTTGATGCGCAAGGCTATGAATGCGTGCGCGTGGATGAATTGTTGGAACACCGCGCGCCGGTCTTCCTTCGCGCCAATCAGGTTGGCTACGGCTCCAGCGAACCGAAGGTGGCCCTGGCCTTTTCCCGCTCGCTCCTCCCCGGGAAATTTCTGGTGGTGAATGCTGTGACGCTAAAAGCCGAATTTACCGGTCACGCCAAATCGCTTCCGGATGTGGCCTGGGGAACCTTCACCAACCATGCCGAACTGGATTTTTCCAAAGTCCAACGCGAGGGTGAATATTTTATCAAGTGTGGGACTGCCGTGTCTCTGCCGTTTCAAATCGGTCCACATCCCCTGGCAAAGTTGCCCGATACCTTGCTGGAATTCATGCGGGAGCAGCGCTGCGGCTACAATCCGTGGCTGGGCACAAATTGCCACCTGGCGGATGGGCGCACCGCCTACGGACCTGCGACCAATGGCACTCCGCTGGACGCCACCGGCGGCTGGCACGATGCGGGCGACTTGTTGAAATATCTCCTGACTTCCGGTAACGCCACCGCCCAAATGCTGCTGGCTTACACTTTGAATCCTCGCAGCCCCAACTTTGCTGACCACGCCGATGCGCTCGGCAATCCCCGGACCAACGGTGTTCCGGACTTGCTCGATGAAGCTCGCTGGGGCTTGGACTGGATGCTCAAGTTGCATCCCGCGCCCGACCAGCTTTACCATCAGGTGGCAGATGATCGCGACCACGCCGGCTGGCGCTTGCCGCCCGACGATCCGGTGGACTACGGCTGGGGTAAAGGCGGCGCGCGCACGGTTTACTTTGCCGATGGTCAGCCGCAAGGCTTGGGCAAATATCCGAGTGCATCCACCGGCGTCGCCAATCTGGCCGGTCGCTACGCCGCCGCCATGGCTTTGGCCTACCAGCTTTGGCGCCACGACCCGCACCAGCAGGAATTTGCTGCCCAATGCCTGCGCGCCGGCCTTGAGGTATATGCGCTCGGCCGCGCCCATGAAGGCGTGCAGCAGGGCAATTCCTGCTTGTCACCTTATCGCTACGAAGAAACCACCTGGGCTGATGATATGGAATGGGGCGCGGCGGAATTGCTCCGGGCCACCGGCGAAGAAAAATATCGGGCTGATGCGCTGCGCTACTCGAAGCTCGCAGCGGATGAAAGCTGGATGGGCCGGGAGCAAACCGGCCATTACCAGTTTTATCCATTCTTGAACGTCGGACACTTCCGGCTCTCTGATTTGGTGGCGGGAGAACGCAAAACGATGCTCGCTGGCTACTATCGGAGCGGCCTCGAACGCTGTCTGGTCGCTGGTGGAAAAAATCCTTATCGCATCGGGGTGCCCTTCATCTGGTGCTCTGCCAACTTGACCGTGGCGCTGGTCACGCAATGCGCCATGTATGAGCGCATGACCGGAGACCGGCGTTATCACGAGTTTGCTGCCAAACAAGCCGACTGGCTGCTCGGCCGCAATCCTTGGGGCACCACGCTGTTCACCGGAACCGGCAGCGTCTTCCCGCGTGACGTCCACCTGATGACAACGCAATTAACCAAACGTAACGTGCGCGGCGCGCTGGTGGATGGCCCGGTATATGCCCGCATCTTCCACTCGCTCAAGGGGGTGACCATCCGTGAGCCTGATCCCCTGGCTATCTTTCAGGGGGTGGCCGTTTATCACGACGATATGCATGATTATGCGTCCAATGAACCCACCATGGATGGCACCGCTTCGGCAATTCTAATGTTTACTTTGGCATCGGCATCGGCATTAGCGAATTGAGGAAATAATTTCTAGAAACTCACCTGTGGTGATGTTAACCTGTAAGGAGAGGTTATGACAAAAATCAAACTTGCAGTCTTAGCAGTGTTGCTGCTCCTCGTCTTTGATTCATTTGCTCAAAGCCCGGCGCCTTTCCGCCTTGCTATCAACTATGCGTTTAGCAGCGAGACAAACGTTGGCGCAGCAACTATTTTCAGCAATTTCACTGCCCTTGGCGTGCATGGCGCGCGTCATACCCAACCCTCGGATGCGAACTGGCTGGCTGTGCAATCTCGCTCCAATGCGCCATTTGTCTTCACCAACACCGACGTGGTGTTCACCAATGCCTTCGGAGTCATGCCTATCGCGATGCTTTACGAAGACCCCAACGCCGCCGTCCCCGCCTCTGGCTTGCAAGTGCCTTGGCTCACCGGCACCGGTTTTAATTTCACAAGTAACGAATGGTTTTACGCCTCCAACTATGTTCGCGCGGTGGTCACGCATTATACCAACGTAACGCACTTGTGGGAGATTTCCAACGAAGTCAGTGGCACAAACAACCGCCCGGCGAGCCTCCCGGCAGGGGAGTTCGCTTGGTATCTCGCGACCAATTGGGCGTGGATTCACGCTACCGACCCACAAGCGCAGGTGCTGTTACCCGGCTGCCTCGGCAGTTATGGCCTGCCGGTGACCAACGGCCCGGAATGGCTGCGTAGCGTGCTGACCAACCTCGCTACGCTTGGCCAGCCAGGCTTTGACATAATGAATTATCACGACTACAAGTATTGGTGGGGGCTGCCCGTACAATATGATGCCTACGCCGCCGTCCTTGCAGAATTTAACCTCACCAACGTTCCCATCTGGATCACAGAAAGCGCGTGTTCCTCAACGAACAACGCTACCTCTCCCATCTACGCCGGGGCAGACCAGCAGGCGGCGGATGTGTGGCGGCGTTCCTGCGTGCTCTTTGGCAAAGGCGCGGCGGTGTTTTGCTGGCACTCGCTTTATTCCGACGCCATCAAGAATTTTGCACACCAAGGCTTGCTTGAGCCGGTCAGCGGCTCAACCCCGGGGAAGAAGAAAAAATCATGGCACAGCTTTCGGCTGCTTGCCCAAAAGATCGAGGGTTTCCAATCCGCTATCTTGCTCGCTAATGGTAATGCGACCACTAATCCGACCAATGGCGGCCAAGGTCAGTGGGTGGTGCGCTTCGACTGGTCGGACGGCACACGCCGCTTCGTTGCTTGGAGCGGCACCAACTTGAATTACACGCTGACCAATCTCTCGACAAATCCCTACCGACTCACCACCGTCGTGCCAACGACGATTTCCAGCAACGGGGAGGATGCCACCTTCACCATTACCACCAACACACCCGTCGCCGGCTCGCTCACACTTACATGCTCGACTAATTTTCCGGTGCTGATCGAATCCACTGTACCCGCGACGCCGGTCATTACTAATACCACTCTCAACATGAACCTGCTTACCCTCAGCGGCACGGGGCCTTCGGCGGAAAATTATTCTGTGCTTGCCACCACCAACGTTACGCTCGCTTTATCCAACTGGACGAGAATCGGCAACAGCACTTTTAGCAACAGTTCGTTCCACTTTACCGATTCGGCATCAGGAACGAATAATCTGCAGCGCTTCTACCGAATTTCTACACCGTAAAAATCGGTGTTTCATCTTCGTTTCATCTGTGGCTAAAATGTCCCCGCAATGGAATACGAAGCTGTCATCGGTCTGGAAACCCACGTCCAGCTCAAAACCAAATCGAAGATGTGGTGCGGGTGCGCGAATCAATATGGTTCTGCGCCCAATACCAATGTGTGCCCGGTCTGCCTCGGTCTGCCCGGCGTCCTGCCCGTGCCGAATGAAGAAGCGCTCCGCAAGACTGTCCTCACCGGCTACCTGCTGAATTGCGAGATTCCGCGCTACGCAAAATTTGATCGCAAGAGCTATTTCTATCCGGACATGCCCAAGAATTACCAGCTCACTCAATACGACCGCCCCAGCACGGCCAATGGTTTTGTGGAGTTTGAGTTCAATGGCGGCATTTCCCGCGTTCGCATCACCCGCGCGCATCTGGAGGAAGACGTGGGCAAAAGCACCCATTTTGACCGCCATAGCGGCGTGGATTTCAACCGCGCCGGCGTCCCGCTCATGGAAATCGTCTCGGAACCGGACCTCACTAGCGCCGACATGGCCTACGAATATCTGAATGCTTTGAAAGAAATTCTGCTGCAGGGCGGGGTCAGCGATTGCGACATGGAAAAAGGCATGGTCCGCTGCGATGTCAATGTCTCCGTGCGCCCCGTGGGCACCAAGGATCTCGGCGCCAAGATCGAGATCAAAAACATGAACAGCTTTTCCGG
>CAISVF010000046.1 GCA_903888765.1 uncultured Verrucomicrobia subdivision 3 bacterium | reverse complement strand
CCAAAATATCTGGCCCGAAATCTTGGGATTTTATTCGCTGTAAAATTTCTCCTTTTGAACTAGCACAGCTTTCTCCTTTTGAACTCCCGCCGACAGATAATAGGATTTTGTTTGCATTTAAAAAGTATTTCCTCTATGCTTTTATTTCATGGAGGACATAAGGACGAAGGAGTTTCAGAGGCGCAGCCGCCGCTTGTTCAGATTGAAGCAAGCCCTGTTTATCGGTGGAGCGGTTGTGGCCAGCTTGTACCTGATTTATTTCATTTTTAAGAAAGTGGCGGCGGCCAAAAACAATCCCCGGCCACATATGGTGTCGCAGTCCTTCTTGTCTCATTAGCCGTCCGCGGCCCTTCCGCAGTTTATACTCGCGCGGCGGCAGGCTCACCTCGCCATCCGTTTTGAATTAAATCCGGATGCCAGTTGGTATCGGCGGCAATCGGCGAAAATGTTTTTTTCCAGCGCCAGGCCGCGCTATCGGCTGGCAATAGCAGCATCGGCGGCTGTTGCGGCAGCTGCCAACTTGTATTTAGAAAATACAGGCGGGTTTGGCTCGCCTCACTTTGCGAGTGGAATTAAGGTGGCTTGTTTTTTACAGCAGTGATGCAAATATGAAATCATTCCCTCAGGTCAGCCTCCGGCCCCGGCACCATGCGTTTACCTTGATTGAGTTATTGGTGGTCATCGCGATCATCGCCATTCTAGCGGCCATGTTGCTGCCCGCCCTGGCGAAGGCAAAAGATAAAGCCAAGCAGATTGGCTGCCTTAACAACCTGCGGCAGATTGGTCTCGCTTCAGTGTTGTATCGCAATGATTTCAACGATTTTTTCCCGCCGCGAACGCAAACGGGGGCCGATGGCAATGCGTACACGACGCAATTTGCCTGGGTGGGGCGGGCCGGCTCCTCCGGCGGCTACATCCAGTTGGACGCTACCCGGCGGCCGCTCAACTCGCCTTATCTGGGGAAATTTCTGGCCACCAATGATGTGCCGATTGCCCGGTGCCCCATGGACCTGCTGGCGACCGGGGCCTACACTGTCATGGGTTCTACTTATGCCAACAACTGCGGGAGCGCCGCCTACAATTCGTTATGCACCGATGACACCACCGGAACTTCCTGTAAGGGATTGGCGGTTGCCAGCCCGGTGCGCATGGTGATCCTCGGGGAAGAAGGTGCGTATTTTCCGCCGTGGAACGGGGCCGCTCCTGGTAGCCAGTACTTTGTGCACACTAAAATCGGGGATTACCGGTGGAATGTCGCCTACGCGGATGGCCATTCTCAGTTTACTAAGATCACCCTGCAAGTGGGGGTTCAACTCATGTACACCGCCGACTATACGTTTGATCGCTCGCATTAATCTGGCTGGCGCTTTAACCCTGATCCCAACTGTTGATAAATATTTCCCTTAAACAAAAACAACTAAATCAAAACCTCCCAACGTTAAACTATGAAATCCTACACCTCCTCATTCGCCTTGCTGGCGCTGACCGCCGCTTTAACGCTGCCGTCTGCCATCCAGGGTGCCACTTACACCAAGGCCAATAATACCAACTCGCTGGATCAGGCGACCAGTTGGGGCGGCACGGCACCCGGCAGCGGCGACCTTGCCACCTGGTCCGGAACTTATGCCGCCGGTGGTGCTACCAATGCCCTTTCGGCGGCCTTTGCGGCGGCGGTTCAGCCTTCCTGGGGCGGCATCAGCGTTGGTGCGATCGCCGGCCCTGCCCTCACCACCAATATCATTGGCACGGTGGGCACCATCGGAGTGGCCGGTACAAATATTACCGCGGCCACCGAAACGGTCGTCAACGGTTTCAATGTGGTAACCATGACCACAGTGGGGAATCATGGCTTCGAACCCGGCATGGCAGTCACGATCAGTGGCGTCACTCCGGCGGCCTATAACGGGACGTTCACGGTGGCCGGGGTCAATTCCGCCACGCAGTTCACCTTTACCAATGCGACCGGCGGCTTGGGTGCAGGGACGGCTTTCGGCGCGGTATCCGGGATTATGTATATTGGCGGCACGACGGCGGCGGCCGGAATGTTCACCAACGGGGCTTCCGGTATCAATGTCGCCAGCGGTGCTCCCAGCGTGGTCTTGAATGTCACCAATGTGGCCTTCAATGGCAATCAGACGTGGAATCTTGCTCCCGGCAAGGTGCTACGATTCACTTCCGGCGGGGGTGCTTCGTTTGCGAATGGCCGGGCCACCAGTTCCGGCAACGATGGCAATATTGAAATTACCGGCGGTGGCGTGGTGTCCTTGAATCCTGGCAGTGGCAGCGGACAAACGGATATCAATAGCTTTGCTCAATTCACCGGCACCTGGCAGGTGGACGCCGGCAGCACCCTGCGCTCCTTGCGGAACGGTGCCTCGGCCTTTACCAGCAGCACTGCCGCCAACGCCATCACGCTTAACGGCGGTATTCTGGCGGTGGGTGGCGGGCAAGGCGACGTGGGCAACTGGACGTGGAATGTCCCCATCACGCTAAACGCCAGCACGACCAGTTTCGTCGCCGACCAAAACGTTGCCGGCACTGGTCGTTACCTGCTACTCAACGGCACGATCACCGGTTCCGGCAATCTGGTGTTCATTGAGCCGCTGGTGGCAGCAAGCACATTTACCTCCCAGGATCTCGGTTTCATTGTCGCTGGAGCTAACACCATGACCGGCACCGTCACGATTGGTGGCCCTCTAGAAAATGGGGTCTCGAACCGCTTGTCCTATGTGCGCCTTGGCGCTCCGGGCACCGCCATTGGCGGTACGGGTGTTGGCAACGGCGGTTCTCTGGGTACGGGCAATATCGTGAATAACGGCGTGCTCACCACCATGTTTACCACTTCCACCCCCCTCCCCAACACCATTTCCGGCACCGGCACCCTGCGCCTCGGCAGCCTTGCCAGTGCTTATATCGGGGCGGCTTACCAGAATCTTCAGTTGCAGGCGGTCAACACCTATACCGGCCCCACGATCATCAATGCCGGCACCCTTTCGCTCGCCGCCGGCAGTTCCATTGCCAATAGTTCCAGCATCATCATTACCACCAATAGCGTCAACAATGCCGCAGTGATCAATACCTTTGATGTCTCCGCCTTGGCCGGCGGCTTCACCACCGCTCCCGGGCAGACTCTGAGCCTGAATGGGGGGCAACTCACCGGCAATTTCAATTTTGCCGCCGGCAGCACCAATCTGCTGGCTCCCGCCGGCAGTAATACGGTGGGCACGCTTAACGTCACGGGCAACCTGAATTTGTCTGGCGGTACCAATACGATTGTCTTAGACATCAACAACCTCGCCAACGATCAGGTTGCCATCGGAGGCAATCTGACGGCCAGCGGCGTTACTACGCTCCAGTTTGTTCCGCCGGTTGTCGGCCTGAACGCCGGTACGTACACGGTTATCACCGCCAGTGGCACCCTGAGCGCTTCGCCAGCGAACTTCCGTATCGCCGGCCTGACGGCGGGACCGCGTCCGCAAACCTTCAGCATCGCGGTTAGCGGCAACTCGGTTAATTTGGTGGTCGTGGGCAGCCCCGGCAATCTGACGTGGGTGGGCGATGGCTTGAACAATGTGTGGAGCACCGCCACCACTTCAAACTGGTGGAATAATCTGAATTCAACCAAGGATGTCTTTTACGCCAATGACATCGTCGCCTTTGACGATAGTGGCTCCAATACTCCGGCCGTCAAATTGACCGGCACCTTGATGCCTAGCGCTGTGGTGGTCAATAGCACGCATGATTATGCCTTCTACGGTACCGGTCAGATTTCCGGCCCCGCCAGCCTGACGGTAAGCGGAACGGGCAAGCTCACCTTGACCACTTCCAATAATTTCTCCGGTCCGGTGGATCTCAACGCCGGCGGCACTCTGGCCATTACCAATGAGACGGCGCT
>CAISVF010000045.1 GCA_903888765.1 uncultured Verrucomicrobia subdivision 3 bacterium | reverse complement strand
TACATTGAATTTACGGATGACATCGGCATCCAAGGCTGCGCTGCTCGTCACCGTCAGTTGCTGGCCGCTCATCCGGGCAAACATCCGGAAGACGTTCAGCACCGGCAAATCCAAGCCCGCGCTGGCCAGTTGGCGGAAACCGGCAAACGGGGGCTGATCTTCAAATTCAAATGCCCAGGTCAGCGCTCCTGCCAGATTCACGCCGTGCCGGGCGGCAATCTCCAGCTTGCGCGGAAAGCTCGCCGCCGTATAGCTGGAATACATGGTGCCGTTGCGATACGCATCGCGCGGCTCCCGGCAGGCGGCACATCCTTCCGGATCCGATTCGCCAATGACGAGCGGCAACTTTTTAAATTCCGGGAAGGACGACACCACCGCGCAAGCTTCGTCAATATTTTGCAACTGGCTGGCCATGCTCATGCGCACGTGGCCGTTGGTGAAAACCGGCGATCCCTTGGCATGAAAGGAGATGAAGTCGAGCGGTGAACCGATCTGGCCGGTCACATAATTCGTGCCATGGGCACAGTGCTCGAGAAACCGGCCGAGAAATGTCCCGCCCGGACCACCGGCAGTTTCCGGGCCGCCAACCCGCGCCTCCGGCAACGCCCGCCGGACACCGTCCACCGCGTAATCGTAGAGCTTGCAGTAATCCGCAAGCGAGCCGTGCCAATACCTGATGTTGGGCTCGTTCCACACTTCCCAATACCATTGGAGCACCTCCGTGCGCCCATATTTTTCGACGCAGTGTCTGGCCCACTGGAAAGTTAGTTCACCCCATTTCGCGTAATCCTTCGGCGGATAAGATTGACCGCCGTTCACCGGCGCGCGCGCGTTGACGTCCGGATGGTGCGGATAATTCTGCGGATGCGAGGAAAGCGCCTCAGGCATGAAACCAAGCTGCACGTACGGCTTGAGGCCGTGGGCCAGATATGTATCAAAAATCCGGTCATTGATGCTCCAGTCGTAAACCGGTGTGCCGTTGGAATCCTCCTTATAGGCGCTGGTGGAACCGAACTTCAAGGCATAGGCCCCATCCCCGCTGGTCAACAAATGGTGCGCGCGAAAATAAACCTGCGACGGGGCAAGTTCACCCAGTTCGCCCAGTAACTTCTGGCCATCTTTCAGGTAGGCGTAGTTGGGTTCATCCGCGCCAAAAAACCGCCAGATCGGTTTCCAAGGACCCTGTGACTGGGCTACGTTCACGGTGATGGTTACGGGAAAAGGATTGGTGCCATCCGCCAGACCGGCGGATACACCCCGAGCCAAAAGAGAAACCAAAGCAAGCAGGAGACTAAGGTGGGCGAGTTGCATAAAATCAAATCAGTAAAACCGAAAATAGTCAAAATCGACGTAACCAGCTGGCAACTCAGGAACTGGCTTTACACTATACAAACCGACCTTGGCGCCGATCCACTTGCCTTTGGTGGCTTGCAACGTTCGCGCAACCGCCACCCATTGCCCGGATTGGGCAAAGGCGAATGAGCAGCGGCCGCCGGCCGCCACGTGCACGCGAATTTGGAGCGTGCTGTCCGATGCTTCCGCCAGGCTTTCAGTTTGTTCATCGGAGCGAAGCACAATCCGGTTTGTAGTCCCGTCACATTCGATACCCAGGCGGATTTGCGTTTCGCCCGCCACCACCAGGCCGGCCGCTTCGCCAGGTTGTCGGGCGGAGCATTCCAGGGCCGTTTCTACCGTGAAACTCCGGGCCGGGAATTTTTGCAGCAGCAGATTGGCTTGTTCCTGCAACGGCGTGGTCGCCGGCTGCGGAAATAGCCGCAGCCAGCCGGGCCGTGCAGCCAGCGAATACCAATCGCCGCGATGATTTGCCTGCCACTGCCATTGGCAGCCGAGGACGGGGAGTTCAAATTCATCACTGGTGAGCGGCGCGCAGGGTATTAGCATCGGGAGTTGAACGGGCTTGGCATGACCTTGCACGGGTGTGCCCTGCCGGCCCATCAGCGGCCAGTCATCTTGCCATTGCACCGGTTGCAGATGGAGAATGCGCCCATACACGCCAGCGTCCTGGAAATGTAAAAACCACCAGTCGCCCGCAGGCGTATCCACCAGCGCACCCTGATGCGGACCGTTGGTGGCGGAATCACCTTGGGAAAGCACGATCTTATCTTCGTAAGGTCCGTAAATATTCCGGGAGCGGAGCACCACCTGCCAGCCGGTCTCAACCCCACCAGCCGGAGCGAGGACGTAATACCATCCGTTACGCTTCAAAAACTTCGGGCCTTCGAGGGTGGGATGTTTTTCCGGCTGATGAAAAATTATTTCGCCTTCGCCCAGCAATTTCGTGCCATCCGGTGCCAGGGGACAAATGCGCAACCGGTGCTTAATGCCGGCGCGCGAACCGGCGTAGGCATGCACCAGGTAGGCCTGCCCGTCCTCGTCCCAGAGCGGACACGGGTCAATCAGCCCTTTGCCCGCTTGCACCAGATGTGGAGCAGACCACGGGCCGGCGGGGTGATCGGCCGTGACCAGAAAAATCCCCTCATCCGGTGTGGGATAGAAAATCCAGTATTTGCCCGCGTGGAAGCGGAGCGCCGGAGCCCAGACACCACACCCGGGCTGGACTTTTTCATAACGCGGATGCGGCAGGTTTTCCAAGGCATGACCGATGAGCGACCAATTGACCAGATCCTGGGAATACAAGATCGGCAGGCCGGGCGTGCAGTTAAAACTGGACGCCACTAGATAATAATTGTCGCCGACCCGAATGACATCGGGGTCCGAATAATCAGCGTATAAAATGGGATTGCGGTACGTGCCGTTGCCCTGATCCGCCAGCCAGGGATGGGCATAATCCGGGGTAGTGGATAAATTATTATTCTGCTGGTCGTTCATGGAATCATTAACCGCGTCATGCTCACTGGATCACCACCGGCTTGATGCGCGGCACTCCGATATGAAAAAGCGTCCACGCCACGAGATAGGCGCTGCCGCAAACGAGCATGATGGTTTTATAAGTGCCCTCGCCTTGCAAAACGTGACCGACGAGATAGAAAAAGCCCATGGATAAAAACGACCCGAGCATGCCGCCGAAACCGACCACCGAAGCCACGGCGCGCTTCGGAAAAATATCGCCGACCACGGAATACATCGTGGCGGACCAACCCTGATGGGCCGCGCCAGCCAGCCCGAAAAAGGCGGCCGCCAGCCATGGGCTGGAGACATAAGGCGCGGCCACCACTGGCAGAGTGCAGAGCGCGCAAATGAAGGTAGCCGTCTTGCGGGCCCGGTTCAACGGCCAGCCGCGCTTCAAAAAATAGGCACTTAAGCTGCCGCCGCCGATGCTCCCCAGCGCCGCCGCCATGGCCACGAAAGCCAGCGGCAAGCCGAAATGCTTCAGGTCGAGGTGAAATTGTTTGTTGAAAAAATCCGGCAGCCAGAAACCGTAAAACCACCAGACCGGCCCGAGGATACACGAGGTGAAATAAGCCCACGCCTCACGATAGCGCATCACCTTCAGCCACGGCAGTTTTTCCTCCGCAGTCGCCGCCACCCCATCGTGAATATGCGCCAGTTCAGCGGGATTTACATGGCAGGATTTTTCCGGTGCATCATACAATTTGAGCCAGAACGCCAGCCAAACCAGATCCACGCACCCCAGCATCACGAAGGCCGCCTGCCAGCCGCCAAATGCACCCACGATCAACGGCACCAGAACCGGCGCAAAAATGGCGCCCATGTTCGAGCCGGTGTTAAACAGGCCCGTGGCCACGGACCGCTCGCGGGGTGGAAACCATTCAATGACCACGCGGATGGCGGCGGGGAAATTGCCCGATTCCCCCAACCCGAGCGCCAGGCGCGCGCCGCAAAATCCCCCGACCGTCCGGCAGAGCGCGTGGGACATTGCCGCGAGGCTCCAGAATATGACCGACAGCGCATAGGCGCTCTTGATCCCAATCCGGTTCATGAACGAACCAAAGCCCAATTGCCCGAGGGCGTAAGCGAGCTGAAAGTAAATAGCCATGCGCGCGTATTCGGTTTCCGACCAGCCGAAGGTCCGCGAGAGGTCCGGCTTGAGCAGGCCCAGCACCTGCCGGTCCATGTAGTTCACCGTGCAAGCGAAAAACAACAGGGCGCAAATGATCCAGCGGTATCGAGAGGCAGGCTTCACTTTTGCAATTCTAGCCGGCAATTTTTTACCCGCAAGGTCTTGAGCGCCGCGCCGGTTTGGTTACCCACGCGCACATTTTCAAACGAGACGTTTTCCGCATCCGTCACGGTGACTCCTTTTTTCGAACGGATGGCAATGTTCTTCAGGGTGATATTGCGGAGCGGCATTTCGGGCAAACCTTGCAAGGTTACGGCCGACTGCGCCCCGAGGCAGATCACATTCGCGAAATGAATATCATGAAACTGCGGGGTTTCCTCCGTGACCGGAGGCACCTGGGCATTTGTCGTTTCACCAGCGTCATCTTCCGGCGATTTTCCGCCGTAAGCAAAATTAAAGTTGATGGCATCGCGGGTGAGGTTGGACATGCGGATGTCCGAGATGAAAATGTTTTCCACCACGCCGCCGCGGCCGCGCCGGCTTTTGAAACGTAAGCCGATGTCCGTGCCCATGAATATGCAATTGGTGACCACGATACGGCGCACCCCGCCGGACATCTCGCTGCCAATGGTGAATCCGCCATGTGCATGATACACGGTGCAACCCTCCACCAGCACGTCCTCGGTCGGCACACCGATGCGGCGTCCCGCTGCATCCTTGCCGGATTTAAGGCAAATGCCGTCATCGCCAGTGTCAAAATTACAGCCGCGAATGATCGCGCGCCGGCAGGATTCAAGATCAAGGGCATCGCTGTTCTGGGCGGACGGCGCATTGTGAACCGTCACGTTTATCAGGGATACATCCTCGCACAAAACTGGATTCATCGTCCAATTCGGCGGGTTTTGGAAAGTGACTCCTTCCAGCAAGACTCTATGGCAACCAATCAACCGCAGCATCTTAGGTCGCAGATACGAGTGTGCGGGCGCATAGTCCGCCAAATTAAGCGAAGCGCTATCACGGAGCTTGGTTACCAGTTTTTCACCGTTCATGGCGGCGGTGTTCGGCCACCAGCCATCGCCTGCTTCATTCAGCACTCCGCCGGATTGTAGGAGCGCCTTCCACTCGCCCTCGTTAAGTTTTCCCTTTTTAACCGGCCGCCAGGCATCGCCCCCGCCGTCCAGGATGCCTTCGCCAGTAATGGCTATATCTTCGAGATTCTGGCCGGCGATTGGCGAGGTGGAATCCACCTCTTTTTCCCCTTTCAGGTCCACCACCACCAGCGGAAACAATTGATAATCCCGGGAGAATTGAATCAGCGCACCCCTTTCCAAATGCAGATCAATATGACTCCGCAACCGGATTGGTCCGGTGAGCCAAATGCCGGGCGGAACCACAAGTCGGCCGCCGCCTTTTTCCGTAAGGTCCGCCAGGGCCCGGTTAAAAGCCTCCGTGTTCATTTTCACGCCATCGCCAATGCCGCCAAAATTCGTCAGGCTCGCAATCGTTGGCGGAATCACCGGGACGGCCACGGTGGGTGAAATTTCCTTTCCGCAGCCAATGGTGACAAACCCGGCAAACCCCGCGAGGCAAACCAGCGAGCAATAGCAATTCATGGTGTGGATTGGTTGATGACAGAATCATGCCAGAGAATCGGCTACTTTAAACAAAATTTATCGTTCAATTTGCCGCAAAGTGGAGGCAGGGATCAATGCACCGAAAGAGGCTGCTTTTTCTCATAAGCGAGGTTTTCCATAGCAAGTAAAACAGCCACTGCGCAATCATCGAAATGGCCAGCCCACCTAGGGTGAAACACAGGTTATAGCTGCAAACTGCTGCGAATTTCATTACCACCGGTGTGCACGCGGAAGTATCCGCTTTGCCCGTTCAGCGGCGCTGTAATCTGCGTGTCAGCCTGGGCAGGATCTACCGGATGCCCGTTGGCATCCGCTCCCAGCGAGGTAGCGTGGATGGCATTATTGAATTGGTTTGCAACATTATCCGTGTTGCGGCATAAATAAATTTTATGCGGCTCCCTGAATCTTTGCGAGTTGTCTGTCTTTTCTTACTCCTCCTCCCTGGAGTGCGAGCGCAGAACTTGGGCACAACCAATCTGGTGGAAGGATGCTCGGCGGGCAGCGATACCGTCGTACTTGCGGTGAACGGTACTTGGACTGCCACAGCGAATGCCCCCTGGCTGCATTTGAGTACGGTAAATCAAAGCGGCACCGGCAGCACCAATGTGGTGTTTGATTTCGACGCCAATCCGGGTGCAACGCGGGTGGGCACCCTGACCATCGCCGGCCAAACGCTCACGGTTACGCAAGTTGCCCCGGGTTATGTCCTTTCCGCAACCACGCCGAATGCTTTGTTCGGCTCGGGATTGGACGCGCCCAACGGTATAGCGGTGGATGGCGCAGGCAATATCTATATTGCTGACACCTACAATAATGCCATCAAGGAGATCGTGGCCAACTCCGCCGGAGCCATCACCTTGGTCAGCTCGGGTTTATCTGCGCCGACCGGCGTCGCAGTGGATACCGCAGGCAATGTTTATTTCTCGGATACCGGCAATAATGCGGTCAAGGAATGGGTGGCCACCAGCAATACGGTGATTACGCTCGTGAGTTCGGGATTATCAACTCCCGGAGGCGTCGCGGTGGACAGCGCCGGTAATCTTTACATTGGCGACCATGATAATCAAGTGATCAAAAAGTGGACGGCGGCCAGCAATACGGTGACAACGCTGTTCACCTCGGGAATATCCTACGATGCTCCGCTGGCGGTGGATGCCGCAGGCAATGTTTACTTTTTCGCAAATGGCGCGGTCAGCAAGTGGACCGCCGCCAGCAATACCATCACCACGCTGATCAACTCGGGAATATCCGTGATTTTAGGCCTGGCGGTGGATGGTGCCGGCAATGTTTACCTCACCGATCGGGATTACATGAACATCAAGAAGTGGACGGCGGCCAGTAACACCGTGAGCACTCTGATGCAATTCAGCCTGAATGCCATGTACGGTGGCGTGGCCGTGGATGGTGCGGGCAATCTGTACTATCCTTATTTCTTGGGGGTTTCTTACACCATTTATGAATTACCGCGCGCCTTCGTGGACATGACCCCCAAATTTGAAAGCGCCGGTGCCGGCAGTGATACTTTGTCGCCCGTCCTGCCGGTCAATGCCCCAATTTTTCCTGGCAGCGGCACGGATCAGCCCTGGATCACCATCACCAACCTGGCCAATGGGATGGTAAGTTTTGCCTTTAGCTCCACGACCTCCAACCGCACTGCTCATATCAGCCTTCTTGGGCAGAGCATCTTCGTTACGCAAAGCCCCTCATATGCGCTGGCAACCAATGCGCTCACGGAAGGAGCGGCGGCCGGCAGCGATAGTGTGGCCTTGACAGTGATCCCGGCAAACGGCATCTGGACGGCCACAGCCAACAATCCTTGGTTGCATGTCAACGGGACCAACCAAAGCGGCACGGGCAGCACAACCATTAATTTCAGTTTCGACCCCAATCCCGGGGCAGCCAGGCTGGGCATCCTGACCATCGCCGGACAGACCCTTACCGTAACCCAACAACCCGCGCCTGTTTACCTGAGCTCAACCGCGCTCACCGAAGGGCCGGCGGCTGGTGGTGACAGCGTGTCCCTGGTCATGAGCTCGCCGGGCACGCCGTGGACGGCTTCAGCCAACGCCTCCTGGTTGCACCTGAGCGCAACAAACCAAAATGGAACGGGCAGCGGAACAATTGTGTTCAGCTACGATGCCAATGGTGGCGATCTTCGCGGCGGTACCCTTACCATTGCGGGGCAAACCCTCACCGTGACACAATCGGCCCTTCCTTATTTTCTGGGCACATCCGTCCTTTGGGAAGGGCCGGCGGCGGGTACCGATAGCGTCGTTGTGGCCATCAGCCCGAAAACTGACACCTGGACAGCCACAGCCAATGACGTCTGGCTGCATCTGAGTGCCGGCAACCAGAGTGGCACCGGCAGCAGCAATATCGTCTTCAGTTTCGATGCCAACCCTTATGCCACGCGGGCTGGCACCATCACCATTGCTGGCAAGGTGCTCACCGTGACTCAGGCCGGCCCGAATTATATCGCGGCCCCTGTGCCATTAACCACGCTCATCTCTTCCGGCCTCAGTTTTCCTGCTGGCGCAGCGGTGGATGCTGCCGGCAATGTGTACATCGCCGATACCTCCCACAACGCGATCAAGAAATGGACAGTTGTGAGCAATACGGTGACCACCCTCGTTTCTTCGGGATTGCTTTCGCCGCAGGGCGTGGCATTGGATGCTGCCGGCAATGTGTACATCGCCGATACCTCCCACAACGCGATTAAAATATGGACAGCTGCCAGCAATACCTTAGCCACCCTTATTTCGTCCGGATTAAACCAGCCGGGTGGAGTGGCAGTAGATCGCACCGGGAACGTTTACATCGCCGATACCTATAACAACGCGATTAAGAAGTGGGCCACCAATAACACTTTGACCACGCTGGTTTCCACGGGGTTGAGCCAGCCAAAAACCGTGTCCGTGGACGTGGCCGGCAATGTTTACATTGCGGACACCTTGAACAGCGCGATCAAGAAATGGACTTCTGCCAACGGTACAGTGACCACGCTGCTCGCCTCGGGATTAATCCGGCCTTGGGGCGTGGCCGTGGATGGGGCCGGCAACGTTTATATTAGCGACACGTACCACGCCGCCATCAAAAAGTGGACCGCCGCCAACGGCATCGTGACCACACTGGTTTCATCGGGACTCAGCTTTCCCGAAGGAGTGTCGGTGGATGGCTTGGGGAACCTTTATGTCGCCGACAATAATAACAATACGATAAAAGAACTGCCGCATGCCTTCATTGACCCCACCGCGAAAGTGGAACAGCCTGCGGCTGGCCTTGATAACTTGCCCGTCGTGCTGCCCCCTGCCGTAAATCTGCTCGCACCATTCGCTCCCACCAATGACCAGTCCTGGCTCACCATTAAAGGCATTACCAATGGCGTGCTGAGTTTTTCTTTTACCAACTTCACCGGTACCAGCCGCACGGCTCACCTGAATCTGCTTGGCCAACCCATCCTGATTACCCAACTGGGATCTAACTTCCTGGCCACTACCACCCTTTTGGAAGGGCCGCTGGCTGGCACTGACAGTGTCGTTCTACGGGTGACTCCGGAAACAACTGGCTGGACCGGCAAAGCCAACGCCTCCTGGTTGCACCTCAGCGCAACGAACCAAAGTGGCACCGGCAGCGTCACTTTGGCGTTCACCTATGATGCCAATCCAGGTGGCACGCGCATCGGCACTCTCACCATCGCCGGCTGGACCCTTACCGTTACCCAAGCTGGTTCAAGTTATATCCCGGCACCGCTACCACTGGCGACTCTGGCCCTGGGATTAAACCATCCAAACGGCGTCGCGGTGGACAGCGCGGGGAACGTTTACTTCGCTGATACGGGCAATAACGCGATCAAAAAGTGGTTGATAGCCAGCAACCTGGTGACGACGCTGGTTGCCTCAGGGTTAAACGGTCCTTCGGGCGTGTCGGTGGACGGCGCGGGCAATGTGTACATTGCCGACACCGGCAATAACGCGATCAAAAAGTGGATTCCGGCGAATAACGTCTTGGCCACACTGGTTGCCACGGGGTTGAACGGTCCTTCCGGGGTGGCGGTAGATGGCTCTGGTGCGGTGTACCTCGCCGACACCGGTAATAATGCGATCAAGAACTGGACACCAGCCAGCAATACGGTAACGACGCTGGTTGCTTCGGGATTGAATGGGCCCACTGGCCTGGCGGTGGATGGAGCGGGTAATGTTTTTATCAGCGACAGCGGGAATAATGCGGTCAAAAAGTGGAATGCGGCGAATAATGCCGTGACCACATTGGCTGCTACCGCCTGGAACGATCCTCAGGGCATCGCGGTGGATGGCTCGGGTAATGTTTATATTGCTAACACGGGCGACAATACGATCAAAATGTGGAAGGCGGCTGACAGTACGGTGACACCCCTGTCTGCCTCCGGATTGAATGGCATTACCGGCGTGGCCGTGGACGCTACCCGCAACCTGTTCGTTGCCGACGCCGGCAACAACGCCATCAAAGAACTGGTCTGCGCCTTCGTAAACCAGGCAACCCATTTTGAAGGTGCCGATGCGGGCAGCGATGTTCCGATGGTATTGCCGCTCACAGCAAATTTGCTTCCTCCGTTCACTCCGGTCAGCGACCAGCCATGGTTCACTGTCAATACCAGCACGAACGGCACCGTCAGTTTAGCCTTCACCGTCAACACGGGTGCGGCTCGCACTGCCGATCTCACGCTGCTGGGTCAGTCCATTCCGATTATTCAAGCCGGCGTTTCCTTCGCCCTTGGCACCGCCGCGCTATGGGAAGGTCCATCCACCGGCACTGATAGCATCGCGGTTGCTGCGAGCCCTGCCATTACCACTTGGACAGCCTCGGCCAACGCCGATTGGTTGCATCTGGCAGCCGCGAATCAAAATGGCACGGGCAGCACGAATGAGCTATTCAGTTTCGATGCCAACCCGGGTGCTACGCGCACCGGCACGCTCACCATCGCCGGCCAGACGCTTTCGGTGACGCAAGCTGGCTCAACGTATGTTGCGGCACCTGCCCCCGTGACAACCCTCGTTTCTACCGGTTTGAGCCAGCCGCTCAGCCTGGCCGTGGACGGCCTGGGCAATGTTTACCTTGCGGATCGAGGCAATAATGCGATCAAGGAATGGGTAGCCGCGAGCAATACCGTATCCACCCTGGTGGCTTCGGGGTTGTCGTCGCCATTTGGCGTGGCCGTGGATGGCCTGGGCAACGTTTACATCGCTGACACTGGCAATAACGCGATCAAGGAATGGGTAGCCGCGAGCAATACCGTATCCACGCTGGTGGCTTCTGGGCTGTCATCCCCCTGGGAGGTCGCCGTGGATGGTTCCGGCAATGTCTATATTGCCGATACCGGCGGGATCAAAAAATGGTCGGCCTTGAATAACGCCTTGACCTTGCTGGTATCCATCTTCTCACCCGCTGGGGTCGCGGTGGATGCAGCGGGTAATGTTTATATTGCTGACAACTCCAGCACGGTCAAAAAATGGACGGCGGCTAAAAACACGCTGACCACCTTGGTATCGGGACTGAACGCGCCCGCCGGCGTCGCGGTGGATGGTGCCGGCAACGTTTACATTGCCGACACCTTCAATGGTGCCATCAAGAAATGGACAGCGGCCAACAGCACCGTCACCACGTTGGTTGCCTCGGGATTAAATCGTCCGGAAAGCGTCGCGGTGGATGGTTTGGGTAACGTTTATATCGCCGATTCCAACAACAACGCCATCAAAGAACTGCCACGTGCCTTTATTGATCCCACCGGCAGGTTAGAGGGCGCAGCAGCGGGCAGCGATCTTCTCTCCTCAGTGCTGCCCGCCAGCGTAAATCTGCTTCCCCCATTCGCCCTGTCGGTTGACCCGGGATGGTTGACCGCCAGCGGAACCAGCAACGGAGTGGTCAGTTTAGACTTTAGCGCCAACTCATTGGCTACCAGCCGAACCGCCAATATCACTTTATTCGGACAGGCCACCCCCATCACACAGAACGCAGCCCCGGTCACTCCGCCAACTCTCACCGGCCTCACGATATTGAACAACGGGGCCTTCCAGTTTGGTTTTACTAACCATCAAGGCACCACTTTCACCGTCCTGTCCGCCACGAATCTGTTGTCATCACCGACCAACTGGACGGTGCTTGCCACGCTCACCAATAATGGATTCGGCCAATACCAGTTTACCGACCTGACGGCGACGAATGGTGTCCCGCGTTTCTACCGCGTAAGTTCGCCATAGTCGCAGGGCCCATTTTCCGGCACCGCATAAAAAACCAGGGGGTTTTCTCCGTCCTTACTGATAGATAAGCGAAGGCGCAGCCAGGTAGAGCATGCCCTGGCATTGCTGTCGGGAGTCATTGTCGATTAGAAAAAGGGTGTCCCAGTGAATCGGAAAATGCTTCACCCCATCGTCGGCCCCGCCCCAGTGCCCGGCGGCTGCCTTGAAGTCAAACTCGAGATAGCGCCAGCCTGTCCAGTCAATCGTGGCAGCCGCAGGCTGGAACGTTTGCCCGGCCGCATCCACGATACGCACACGCGGACTGACCGGGTGCCCATCGCCGTAAACCCAAATTCCGAACCCGGACGGCGTGCCCGGGATTTCGCGGGTTTGACTCGGTGCCGGAATGACACGGAAAAATTTCCAGCCCTCCTCAGCTTGAAAATTCACCTTCACGATCGGCGAATGGAAATCGGGCAATGATTCCGGCGAGAGTGAAACAGCGATGGTTTGCTGCGATGTTACTTTGGCGTCGCCATCCGGAACCACCCGGCTCGCCGATAAAATAGTCTCAGCCAAAGGAATGTACCGGCGCGGGGGCAGTTCCAGCATCACCGAGCCTTCGCTTGCGATCCGGAGGCCTGCGCGGATTTCCGGGTTGATCGAGGGGGCGATGGCGAAATTCAGGAACTTCGAAGTTTCGCCCGGCTTCAGCTTGATCGCGCGTTGTCCGGAGTTGTTGCGGATGGCGGATGGCGTCAGATTCAGGCTACCGCTGAAGGCAGCATCGCTCTGGTTTTCGATTTGAACCACGAAAGTGCTGCCCCCCACGAGCCCAAGCCGGGCTTGCAAGGGCTGCACCTCCGGGGCGGCATATAGGATCTGATTGGATTTGCGCGCAATGAGATACTCAGGCGCATGCGTGGGCGTGAACACCAAGTGTCCCTTGTTTGCGAGGATGAGTTCGCCATGCTCACCCGTGTGGGTAATGACTTCAAATTGGCCCGGACTGGCGGGAATTTGCATCGGCTGCGGCTTGGGCGCGGTGGTCCAGACTGCCAGTCGTAATGCGTCTCCCTTTTGGAACAACAGCGCATAATCGTCCGGTTTGCCGAGCGCGATCCGTTTGGTGAATTGAAAACCGTGCAACACAGAAGTCAATGTTTTCGCGGCCAGATATGCGGGTTTCGGCTCGTAAACCGGCGATCCGCCGGCGTGATATGCGTGGGTAACCGTGCCGAAATGATGCTCTGGCTCCAACCGATCCGTGCCGTCGTCGTGCCAGTCATACCAGATGGAGAGCCCAATGTGGTTGGCCAGATTAATCAGCCACTGGCGCGCCAGTATCTGCCCCTGGGAGACCTCGTCGAAATTTTGCCATGCGCTGGAATAACCCCATTCACCGGAAAGAATCGGAATGGATTTCCCCTTCGGCGCATAGCGCGCAATCAACCCGCGTACCTTCTGATAATCGACCGCCACACTTTCTGGCACCGATTGACGATAAGGATGCACCGAAACCGCATCCCACCAATCCAGCAGACCAGCCTTGCAGCAACCTTCGATAAATTTCAGGTCCACTCCCGAGGTGGCCGGCCCAATGACGGCTTCGCCTGGCGCGGCGGCATGAATGGCCTTGGCGGCCGCGAGCGCGAGCGCGGCGTAATCATCCACGTTTGCCTTCGGTTTCCAAAATCCGCCGTTCGGCTCATTCCAGATCTCCCAAAGAATGCCATGTCCGCGGAAGTGGAAAGCCGCCGCCCCGGCCCAGCGCGAAAAAGCACGGCGGCCTGCTTCCGTCGTTACGGCGCTTTCCGCTTCGTAAAGCGCGTTGCCATAATCGAGAATGAATAACGCGCGTATTTTTCGGACCTCCAGCGCGGCCAGCAATCGGTCGTAAGCGGAAAAATCATACTCCCCTGCCCGCTTCTCCGTTCCGGACCAGATAAGATCCATGCGCACCCAACGGAAACCCGCTGCCGCCAGCATTTCTAATTCGCCCGGTCGCGCATCGGTAAAGTGGATGTTTACCCCGAACCCATCCGGCACCACTGCTGAAGGCAACGCGGTGTGTGGTGGAGCCGTCATGGCAGACCATGCCAAGGTGAGACCTGACAAAATGACACCGATTAGCTTCATACGCTTGGTATAGCCGACTTCGCCGGCGAGCGAAACAATTTTGCATGATCGCGAATGGAAGCGCTTTTCCGTACTGGCCGAATAATGGGTATGACTTCAGCATGACGAAACCACCTTATCACCCCGACATGAATTGGAATGCTCCACATTCTCGCGGAATCGCTGAACGCCATCACATTTAAAAGCTATCGGCATCCAACATTGACACTTTAATATTGTTTTCTTATTGTTAAAGTAAAATTTCTTGTAATCAGACAACCGATATAGTACAAATTTAAAAGGATACGTCCGTTTATCCATTCCTTAGAATGAAAGCCGTTTGGTAAAATTTATGAAAACCCAAAGTAACCACGGTCAAGGTTGGCTGATTGCAATTTTCCTACTTCTCTCAAGCCTCGCGCATGCCACCACCATCACCTGGATCAATCCCCTGGGTGGCAATTGGAGTGTGGCGACCAACTGGAGTCCCAGCCAGGTGCCCGGCGCCGACGACACAGCGATCATTAACATAGACGGCAATTACACGGTGGCGCTAGATACAACCGCATCGGTGGCGGGATTCGTTTTGGGCGCGGCGGCGAACGTGAATACCCAGGTTTTTGTGATGAATGGGCAGACGCTGTCTATCAACGGAACCGCCACCGTTGGTTCGCAGGCGGTATTCAATTTCAACGGCGGTGGCCTGAGCGGAAACGTAACCTTGGACGGGCCAATGAACTGGACGGGCGGTCAGCTCAATCCTGGCAGCACCCTGACCATCGCCACTAACAGCGTGCTGACCATCAACGGCAGCGGCAACTTGCCGATCTACGGCGCCCTGACCAATGCCGGGACGATAAACTGGGTGGGGGGGGCGTTGACAATTTACAACTACTACGGCAATTACGGATACATTGGCAGCCTCAACAATCTGGCCGGTGCGGTGGTCAATGTGCAGTGCGACCAGCCCATTGCGTGCGCCTGTTACGGCAATGAGTTTTTCAACAACGCCGGGCTCGTGCGCAAATCGGTGGCGACCGGCACCACCGCCATCAACATCCAGTTTTACAACTCCGGCCTATTAGAGGTCGCCAGCGGCACGGTCAGTCTGAATAACGGCGGTACCAGTTCGGGACAGTTTATCGCCGGCGCAGGGACCACCCTGGCCTTAGGCGCTTATTACACCGCCACGGCCGATTCCGTCTTTAGTGGAGCGGGCACCAATCTCTGGACCGGCGGCACGATCACGCTCAACGGGTCGGTGACTACTTCCAACTCGGTGCTGGCCGGGGGCAGCTTGAGTGGCAACAGCAGTTTTGGCGGCTGGCTTACGTGGACCGGCGGCTATCTTAGTGGCGAGAGCCTTACCATCGCCACCAATGGCACCCTGACGGTGAGCGGCGAGGTGGACCATAACCTGCCCAACACGGTGGTCACCAATAATGGCACGGTGGTCTGGGCCGGCGGAAGGCTTCGGGGTGGGGGAAATAATCTCAATCCCGGCACGACGATTTACAACCACGGGTTGTGGGATGCGCAATGCGACCAGACGATTAACAACGACTACGGCGGGTATGGTACGCTGTTTAATAATTACGGTACGTTCCGCAAATCGGTGGGAGCGAGTGCGGGTTACACATTGTTTGGCGGAGGAGTTTATTTCAATCAACTGGCCGGGGTGGTGGATGTGCAGAGCGGCAATGGCGGTCTGAACCTGGTTTTGCAAGGGAGCGGCAGTTTTACCGGCGGCTACCTCACGACCAATGTCGGCGGATTGACTTATCTCTCGGTGGGCAATTTCACGATAAACGGCACCGTCACCTCCACCAACCTGATTGAAAACTCCGCCAACCTGGTCGGGCCGAATGTCATCAATGGCGGGTTGACCTGGCAGGCAGGCGTGTGGAACAGCGCAGCCTTTGTGACGATCGAAACCAACAGCACCCTGCTGGTGAATGGCCCCGCCGACCACGACCTACCAAACACGGTGGTCACCAATAATGGCACGGTGGTCTGGGCCGGCGGAAGGCTTCGGGGCGGGGGAAATAATCTCAATCCCGGCACGACGATTAACAACCATGGCTTGTGGGATGTGCAATGCGATCAGGCGATTAACAACGACTATGGCGGTTACGGCACAGTGTTCCACAATGACGGCACTTTCCGCAAATCGGGGGGGGCAAGTGCAGGTTACACCCTGTTCAGCGGGGGGGTATATTTCGATCAACTGACCGGAGTCGTGGATGTGCAGACCGGCAGCGATGGCTTGAATTTGGTCTTGCAAGGAAGCGGCAATTTTGCCGGCGGCTATATAACAACTAATGCCGGCGGTTTGACCTATCTTTCCCTGGGCAATTTTACGATCAACGGCACAATCACCCCGACCAACCTGATTGAGAACTCCGCCAACCTGG